>DATJZH010000158.1:0-14154 GCA_035499215.1 Streptosporangiaceae bacterium | reverse complement strand
CGCCGCGCTTGCCGGGCCTGGCTCCTTCTGGGACGAGATTGACGTGGTCGCCGAGACTGGGTCGACCAATGCGGACATGCTCGAGGCGGCGCGCCGGGGGGCGCCGGAGGGCACCGTGCTGGTCGCCGAGGCCCAGACGGCTGGCCGCGGTCGGCTGGGCCGCAGCTGGGTGACCAGCCCTGGCGCGGCCCTGACCTGCTCGGTGCTGCTGCGCCCGGCGGCGGTGTCTCCCGCCCGCCGGGGCTGGGTGCCGCTGCTGGCCGGCGTCGCGGTGGCCTCGGCGGTGCGCGCGGTCGCCGGTGTCGACGCCCGGCTGAAGTGGCCCAACGACGTCCTGGCAGGCGGCGGCAAACTGGCCGGCATCCTCGCGGAGCAGGCAGGCGGCGCCATTGTGGTCGGCATCGGGATCAACGTCGGGGCCAGCGAGGCTGAGCTGCCGGCCACCGGGGCCACCTCGCTCGCCCTGCAGCAGGCCTCCTGCGCTGACCGGGGGCAGCTGCTGGCGGGCCTGCTGCGCCAGCTGGAGAAGTGGTACTTGCGCTGGTCGGCCGACGAGACGGGCGACCCGGTCGCCAGCGGCCTGCGGCGGGAGTACCTGCGGCTCTCCGCCACGGTCGGCCGGAACGTCCGGGTGACACTGCCCGGCGGGCGGATGCTCGCCGGCACAGCCACCGACGTTGACGAGACCGGCAGGCTGGTGCTCACGGTACCCGGCAAGGCCGAGGCCGGACAGATCGCCGTGGTGAGCGCCGGAGAGGTGCTGCACGTTCGCTAGCCTGCTGGTTCATGGAGTCTCTGGCTGGCCTTCGGGTACATCGCCACGCCGCTGCCGGGCAGGCTGGCGCTATCGCCGAGCTGCTGCTGGACCGGCCGCAGGCGATGAACGCGCTCAGCACCGAGCTGGCGACCGCGCTGACCCTGGCATGCGCCCAGGTCGGTGCCGACCGGGATGTCCGGGCGGTAATGCTGACTGCCGCGGGGGAGCGGGCATTCTGCGTCGGCGCGGACCTCAAAGAGCGGGCGGCCATGACCGACGGCGAGCTGATGGCCCAGCGGCCGGTGTTTCGCGCGGCGTTCGGCGCGGTGCTCGGGCTGCCGCAGCCGGTGATCGCCGCGGTGCGCGGCTACGCACTCGGCGGGGGCTGCGAGCTCGCGCTGTCCTGCGACCTGATCGTGGCCGACGAGACCGCCGTGTTCGGCCTGCCGGAGGCAACCGTCGGCCTGGTGCCCGGCGGCGGCGGCACCCAGCTGGCAGCGCGCCGCCTGGGCCCCGGCAGGGCCGCCGACCTGATCCTGACCGGACGCCGGGTGGCCGCTGCCGAGGCGGCCCGGATCGGGCTGGCCGACCGGCTGGTGCCAGCGGGCACGGCCGGCCAGCACGCGGCCGAGCTGGCCGAGGCGATCAGCGGGAACTCGCCGGTTGCCGTCCGCGCGGCCAAGCAGGCCATCCGGCTGGGCTCGGGCCTGAGCCTGGCCGCGGGCCTTGAGGTTGAGGATGCGGCCTGGCGCACGGCCGCGGTGTCGGCCGACCGGCGGGAGGGCATAGTGGCCTTCGCGCAGAAGCGACGACCGCATTGGCGCGGCGAGTGAGCTAGCCGCGCTGTCCCGGACGCCGGAGAATGCAAGGACACGACATTACGAAAGGCCAGCCGGTGAGTGACTTCCCTCAGCGTATCTCGGTCCGGGAGGTCGGGCCGAGGGACGGCCTGCAGAACGAGCAGCCGGTCCCGACCCAGGCCAAGATCGAGCTGATCAACCGGCTGTCCTCGACCGGCGTGCATCGGATCGAGGCGGTGTCCTTCGTCCGGCCGGAGGCGATCCCGCAGATGGCCGATGCCGACGAGGTGTGGCGCGGGATCAAGCGGCTGCCAGCGGTGCGCTACTCGGCTCTGGTGCCGAACCTGCGCGGAGCCGGCCGCGCGCTCGACAGCGGCCTCACCGAGATCGAGGCTGTCGTGTCCGCGTCCGATACCCACAACCGCAAGAACGTGGGCCGCGGCACGGCGGAATCGCTGGATGACATCGCAATGATCATCGACGCGGCGCATCAGCGCGGCGCCACCTGCCAGGTGATCGTCTCGACGGCGTGGGGCTGCCCGTACGAGGGCGACGTGCCGGTGGAACGGGTGGTGAAGGTAGCCGGCCGCGCTCTGGCCGATGGCGCCGACAGCGTCTCGTTCGGCGACACTACCGGCATGGCGACGCCGGGCCGGGTCCGCCAGCTGGTCGGCGAGTTCCGCCGGTCTTACCCCGACGTGGCGCTCAACCTGCACTTCCACAACACCCGCGGAACCGGCCTGGCCAACGTGGTGACCGCGCTCGAGCTTGGCGTGGATGACTTCGACGCCTCGGTGGGCGGGCTCGGCGGCTGCCCCTACGCGCCGGGCGCCAGCGGGAACATCGCCACCGAGGAGCTGGTCCACATGGTCGAGGACATGGGGGTCGAGACCGGCATCGACCTGGAATCGATGATCGACGCGGCGGCTGACGCCGAGTGCATCATCGGCCGCCAGCTGCCGTCCCAGGTGCTCAGGGCCGGCCCGCGCACCCGCCTGACCCCCCCGTAACCCCTGGCCCGCCCGCCCCGTAGCCCCTGGCCTGACCCCCGTAACGCCTGCCGCCGATGACGCAGTGCTCTGCCTGTCCGAACTGGCCGCAAACGCGGTGCGCCATTCGGCCAGCCGCCACCCCGGCGGCACCTTCACCGTCAGCGCCCGCATTCACCCCGGCTCTCACGTCCACATCGAGGTCACCGATTCCGGTGATGGACAGGGCCTGTTGGAGGCGGCCGATCAGGTATCTGGGGTCGTGGCGCGGTACGACGGCGGCGCCGGGCGGGTCGGCCTCCAGGTGGAGGGCGGGCCAGTGCTCGTCAAGCAGCGCCAGGGCGACAGGGATCGCCCGATCGATGCTCCTGGCCGGCGACCTGCCGCCGATGGACGCCCGGACCCGGTTGCTTTCGCAAGCTGACCGCGCAGACCCTGCCGGCGCAGCCAGATAGGGTGAGGTCGGCGTAGGCCTGGGAGCGTCCCCAGCCGGTGCGCAGGATGCGGCGGGATGCGGAGGCGGCGGCGCAACGGAGCAAATTCCGGGATCAAGGAACCCGCGCCCGCCGCCGGCCAGGGTGCCTGCGCGCCTGAGCCGGTCAGGTGCCTCGGTACGCTCGCGACCGTGGACGCAGAGCAGAACACCCCGACGGCTGGCGCAGCTGACCAGACCGGACCAGCTGACCAGACCGGGCCGGCCAGCACGAACGCCGCGGCTGAGGCTGCCGCGGCCGGACATCCCGACGTCGCCGAGACCCGCGCCAGGATCTCCCGTGGCGGCGCGGCCCGCTACCACGCGGCGGGCGCAGCCCAGGGCAAGCTTTTCGCCAGGGACCGGATCGCGCTGCTGGCCGATGAGGCCAGCTTCACCGAGGACGGCGCCTTCGCCAATGTGCTGGCCGATGACCTGCCCGCTGACGGCGTCATCACCGGGACCGCCGCAATCGGCGGCAGGCCGGTGGCGCTGATGGCCAACGACTCGACGGTCAAGGCGGGCTCATGGGGCGCCAGGACCGTCGAGAAGATCATCAGGATCATCGAGAAGGCCTACGCGGCCGGCCTCCCGATGATCTACCTGGTGGACTCGGCCGGGGCCCGGATCACCGACCAGGTGGAGATGTTCCCCGGCCGCCGCGGCGCGGGCAAGATCTTCCATACCCAGGTCCGCGCCTCGGGCTCGATCCCGCAGGTATGCGCGCTGTTCGGCCCGTCGGCCGCTGGCGGCGCCTACATTCCCGCGTTCTGCGATTACACCGTCATGGTCGACGGGAGCGCCTCGATGTACCTGGGCAGCCCGCGCATGGTGGAAATGGTGGTCAGGGAGCAGACGACCCTGGAGGAGATGGGCGGTGCCCGCATGCACTGCACCGTCTCCGGCTGTGGTCACCATCTCGCGGGATCTGAGCGCGACGCCATCGAAGCGGTCCGGTCCTACCTGTCCTACCTGCCGGGGAACTGGCAGCAGCAGCCGCCTGCCGCGCCGCCCCGCGCGCCCGGCTCCGCTGACCTGCGCGCGATGGTTCCGGTCAGCGAGCGGCAGGCCTTCGACATGCGCCGTTACGTCCGCGGGCTGGTCGACGAGGACTCCCTCTTCGAGATCCACGCCCTGTGGGCCAGGGAACTTGTCGTCGGCTTCGCCCGGCTGGACGGCCAGGCCATCGGGGTGGTCGCGAACAACCCGATGTTCAAGGGCGGGGTCCTGTTCGTCGACTCCGCGGACAAGGCCGCCCGGTTCATCCAGCTGTGCGACGCCTTCAGCCTTCCGCTGCTCTTCCTGGCCGACGTTCCCGGCTTCATGGTCGGCACCGCAGTCGAGAAGCAGGGCATCATCAGGCACGGGGCCAAGATGATCAGCGCTGTGTCCGAGGCCACCGTCCCGAAGATCTGCGTTGTCGTCCGCAAGGCCTACGGCGCCGGCCTGTACGCGATGGCCGGGCCCGGGTTCGAGCCGGACGCCACGCTTGCGCTGCCGACGGCGAAGATCGCGGTGATGGGCGCGGAGGCAGCCGTGAACGCCGTCTATTTCAACAAGCTGGCCGGCATCCCGGACGCGGCCGAGAAGGACGCGGAGACAGCGCGGCTGCGCAGCGCCTACGAAAGCGACATCGACGTGCTCCGGCTCGCGGGCGAGCTGGTAGTCGACGACGTGGTCGAGCCAGAAGATCTCCGGGCTGAGCTGATCCGCCGGTTCGCCGCTGCCCGCGGCAAGGACCGGTCGTTCTCGCGGCGGCGCCATGGCGTCACGCCAGCCTGACCCGGCCGGAGCGGTGCCGGTTTGATCACGGAAATCCGGATGATGCCGCTGGTCAGCGGCGCATTGTCTGCGCGGATCTCGGTAATTCCCGCGCGTAGAGCGCGGGAATTACTTGCTTGCCGCCTTACCATCTGACCATGACCTGCGTTTTGCTTGCCGAAGATGACCCGGCCATCTCGGAGCCGCTGGCGCGCGCGCTGCGGCGCGAGGGCTACGACGTCGGCGTGTCGGCAGACGGGCCAGGCACGCTCGAGGCTGCCCGCGGTGGCGGCATAGATCTCATCGTCCTCGACATCGGGCTGCCCAAGCTGGACGGGCTCGAGGTATGCCGGCGGATCCGCTCCAACGGCCAGTCGATACCCGTGCTCATCCTGACGGCGCGTGCCGACGAGGTGGATACCGTCATCGGTCTGGATGCGGGCGCTGACGACTATGTGACGAAGCCCTTCCGGCTCGCGGAACTGCTTGCCCGGGTGCGGGCGCTGCTGCGCAGGGGCGCCGCGGAGACGCATGTCGCTCAGGGCGTCCGGATCGATCCCGATGCCCGCCGCGCCTGGCTGGGCGACGAGGAAATCGAGCTGACCTCGAAGGAGTTCGACCTGCTCGCCCTGCTCGTCACGGAGGCCGGGAAGGTGGTCACCCGCGAGCAGATCATGCGCCAGGTCTGGGACAGCAAGTGGTGGGGCTCGACCAAGACGCTGGACATGCACGTCTCCTGGCTGCGCCGCAAGCTCGGCGACGATGCGCACAGACCGCAGTTCATCACGACCGTCCGCGGGGTCGGATTCCGGTTCGAGCGCGGCGACTGAGGACGCTGCCAGTGGCCGGCGAACCCGTGGTTATCGACCCCGTGATGAGCGGCTCGGGGACTGGCGGCCACCCGGAGACCGCGACGCGGCGACTGGCGACGCGGCGACTGGCGACACTGTGACGGCCGGCGGCGCGGGAGCAGACCGGTGCAGCGCCGCCTGCTGATTTCCACCGTGGCCGTCGCGATCGTCGCGGTGCTGCTGCTTGGCGTGCCGCTGGCGTTCCTGGCGGCCAGGCTGCAGGCTGGCGAGGCGACTCAGGAGCTCAGGCGTGATGCACTGACGCTCTCCCGCGGCCTGCAAGAGCGCGCGGACTCCGGGTTGCCGGCCGACGCGGCGCAGCTTGCCCGATCGCTGCCCGACCAGTATGTGATCATCAGGCAGCGGGGCGCGGCGGCGATAGCGGCGGGCAGCCGCCCCCCTGCGCGCGACACGATCGCGGCGCGGTCGAGCACCGGCGATTTCGCCGTCACGGTCGAGGCCGACGACTCGTTCGTCAGCGGCCGCATCTGGGACGGCCTTGCCCTGATCGGCTCGCTGGCGCTGCTGTCTGTAGGCGTGGCCGTGGTGCTCGCACTGCTTCAGGCGCGCCGCCTGTCCCGGCCGATGCGGGAACTGGCCCGGGCGGCTGACCGGCTCGGCTCGGGCGATGCCCGGCCGCTGGGCCGCCGCTACGGCGTGCAGGAACTTGACCGGGTGGCCGAGGGCCTGGACGGCTCCGCGCAGCGCATCACTGACCTGCTCGCGGCGGAACGGGATTTCGCCATCGACGCGTCACACCAGCTGCGCACCCCGCTGACCGCGCTGTCGATGCGACTGGAGGAGATGGTCGCGGCCGCGACCTACCCAGACGTGGTGCGGGAGGAGGGCGCCGCCGCGCTGGCTCAGACCGAGCGGCTCGCCGATGTGGTCGGCCAGCTGCTGGGCCGCGCGCGCCGGTCGATGAGCGGCGCGCCGACCCTGGCCAGTGTCGACGACATCGTCGCCCAGCAGGTCGTCGAGTGGGATCCGGCCTTCCGCCGCGAGGGCAGGAAGCTGGAGCTGACCGGCGACAAGAACATGTACGCCTACGTGACGGTGGGCGGGGCCGCGCAGGTGATCGCCACGTTGCTCGACAACGCCCTCGTGCACGGCGCCGGGACCGTGACCATCAGGACCTCGCAGACCCAGAGATCCGTGGTCATCGAGGTCAGAGACGAGGGCAGGGGAGTGCCGCCAGAGCTGGTGCCGCGCATCTTCGAGCGGAGCGTCAGTGGCGCGCCGGGCGGGACCGGCCTTGGCCTTGCCCTGGCCAGGACGGTTGCCGCGGCTGACGGTGGCCAGGTGGTGCTCGTCCGGCCGCGGCCAGCCGTTTTCGCGGTGTTCGTGCCGCGCGCAGCGCCCGACGTTCCCGATTCTCAGCAGCCGGCGGTCATCGGTCCGGCCTGATCAGCTGGCCCGTCCCTGGTCGCGAAGCGGCGGACCTGACCTCGTAGGCTACGGCGGGTGGCGGAACGAGGCAGCGCCCGCGGACCGGGCGCAGTGCCCATCGTGGGGATGGTCGGAGCCGGCCAGCTGGCCAGGATGACCTGTCAGGCCGCGGTGAGCCTCGGCATCGGGTTCCGGGTGCTCGCCGGCGCCGCGGATGAGAGCGCGGCCCAGGTCTGTGCCGGCACGTTCCTCGGGGACTATCGCTTCGCCGGCGACCTGCGGGCCTTTGCCGCCGGCTGCGACGTGCTCACCTTTGATCACGAGCACGTGCCCGCAGCCGCGCTGCGCGAGCTTGAGGAGGCCGGGATTACCGTCCGGCCCGGATCCGCGGCGCTGCGGCACGCCCAGGACAAGCGGGTGATGCGCGAGCGGCTGGCCGCGCTCGGCGTGCCATGCCCGCCTTTTGCCCCGGTGAGCAGCCTCGGTGAGGTGACGGCCTTCGCGGCGGAGCATGGCTGGCCCGTGGTGCTCAAGGCTGTCACGGGCGGCTACGACGGCAAGGGCGTGTGGATCTGCGCCGGGCCCGCCGCGGCGGCGGATGTGCTCTCACACGGCATCGAGCTGATCGTCGAGGAGCACGTCGCGCTCGAGCGCGAGCTCGCCGTCGTCGTTGCCCGTTCGCCGAGCGGCCAGGGCGCCGTCTACCCGGTTGTCGAGACAGTGCAGCGCGATGGCATCTGCCGCGAGGTGCTCGCGCCGGCTCCCGGCCTGGCGCCCGGCAGTGCCGCCGCGGCGCAGCGGCTGGGACTGCGGCTCGCGGCCGAGCTCGGCGTCGTCGGCGTGCTGGCTGTTGAGCTCTTCCAGACCGCGGCCGGCCTGCTCGTGAACGAGCTGGCCATGCGGCCGCACAACAGCGGTCACTGGACGATCGAGGGCGCGCGGACATCCCAGTTCGAGCAGCATCTGCGCGCTGTGCTTGACCTGCCGCTCGGAGCGCCAGCACTGGCCGCGCCGCACGCGGTGATGGTAAACGTGCTCGGCGGCGAGGATCCTGACATCTATCCGCGGCTGCTGCACGTGCTCGCCGGCGATCCGGGGGTGCGGGTGCATCTGTACGGCAAGCCGGTCCGTCCCGGCCGTAAAGTCGGGCACGTGACGGTGCTCGGCGCCGGCATCAGCGCCCTGCGCGACCGGGCCAGGAGAGCGGCCAGCTACCTGAGTTCGGGAACCGAGCATGGCTGACGCTGCTGACGCTCCTGGCGATGCGGCGGCTGCGGGCGGGACAGGACGGGATGAGGAGGCGCAGGTGGCCAAGCGTCCGCTGGTGAGCGTCGTCATGGGCAGCGACTCCGACTGGCCGGTGATGGAAGCGGCCGTCACCGCGCTGGCAGAGTTCGGCGTGCCGCACGAGGCAGACGTGCTGTCGGCGCACCGGATGCCTCGGGACATGATCAATTATGGTTCTGCCGCTGCGGACCGCGGCCTGCGGGTCATCATCGCCGGAGCCGGCGGAGCCGCGCACCTGCCCGGCATGCTGGCCGCCATGACGCCGCTGCCGGTGATCGGGGTCCCCGTCCCGCTGGCTCACCTCGACGGGGTGGACTCGCTGCTGTCCATTGCGCAGATGCCGGCCGGGATCCCGGTCGCAACGGTTGCCGTCGGCGGCGCGCGCAACGCCGGCCTGCTGGCCGTCCGCATCCTGGCGGTCTCCGATGCGGGACTGCGCACCGCGATGATCGCCTTCCAGCAAGAGCTCCGTGCCACAGCACAGGCCAAGGGAGCGGCGCTGCGGGCGAGGCTCCGGCTGCACCCCGGCGGCGAGCAGCAGGACCGCATGGCGGGGCTCTGACTCGCCGGCTGCCCGGGCTCACGGCGTGCCCGGCTCGCTGGGATCGGCGGCGATGTCATCGGCAGCGCTGGGATCGGCGGCGCAGTCATCGGCGGCAGTGCAGATCAGTCCCCAGGGCCTGCCGTTCCGCCGCGTAATGACGATCGTCGCGCTGCGCTCGCCCCGCAGCCCGAGACGGCGGTGGATCTGCTGGACGTCGCCGGCCAGTCCACGGCGGCGGATGTCGGCTGTCCCGACGCCGAGGGCGCGCAGGCGCCGGGCGAACTCCTTCTCATGCCACGGCGCCGACTCCAGGACACGCAGCGCCCGGCCGAACGGTGTCCGCAGCGGCCTGTCAGCGGACAAGAACGCGATCATCGGGTCGATCTGCCATGCGCCCAGCTGGCTGGCGAGCTGCTGCACCAGCCCCGCCCTGGTGACTGCGGGGTTCGGGTCGAGCAGGTAGCCGCCGGGCGCGGCAAGCGGGGCCGGCGGCGCGGATGAGGACGTCAGCGTGTAACCGCCGGGCAGCACCGTGGCGCGGCGGCCCGCCGTCGCCAGCGCCGGGGACCACAGCAGTGCCTCCTTAAGGCTGCGCCCCACCGCCAGGAACTCGATTTCCCAGCCGGCTGGCACGAGGTCGCGGGCCAGGCCCGGTGCGGCCTTGATGCCGACCGACGGGATGCGGCCGGCCAGGCCGAGGCACCAGTCCAGCGGCGGGTCGCTGCGCCCGCCCGTCAGCCTTCCCCCGGCGGACCGGCGCGCGGGGTCGATGAACACGGCGTCAACGGCCCGGACCGGCCGGGCGGCGCCGTCGCCGCGGGCTCGCTCATTGCGGCGCGGCCCGGTCAGCGGGAGATCGCGGACGTCTGCGCACACGACGGCCAGCCCGTCGGCCGCGCCGTAGACGGCGGCGTTATGCCGGGCGAATTCAACGCTGGTGAGATCGCGATCGACACCGAGTGCGTCTCGCCCGGCGGCAAGCGCGGTGAGGCTGCCGCCGATGCCGCAGCAAAGGTCGGCGACCAGCCGTGCCGCGGCGAACCTCGCAGCGCCGTGGCGGGCGGTGAGCTCGGATGATGCCTGCTCCAGCCCCGGCCGGGTGAACAGCATCTCGTGGGCGCGGCTGAACTTGGCGCGGGCGGTGACGCGCAGCGCCTGCTGGGTGAGCGCGGCGGCGACCAGACCGGGCGGGTAGCCGGCGCGCAGCGCCCGCGCCAGCCGCAGCGCCTGCCGCGGGTCGATGTGCTCGCCGGCCAGGCGTGCCAGCAGCTCGCGTCCCTGCGGTGACAGCACAGACCGCTGGTCGGTCATCTTCTCGTCAGCTCCCTGCTCAGTCCCGCGGCATGTCTAGTCCGGCAGCACTGCCAGCCGCAGCCGACGCAGCCGGCCCGGATCGGCTACCACCTCGATGGCCGTGATCTGGCGCGCGGCGCTGACCGTCAGGGCCAGCACGGCCTGCAGCCGGCCGGCCGGCGCGAATATGATGCCCGCTGCCCCGTCGATCAGGGCCAGCCGGGAATGCCCCGCCCGGCCGGAGGCCGCAAGCGCGCCCCTGGCGACCATGTCCGCGCCCCGCAGCAGCACCGGCTTGCCGGACGGGGCGGCGACGGCGTCGGCTGTCAGCGTGACATCGGAGTCCAGCAGCGCGACGAGGGCACGCAGATCGCCGCCACGGGATGCGGCGAGGAACGCGGCGGCCACCTCCCGCTGGCGGGCGAGGTCGGCGGCGCGATCTGGGCTGGGCGCTGCGCGTACCCGGCGCCGGGCCCGGCTGGCGAGCTGCCGCGTCGCGTCCGTCGAGCGCCCGAGCACGGCCGCCACCTCAGTGAACGGCACGGCGAACATGTCGTGCAGCACGAACGCGAGCCGCTCGGCCGGCGTGAGCCTGTCGAGCACGACCAGCAGGGCGATGCCCACCGAGTCGGCGAGCACAGCCTCGTCCTCCGGATCGCCGGCCCGGCCGGCCGGGCCGGCACCGCCGGGCCCGGCCGCCGCGCCGGTCCTGGCCGCCACCTCCGCGGCACCTGGCCAGGAATTACCGACCGGGTCCTCGGGCCGGTACCGCCGCGACCGGAGCATATTCAGGGACACCCGCGCGACGACTGTCGTCAGCCAGCTGCCGAGATTCTCCACCTCGCCGGTATCCGCGCCAGTCAGCCGCAGCCAGGCGTCCTGGACCGCGTCGTCGGCGTCGGTCATCGAGCCGAGCAGCCGGTAGGCCACCGCACGCAGGTGATCGCGGTGTTCCTCGAAGGCGGCTGCCAGCCAGTCACTGTCGGCCATCTGTCACATTCTCTCGTTGCCGGGTGTCACCACACTGACACCCGGCACCCCGCGGACGTGACATGCGGGGCGCCTGGCGCCCGGCAGGGCGGGCTCCGGGTGCGGCCGCTCCGGGTGCGACGCGAGCCGGATCCGGGCGTGAGATCCGCCAGGTGGGCGATGTTGCGACCGGCCCCGGCAAGCCACGATGAAGAAGCGGCATTCCCGGAAGACCATCGCTGAGGAGGAGCTATGACATCACCAATCCTGGTCACTGGCGGCACGGGCACGCTGGGGCGCCACGTCGTCGCGCGCCTGCGGGAGGCGGGCTGGGATGTCCGGGTGCTCAGCCGCCGCACCCGCGCGCCCGCGGAGGGTATCGAGTACGTGACCGGTGACCTGCTCGGGGACGAGGGTATCCAGGCCGCGGTGGACGGTGCCGGGATCATCGTGCACTGCGCGGGCAGCAGCAAGGGCGACGACGAGGCGACCCGGAACCTGGTGCGCGCCGCGTCGCGGGCGCGGGCGCAGCACCTGGTGTACATCTCGGTCGTCGGCGCCGACCGGATCCCGGTCATCAGCGCCGTCGACCGCGCCATGTTCGGCTACTTCGCGGCCAAGCTGGCCGCGGAGCGGGCCGTGGCCGGCTCTGGCCTGCCGTGGACGACGCTGCGCGCCGCCCAGTTCCATGACCTGGTCCTGAAGGTGGCCCAGCAGACGGCGAAGCTGCCGGTGATACCGGTTCCGGCCGGCTTTCGGTTCCAGCCGGTCGACGCCGGCGAGGTCGCGGCCCGGCTGGTGGAACTGGCGCTCGGCACCCCGGCCGGGCTGGCGCCCGATATGGCCGGGCCGCGGATGTACCTGCTGGCCGACCTGATCCGCGGGTATCTGCGGGCTAGCCGCAAGCACCGGCTGATGGTGGCGGTCCGGCTTCCGGGACAGGCTGCCCGCGCGGTCCGGGCTGGCGCGAACCTGGCTCCCGACCGGGCAGCGGGTCACCGGACGTGGGAAGACTTCCTGGCCGAGCGGGTCGTGCAGCCCGCCACCATCAACCGGGCGCGCTCGTAGACGCGGCGATCGCAGCCGGCGACTTACCATCAAGGCCATGAGCCTTGACTTTCCGGCCTTCGCCCTGTCACCAGAACACGACGCGCTGCGCCATTCCGTCCGGGCGCTCGCCAATGACAAGATCGCGCCGCACGCGGCCAGGGTGGATGAGTCGGCGGAATTTCCGGCGGAGGCGTACGACGCTCTCGTCAAGGCGGACCTGCATGCCCCGCACATTCCGGCGGCCTACGGAGGCCCGGAGGCGGATGCCATCGCGACCGTCATCGTGATCGAGGAGATAGCGCGGGCCTGCGCTTCCAGCTCGCTGATTCCCGTGGTCAACGGGCTCGGTACGATGCCGCTGCTGCTCTCGGCGGCTGAAGAGCTGAAACAGCGCTACCTGGCGCCGGTCGCCCGCGGCGAAGCCATGTTCTCGTACGCGTTCTCGGAGCCGGAGGCGGGCTCGGATGCCGCGGCGATGCGGACCAGCGCTGTCCGCGACGGCGACACCTATGTGCTGAACGGGACCAAGCGCTGGATAACCAACGCGGGAATCTCCAAGTACTACACCGTCATGGCGGTAACCGATCCGGACGCCGGAACCGGCGGCATCTCCGCCTTCGTCGTCGAGTCCGGTGATGAGGGCCTGGCGCTCGGCGCGCCCGAGCACAAGCTTGGGGTCAAAGGCCTGCCGACTCGCGAGCTGTACTTCGACGACTGCGTGATCCCGGCTGACCGGATGATCGGTGCGGAGGGCACCGGGTTCCGCACCGCGCTGCGCACCCTCGACCACAGCGGGGTCGTCATAGCCGCGCAGGCACTCGGCATCGCGCAGGGGGCGCTCGACTACGCGAGCGGGTATGTGCAGGAACGACGGCAGTTCGGCAAGGCCGTCGCCGAGTTCCAGGGCGTCCAGTTCATGCTCGCTGACATGGCGATGAAGGTCGAGGCTGCCCGGCAGCTGACCTATGCGGCCGCCGCCCGCTCCGAGCGTGCGCTGTCCGGTGCGGCGAGCCCGGGCCTGACCTTCATGTCCTGCGCCTGCAAGTGCTTCGCGTCGGACGCGGCAATGGACGTCACGACCGATGCGGTGCAGTTGCTCGGCGGCTGCGGGTACGTCAGCGACTACCCGGTCGAGCGGATGATGCGCGACGCCAAGGCCACCCAGATCTACGGGGGCACCAACCAGGTCCTGCGGGCGGTCATGGCGCGGCAGGTCCTGAAGTGACAGCCTGCCGCCTCCTCGCCTTCTCGCGCCCGACGGCCGTGCCGGGCCGCACCGGGCCTGCCCGGCCGCCGGTGCATGACTCGCAGGAGCTGCTGCGCGCGTCCGGCCGGGACCGGCCGGGACCGGCGAGGCTGTGCTGGCGCCCCGGACAGGCGGAGGATGGGAGGCTACTGCACGGCTCGGTCTCGGGGCGATGCGGTCGGCGGACCCGGACCATGACTGGACTGAGCTGGCATGCCGGGGGCCATCAGCAATGGGCGAGACACGGCACGAGCGGAGCGACGAGATGTTCGAGAGGTTCACCGAATCGGCGCGGCGGGTTATCGTCCTGGCCCAGGAAGAGGCCAGGCTTCTTGACCACAACTACATCGGCACCGAGCACATTCTGCTCGGCCTGATGCGCGAGAGCGGGGGACTCGCCGCTGAGGCGCTGGAGTCGCTGGGATTCACTCTCGACGGGGTTCGCGCGGCAGTCCAGGAGAGAGTCGGCCTGGGCGCGCGGGCCCCGTCCGGGCACATCCCGTTCACGCAGCGCGCCAAGAAGGTCCTGGAGCTCTCGCTGCGGGAGGCACTGCAGCTCGAGCACAACTACATCGGCACCGAGCACGTCCTGCTGGGCATGATTCGCGAGGGCGGAGGGGTGGCCGCCCAGATCATGACGGACGAGGCCGGTGATCTGGGCAGGGTCCGGGCGCGCGTGAGCGAGCTGCTGCCCCCCGGTCCGGCACCGGCCGGGCGAGGCCCGGCCCAGCGGGTCCGCAGCTGGC
>DATJZH010000157.1:0-3898 GCA_035499215.1 Streptosporangiaceae bacterium | reverse complement strand
TGGGCAAGGCCGGCGCTGCTCGCCCTGCTCGCGGTCACCGCGCTGCTCTACATCGTCGGCCTGAGCCGCAACGGCTGGGCTAACGAGTTCTACGCCGCCGCCGCCCAGGCCGGAACAAAGAGCTGGAAGGCTTTCCTCTTCGGCTCGCTGGACTCCGCCAACTTCATTACCGTGGACAAGCCCCCGGCCTTCCTGTGGGTCATGGAGCTGTCCGCCAGGGTCTTCGGCCTGAACTACTGGAGCCTGCTGGTGCCGCAGGCCCTGGAGGGTGTGGCCACGGTCGGCGTGCTCTACACCACTGTACGCCGGTGGTTCGGGCCATCGGCCGCGATCATCGCCGGGGCGGTCATGGCCCTCGCTCCGGTCGCAACGCTCATCTTCCGCTTCGACGACCCCGACGCGCTGCTGACCCTGATGATGACGGTGGCCGCGTATGCCGCCACCCGGGCTATCGAGTCGGGCCGCACCCGGTGGCTGGCCCTGACCGGGGCGCTCCTCGGACTGGGCTTCCTCGCCAAGATGCTCGCGGCGTTCCTGGTGCTGCCGGCGCTAGCGCTGGCCTACCTGTGCTCTGGCCCGCCCAGGATGGGCATGCGCATCTGGCAGCTGCTGGTGGGCGGTGCCGCGCTGCTGGCCACCGCGGGCTGGTGGGTTGCGATCGAGCTGCTCACTCCGGCAGCCGACCGGCCGTTCGTCGGCAGTTCCACCAATAACAACATCCTCCAGCTCACATTCGGCTACAACGGGCTCAGCAGGCTCACCGGCAACCGGAGCGGCCTCGGCGGCGGGGGCGCAGGCCGGGCGTTCGGCCGCGGGCTCGGCGTGGGCGCGGGCCAGGCCGCCGGTCACCGGCTCGGCGCGAGCGCTTTCGGCGGCGGCGCTTTCGGCAGCGCGGCGTTCGGCGGCGGGACTGGCATCACCCGCTTGTTCCAGCCCGAGATGGGCGGGCAGATCAGCTGGCTGATCCCAGCCGCCCTGATCGCCTTCGCGGCCATGCTGTGGCTGTCGCGGCGGGCCGGCCGCACCGACCGGACCCGCGCCGCTGCCCTGATGTGGGCCGGCTGGCTGCTGGTGGCCGGCCTGGTACTCAGCCTCATGTCCGGAACCACCCACTCGTACTACGCGATCGCCCTCGCTCCCGCGATCGGCGCGCTTGTCGGCATCGGCTCCGTGAGCCTGTGGCGGGTTCGACACACCTGGTTCGCGCGGGCCACAATGGCCGCCGCGCTGGGGGCCACCGCCGCCTGGGCCTGGGTCCTGCTCGGCCGCAGCCCCGGATGGTTCCCATGGCTGCGCTTGGTCATCGTTCTCGCCGCCGTCTGTGCGGCCGGCGCAATCCTGGTCCGGCCCGCCCTGCGGACCGCCACCGCCCAGGGGCGCACAGCCCTGGCCGTGGTCCCGGTGTCGCTTGCCATGATCGTCGGCCTGGGCGGTCCGCTGGCCTACAGCCTCGATACCGCGGCCAGTGCATACCGTGGTGCGAGCCCGTCCGCTGGCCCGGCCCTGACCTCCCCTACGGGGGTGCTGGACGGCGTCCGGGGGCTCGGTCGCGGCCAGTTCCCTGGCGCCGGCGCAGCCGGGGAGCTGGCTGAGGCGACTCGGGGCGAGTTTCCTGGTTTTGTCGGCGGGTTGCCTGGCGGAAGGCCGCGCCGCCTCCCAGGCGGCTTCGGCGGGTTCGGTGGTTCCGGCAGCAACGCCACGGTCAGCGGCGACTTCGCAAAACTGCTTGAGACCGGCGCATCCCGCTGCAAATGGGCCGCGGCGACCGTCGGCTCCGACAGCGCGGCCTCAATGGAGCTGGCGACTGGCGGCGTCCCGGTCATGGCGATCGGCGGCTTCCGGGGAACCGACCCCGCGCCGAGTCTCGCCGAGTTCGAGGAGCTCGTCTCACAGCGCGAGATCCATTACTTCGTCGGCACCCGGGCGGGCGGCGGCTTCGGCAAGAGGGTGACGAGCGGCCGCGCGAGCGGCGGCTTCGGCAGTAGCCCGACCGCAGGCGCGGGCGGTTCGCGAAGCGCGGGCGGTCCGCACAGCGCTGGCGGCGGCTCAACAGACGCGTCACAGATCAGCGCGTGGGTCGAGGCCCACTTCACGGCGCACACCGTGGGCGGCATGGCCGTCTACAACCTCACCACGCCGGTTGCGAGCTCGTAACAAGGATCGCCGCGGTCGAGGACGTCACAGCGGCACGACGGGCCGGCGGCGCAGACGGGCGCCGCATCGTGCGGGCTGGCCGCGGTCCATATTCCGGCGGGCCGCTGGCTGGTGAACCACTCGTTGCCGCGCCAGTCAGCTGTGACAGCCTGGCGAGCAGGCATCTTCCTGCTGAGCAGACACCCCCAGGCACATCCGGTGAGAACGTCGGAGAACCCCACGCCGCCCTCCGGAACGCCGGACAGCGTCGCAAAGCATGTCGAAGGTGGGTTTCGACGGTGGCCTGAGCGATGAACAAGTGCTGGGCGATCTGCCCGTCAGACAGGCCATCCGCGGTTCCTCGCCGGCCTCCCGGGTGTCCTCAAGCGGGCTGGCCGGTGTCGTGGTGGTCCAACCGGATCACGTCTGCGTTCCATACCTGAGCGCGTGTCCAGGCGGCGCCTGGCCGATGAGCACGCGCAGCCCGGCCGGCAGTCGCTCAGAGCCGAACGCGGAGGTGACCGTCACCTCGATGTGCTCTGCCGCAAGGAGAGCGGGCACCTGGGCGGTGTCGATCAGCACGTTCTCATGGCGCTCGTCGTCGCGACGCCAGGAGCCGTCGTCATTGGGCACGAAGGTGGTGATCTGGCGGACGAACCGAGTAGGTGCGGGGACCGAGAACTGGGTAATGATCGCCCAGTCATCGCCGGCCCGCCCGTCGTTCGGGTCGTCCCGGCGCGATTGTCCGTACTGCAGGTCGCAGATGTCGACCGCGAACAGCCCGCTCGGCCGCAGGGTCCGCGCGATCGCGACGAGCGCCCGGTCGATGGCCGGCTCATCGGGCAGGTAGCTGAGCACGTGCCCGACGGACACGATTGCGTCGGCTGGCGGCAGCGGGTCGTCAGGAAGCGTCAGCTGGCGGACGTCCTCGGCGCCGGGGGCGTAGCTGCGCGCCAGCTCGAGCATCGCCGGTGATGCGTCAGTTGCGATGACGCGGTGGCCCGCCTCGGTGAGCTTCCTGGTGAGCAGGCCACTGCCGCAGCCAAGTTCGAGGACGAGCCCGGCGCGCGCCCGCACTGGCTCAAGCAGGGCCAGGATTCCCGGCGCGCACGCCTGCGCGTGGAAGCGGAAGCCGCGGTGATGCACAAGCGCGAGATCGCGGCGGTAATAGCGATCATAGGCCGGTGACACGCACCTGAGTGTCTCGCGACCGCCCCCCGGTTGCCAACCGGGGACGCAAGGTAATGGCCAGCGGCGCTAGTGTGCGCGTCTTGTCATGCCGCGAGGATTTGCTTTCATGTCTGGGCACGGGCATCCTCCTGTCCCGGCGCGGCGTGCCGGAGTGAGGCGGGTCAGCAGCTGTCCCGTCCGTTTCGGGGAGGTCCATTTCCCAAGTGACCAGGCGGGCGCTCTGTGGACGCGTCGTGCTGGGCCCGGGCGGCGGCGCCGCGGCTGTTTGCTGACGGCGAGGTGGACTCGACCCTCGAGCAGGCGGCGTACCGGGCCAGGTAGAGCGGCCATCCCTGGTCGCCGTCGACGCCGTCGCTGACCGACTGCCAACCGGGACCGGGTACAAGATCCGCGGCGGCCGCGCATGCGCGGTCAAGGGTCCTGAGACGCCCGCTTGTCACGAGTGCGGTAGCCGGCGACGGCGAGGACGAGGCATTGCAGATTCCCGTCCCAGGAGTGATCGACGGCTGTGGCTGGACCACCACTGCTCGCCGTGTCGAAGGCAAGACGGAGGGTAGCGGGGACCTGGGGCTAG
>DATJZH010000156.1:0-13702 GCA_035499215.1 Streptosporangiaceae bacterium | reverse complement strand
GCGGCGGCGATCTCGTCCCCGGAGCTCTCCAGCGTTGCCGCCATCATCTTGGATTCGAACGGGCCGGGCGCGATGGCGTTGACGGTGATGTGCCGGGGGCCGAGTTCCCTGGCCAGCACCCTGGTCAGGTGGTGCAGCCCGGCCTTGCTGGCCGAGTAGGCGTACGTGGGCAGCGCCGTCACATGCAGCCCGTCGATGCTCCCGATGTTGATGACCCGTGCCGGGTCGTCGTGCGTCCCCCCTGCCGCGAGCAACGGCAGGAGCGCCCGGGTGAGGAAGAACGGGGACCTGAGGTTGAGGCCCACGACCTTGTCCCAGGCTGCGGCCGGAAATTCCTCCAGCGGCGTATTCCAGTTCGCGCCGGCGTTGTTGACCAGCACGTTGAGAGCCTGCTCCCGCCCGCTGATCTGCTGTGCCAGCCGCAGGCATGCTGCCTCGGCCGACAGGTCGGCGGGAATCGCGGCGACCGTCCCGTACTGCCGCAGCTGCGCCTCGGCGGCGGCGCACGCACCAGCCTTGCGGGAGCTGATGTACACGCGGGCGCCCGCCTCCAGCAGGCCCCGCGCGATCATGAGCCCGATGCCGCGGCTGCCCCCGGTGACGACAGCGGCCTTGCCGGACAGGTCGAACAGATCCATGATCTCTCCTCGCAGCGCCGGAAAGGCCCCGGCGCAGCCGGCTGCCCGGCTCGATGATCTCCCATCCAATCGGGCCTGGCCAATCTGGTCCGGGCAGTCCCCGCACAGCCCGGCACGCGATCTGGAAAGCTGGACGGCAATGTCCGCCGATGCCAGCCACCGCGACTTGCCGGGTGTGGGGCGCCTGCTTTCCCTGTCCGACGGCGTGGTGGCCATCGCGCTCACGCTGCTGGTCCTGCAGCTCAAGGTTCCGTCCCTGCCCGCTTCCGACCAGACCTCAGCCTCGGAACTCGCCAGACGGCTCGGCGACGGAGCCGATCAGCTGATTAGCTACCTGATCTCGTTCTTCGTCATCGCCCAGTTCTGGCTGGCGCATTACCGGGTGTTCCGGCAGGTCGCCGGCCAGCGGGAGGGCCTGGCGTGGTGGAACTTCGCGTTTCTGCTCACCATCACCGTCATGCCTTTCACCAGCGAGCTGCTGGGGACGTACTCCGAGAATCCGCTGGCAGTCGCCATCTTCGCCGTCAACCTGCTGTTCGCCAGCCTGGCGACCCAGGCGACGATGCTCTTCGGGCGCCGCAACGACCTCCTGATCAAGGAAACCGACCACCGAGCGCTGCGGGCCGGCCAGGCGCGCTCGGCGGCCAGCGTACTGGTCATCTGCCTGTCCATCGGCCTGGCCTGGGTGAACACCAGCGCCGCGAAATACTGCTGGCTGCTGCTCATTGTCGCCCCGTGGGCGGCGGATCACTGGTCAGCTCGGCGGGTCCCCGCTGGCCCGACCGCGTCCCCCCCAGCCTGATCCCTGCAAGTGCGGGCATTCGGCGCCAGCGCGGGCGAGCCGGGCGACGCTGGCCGCCAGGGCGGACCTGCCGGGACGGGCACCGTGGCGGAGAACCTGGCGGGCACAGTCCTCGGCGGCGTCCCCGCCCGCGCCGCCGCAGGGCCGGCCAGGGATCTGTGCAGCTATCGCAGCGAGCCGGTCAGCCACCAGCCCGCGGCGAGAAATCTCTGGCTAGCGCCCTGGCACGGTCGATCGGCTGGCTCCGGCCGCGACCGGCAGAGCCGGCGCTGGCGGCCCGACGCACTGCCGGGTCGCGGCAGGACGCAATGGAGTTGACCGGCTCGCAGTTGTCGGGCTTGTTGCCGGTCACCGTGGACCCTTTCAGCACCACCGTACCGGGCGGGCCGAACAAGTCGCCGTTGTAGATGCCGCCGCCCGCGGCTGCGGTATTACGCAGGACCTTGCTGCTCGTGACGGTCAGTCCCCAGTCGTTATATATCCCGCCGCCCTGGCCGCTGGCGCTGCCGCCGGAGATCACGGTCCGGGTGAGTCTGACGACATCCTCGTTGTAGATGGCACCGCCAGCTTCAGCCTTGTTTTGCCGGAAGGCGCTGCCGGTGATCGCCGCCGCGTTTCCCTCGACGCCGTCGAAGATGCCTGCGCCGAAGTTCCCGGCCGAATTGCCGGAAAACCGGCTATCGGTGACAGTCACCGAGCCCTCGTTGTGAACGGCACCGCCATTGAAGCCGGCGTGGTTATTAACGAATTTGCTCTTGGCAATGGCAGCAACGCCATAATTCTCGAGAGCGCCGCCATCTTCGGCCACGTTGTTACTGAAGGTGACGCCGGTCACCGTGAGCGTGCCGCTGTTTGCGATAGCGCCGCCGTTTGTAGCGGTCGTATCGCCGGTGAAGGTCAGCTTGCTGATGGCGAGGTCAACGTGGCCGGCCACCTCCAGCATGGTGAAGTCCGGGGTACCCGGCGCAGAACTGCGCTCGAGAGTCGCCCCGTCACCGCGGATGGTGAGGTTCGCGCTGATGGCCGGCAGCGGAGCCGCCAGCCGGTAGGTACAGGAGCCTTTCAGGCTCAGTATCCCGCCATTGCTGGCCCCGGTGATGGCCGCGGCGAGCGCAGCGGCGCTGCACGGGACGCTAATAGCCTTGCGAGCGGTCCGCGCCATCGAGGCGGACGCCGGGCCCGCGGCCACGAGCGCGGCGCCGACCAGGACGGCGGCGGCAGTCTTTGCTGGAATTGTGCGCATTTGCCGACCCCCCTCAGGTAATGTATAACACAAGTGTAGACCCACCCCACTGCATTTGCGTCATCATCAGTTCACCGGAACGGGCGAGCCGGGCAGCCCGTATCGCGACAATTATGCCGCAAAACAGCCCGGGCCCCGGTCGCGCGGTCGGCCGACAGCGAGTATCGGATCATTTCGATAACTCTGCCGCCCTAGCCACCTTATTAAGCCATTTAGCGGCGCGGAGTCCAATATGCAGTTCAATTCGCAATGCAGGTGCATGCGAATCTGGCCGGCCCAGCCGAGCGCGCTCGCCGGCGACGGCTGGCCGCGCAACCGATGGATCTGACAGCGAGCGGCTTAGGCGCCGCCCTGGGCCCGGCCCGGGCCTGATCGCCGGCCTGCACCCTCGACACCTCAGTTCCGGCTGGCAACCTCGGCTGCACCGTGGGAGATCATCGGGCTGTCCTCATCCCGGTCCCGGCTCAACCCGCTCGGCCACCACATCCAGCGCCCGATGTCGAGAGTGAGCGCGGTAACCAGCACGGACCGCACGACGATGGTGTCGAGCAGCACCCCGAGCGCAACAGCGAAGCCGATCTCGGTGAACTCCACCAGGGGCAGGGTCGCAAGCATGGCGAAGGTTCCGGCGAGCACGAAGCCAGCCGAGGTGATGACGCCGCCGGTGGCCGCGAGCCCGGTGAGGGCGCCGCGCTGGGTGCTGCCGGTCCGGATGGATTCCTCCCGGACCCTGGTCATCAGGAAGATGTTGTAGTCGATGCCCAGGGCGACCAGGAACACGAAGACGAACAACGGCACCGTGGTGTCCGCGCCGGCGAAGCCGAACAGGTGCCGGAATGCCAGCGCCGACAGGCCGAGCGCGGCGGCAAACGACAGGATCACGGTGCCGATCAGCACCACCGGCGCCACCACCGCCCGCAGCAGCAGGCCGAGAATGAGCAGGACCACCAGGAGCACCAGCGGGATGATCACGTCCCGGTCGCGGGTGGCGTACCGCTCGACGTCCATCGTGACAGCGGTGCCGCCGCCGACCTCAGCGCCGGAACCGGGAATACGGTGCACGGCCGTGCGGACCCGGTCGACGGTAGCGTAGGAAGCACTACTGTCCGGCCTGCCGGTCAGGGTGCCCTGCAGATACACCAGGCCATCCTTGGTCACCGGCGGCGTCACCGCGGCGATCCCCGCGGTTCCCGCCAGCGCGCCGCGCAATGCCGCGGCGGCCTTCGCGCTGCCGATCACCGCGACCGGCTCGCCGCCGCCGGCCGGGAAATGCCGGGCGAGCACCTGCTCGCCCGCCACCGAGGACGGCGTGCCGCGGAAAGACTGCGCAGTGGTCAGCGACCCGACCTTGAAGCCGATCATGCCGAGCGCGAAGCAGCCGAGCACCACGGCGGTGACCGCCCACACGACCCGCGGGCGGCGGGCGATGGACTGGCCCGTCCGGGCCCACAGCCCGCGGGTGGTCGGCTCGGCGGAGCCGTAGGCGGGCCGCACCGGCCAGAAGATCCACCGGCCGAAGATCACCAGCAGCGCCGGCAGTAGCGTGATCATGGCGAGCAGGCCGACGGCGATGCCGATCGCCGCCACCGGGCCCAGGCCGGAGATGTCCGCGGACCTGGCGACGAGCAGGCAGAGCATGCCGGCGATCACGGTCGCGCCGCTCGCCGTGATCGCGGGCCCGGCCCGCCCGAGGGCCACGGCCATCGCCTCGTGCCGGTCTTCGTGCCGGCGCAGTTCCTCCCGGTACCGGGCGATCAGCAGCAGCGCGTAATCGGTGCTCGCGCCGAGCACCAGCACCACCAGGATCCCCCCGCTCTGCCCGTTGACCGTCAGGCCGTGCCTGGTCAGCACGTAGATGACGGCCTCTGCCACGGTCAGCGCCACCCCTGCGGACATGATCGGCAGC
Organism: Streptosporangiaceae bacterium; assembly: GCA_035499215.1. GTDB lineage: Bacteria > Actinomycetota > Actinomycetes > Streptosporangiales > Streptosporangiaceae > DATJZH01. Next base: position 9,113 of record DATJZH010000156.1, on the reverse strand, counting down.
AGCCACAGGACCGGGCTGCGGTAGGTCAGCAGCAGCAGCACGATGACCACCGCCAGGGTGGCGTACAGCAGCGTGGTGTCGATGCCCTTGAAGATCTTGACCTCGTCCGCGGCGCTGGCCGCGGGCCCGGTGACGTGCACGCTGAGGCCAGGATCCCCTGCCGCCGCCGTCGCCGTCAGCGTGCTGACGAAGCTGCTGATGTTGGCGCCATAGCCGAGATCGGCTCCCGCGATGGTCTCCAGGGCCTGATGGTCACGGGACGGGATCGGCCCGACCACGCGCCCGTGCACGGCAGGCAGCGCAGCGAAAGCGCGGGCGTCAGCGGCGGCCTTGCGCAGGTCCGCCACGGTAATCCCGGACCGCCGCTGGTAAACGACGACGGCCGGGTTCAGGTTCCTGGAGACAAACCTGGCCTGCAGGTTCAGTTCCTGGGTGGACTCCGCGCTGGCCGGCAGGTACGAGGACGCGTCGTTCTTCTCCGCGCCCTGCAGCTTGCCCGCCAGCGACCCGACCAGAGCCACGACGATCAGCCAGAACACCACCACCAGGTACTTAGTACGCTTCCCGCACGGTAGTGCGGCAACCCGGTTGACCTTGCCGGCCCGCGCGGCAGCCGCCCGATCCTCAGTCACCCGATCCTCCTCCGGTCGGACGTGTTCAGTCATGCAGACCAGGATTGTGGCCGGAACTCATCGCACCCGGCGATCGCGGCATCGGCTCCTCGGCACCTACGGTGCATCGGGCTCGGCCGAGATGTCAAGTTATATCTTGACCGCTGCAGCCATTGCCAGCGCGTTGACCTGCACGGCCGCTGATCTTCCGCGCCGGCATGCTGCGCCGGCGCCCGCTGGCGACTACCCGCACCGCGGCGCGCTATCGTGTCAGCTGATCGATTGGCTGGCCTCGTCCGCATCGGCTGGCCGGCGAGCGAGCTCACTGCACTTCGATCCGCCAGGTCGCGGCATGCCGCTCGTCGCCGTCCTGGCCGGACCGCAGGACAGCGGTGCCTTCGTGATGAAATCGGACCGATAGTCCCCGAACCGATACTGACCGCGCCATTACCGACCGCGCCGGGACTGACCACATCGGGACTGCCCGCACCGCGACCGCCCGCGCCGATAACGAGGAGAAGTGATCATTGTGGACATGCCCGCCAAGATCTACGACACGGACGTGGCAGGCGGCACGCTGCGGGTCCTGTCCTGGGGCGCCGGGCCGCGGCCCGTGATAGCGGTGCACGGCATCACGGCCAGCGCCGTCTGCTGGCGGGCGGTGGCCCGGGCGCTCCCGGAAGACTGGACGCTGTACGCCATTGACCTGCGCGGCCGCGGGCACAGTGCCGCACTGCCCGGCCCGTACGGTCTCGACCAGCACGGCGCCGATCTGCGCGATGCGGTGCTCGGGCTCGGCCTCGGCCGGCCGGTTCTGGTCGGCCACTCGCTGGGCGCCTACATCGCGCTGCTGGCCGCGGACGCCCATCCGGAGGCCTTCGGGCGGCTCGTTCTGGTCGACGGCGGGCTGCCGCTGCCCGTGCCGGCGGATGCCGACCTTGATGCGCTGCTCGCGGCCAGCCTCGGGCCGGCCCTGGCCCGGCTGAGCGAGACGTTCCCGACCCCCGAGGCGTACATCCAGTTCTGGCAAGCCCACCCGGCCTTCGCAAAGTCCTGGACCGCAGACGCCGAGCAGTACGTCCGTTACGATCTCACCGGCGAGCCCGGCGCGCTGCGCTCCCGCGTGGTGCCGGAATCGGTGCACGGCGACAGCCGGGAACTGCTGCTGTCCGGCGAGCGCATCGCGGCGGCCCTGGGCCGCCTTGACAGCCCGACCCCGCTGCTGCGGGCGCCGGCCGGCATGTTCGGCCAGCCGCCCGGCATGATCCCCGACGAGCTCGCCGCGTACTGGCAGGCCAAAGTGGCCGCGCTGACCGTGCAGACCGTCCCGGGCACCAATCATTACACCATTCTGCTGGACCAGGCAGCCGCCAACGTCATCGCCGGGCGGCTCGTGCTGGCCTGATCTATGGCAATGCCCGGACGCCCGCCGTGCCTGCGTGCGCCGTCACCGCGATGACCGCCGGGACGCCAGCGTCCCGGACCGGCTGCCGTCGGGCATCAGCCAGCCCGAGCGTGGCGAGCGGTCTTATGCGGCGGGTGAAGCCTGCGCAGCCGCGAGAGCGCCGGGGCCCTGGCCACCATGATCACGCCGACGACGAGCGCGATCAGCCCGCAGGCCTCGAGCGCGATGGTCCCGGCGGACACGTGCACGCTGTCGCGGAAGACGACGATGCCGAGCACGATCCCGGAAACCGGCTCAGCCGCGGTGATGCCTGGCAGGGAGGCGTGCAGCGGGGCGGCGCTGAAGGCGCTCTCCATGAGCCACAGCCCGACCAGGCTGACAGCTACCAGGCAGTAGCCGGGCCAGCTCGCCAGCAGTGCCGTGAAGTGACCGGTGTCAGCTATCTGGACGGTCCGCCGGGTGAGCGCATCGGCAATCCCGAAGATGAGCCCGGCGCTTATTCCGGTCAGGATGGCCCGCTGGTCAGCCGCGCGCCGGCGTCCCAGCTCGGCGCATACGAAGGCGAGGAACACAACCGCGGCCCCCGCGAACGGCCAGAAGGCGGATGACCCGACGTACACCTGCGGAGAGCGGACAGAACGCGCCAGCGACAGTGCTGTCACTCCGGCCATGAGAATCAGTGCCCCGGCCATTTCCAGTCGATGCACGGGCTGCCCGGACAGCGGCCCGGCGAGCAGGAGAGCGAACAGCAGGCTCGTGGCCAGCAGGGGCTCGGCGAGCGACAGCACCATGTGGCCAACGACCCACCCGGACAGCAGGTCTCCCGCCACCATGGTGATCAGTCCCGCCAGCCACCGCGGGCGGCGCAGCAGATCGGCCAGCAGCTGGATGCGCAGGAAATGGGCCTTCGGCGCCTGCTGCGCGGCGTCCTGCTGGAGGACGAAGCCAACCCCGAGCAGGGCCGCGGCCACCACGCCGAGGAAGTACTCCACGTGCGCTGACTACCCGCTGCGACCGAGATAATCCCGGCCGCGGGCTGACCAGGGCCGAGGCGGGAAATGACCGGACCAGTCTCGCCTGAAGACCCCGGGGCGGGGTGGCGTCCGCCGCGGGCGGGCATGCTCGTGATGAAGTAGTCATGACCATCCGCACCCCGCTCTCTGGGCGGCGCGAAGTGCAATACGGCAGTGGAGGCGCGGCGTGAGCATCGGCGAAGCCCTGGCGCAGGCACGTCATCAGGCCGGCCTCACCGTCGCCCAGGTCAGCCAGCAGACCAACATCAGGGAAGCGATCATCAGGGGCATCGAGGCCGACGACTACCTGGCGTGTGGCGGCGACTTCTACGCCAGGGGGCACATCCGCGGCATCGCCCGGGTCGTCGGGGCTGATCCCGAGCCGCTGATTCGGGAATACGACACGACCCGGCGTCCGCAGCCGATCACGGCGGCGGATGTCTTCGAGCCAGTCACGCCGATCAGGATCCGCGAGCGGCGCCGGCTGAGCTGGACCGCGGCGCTGGTGCTCGGGCTCATTGCGGCGCTCGGGTTCGCCGTGTACCACTTACTCCCCGACTCGCTGCGCCCCGGCTCGCGCAACGCCCCGGCGGCGGCCGCGGCGCACGTTGCGGCTCACCCCGGCGCTGCGCGCGGCAGGCCGAGCCCGGTGCCGGACACCCGCCCGGCCGCCGCAGGCCCCTACGCTGACAAGGCGGTCGTCCGGCTCACAGCCATCCGGGACTGCTGGGTCGAGTTCACCTCGCCAGGCGGCAGGTACCTGTTCGGGTCGTATATCGCCGCCGGCGCGTCGAAGAGCTGGACCTTCCGGCGTCCCGTGGACATGAGGCTCGCTAGCCGGGGCGGCATCAGGCTGACAGTTGACGGCAGGAACCCGCTGCCCGCCGGGCCGGCGGCCCGGCCGATCACGCTGAGCCTGGGCCCGAACCGCCGGGCAACCGCCACCGCCACCTCGCGCGTCATCGTCCGCACGCGGACGCTCCACCCGGTCAGCGCCGCGGCGTTCGGTCCCTACGGCGCCGGTCAGGGCGACAGCCCGCAGCTCGCGCATCTTGCGATCGACGGCAATACCGGCACGGCGTGGCACACCGACTGGTACACCACTGCCCGCTTCGGGAACCTGTACCGGGGCACCGGGCTGCTCCTGGACATGGGCCATCCAGTGACGATCACGGGCGCCCGGATAGGGCTCGGCAGCGCCCGCGGCGCAGACTTCCAGCTGCGCGTCGGCACCGCACCATCGCTGGCAGACCTGCCGTCCGTCGCGCGCTCCTACGGCGCGGGCGGGGAGGTGAGCCTGCGGCTCACCTCCCCGGCGCACGGTCGCTATGTGCTCATCTGGTTCACCAGGCTGCCGCCAGACCAGGCCGGCGCCTTCGAGGCAAGCGTGCATGGCCTCCGGCTGGCAGGCCCGGCCTGACCATGCCCGTGAACCAGGCGTCCCGGCAGGGTCCTGCCCGCCGGCCGGCCGCCTGCCCGGCGGGCACGGCCCGGCGGCGGCACGGTTCCCGGCGGGTCTGTGGCTCGGTATCGGCGTCAGCGCCCCCTGCGGGGCAGCAGTGCGCCGATGAGCCAGAAGATGGGAAGGAACAGGCCCACGATAAACATGACCCAGTGGCCCTTCCGTATCGAAATGATGCCCAACGTGACGAGCAGCACGAAGTAGATGATGCCGCCGCCAGTGATCCACACCATTGCGACCCCCCCTTGCCGGTTTTGTCGTTGGCCACCCTATGTGTTCCGCGCACCAAGCCGAGCCCGCGCGGCGCGCTGGCCGAGCCCGCGCGGCTCGCGCTGGTCCAGGCGGACGGCACCTCAGCGGGCTGATCGCCGATCGCGCGTTTCAGCAGGGGCGTCCTGGCCGGCGAGCTCGCCGCTGGCTTGCAGGTAAGCCAGGACCGCGCTCACCCGGCGGTCGAAGCGCCTGGCGTCGGGCACCCGGAGCTTGCGGAAGATACTGGTGACGTGTCGTTCGACGGCCTTCTTCGACACTGCCAGGTGCCGGGCGATCTCGTCGTTGGCGTAACCGCCCGCCATCTCGGCCAGAACGTCCAGTTCCCGGATCGACAGCGCGTCGAGCGCCGTCGGCGGCCGGCGCCGCACCAGGGCGTTCACGATCGAGGGGTCCAGAACGGTGTCCCCTGAGTGGGCGCCGTGGATGGCGCTCAGCAGCGTCTCGAGGTCGCCGACCCGGTCGTCAAGCAGGTAGCCGACACCGGCGGCGCCGGTGCGCAGGAGCTCCAGGGCGTACCCGTCGCCGGATTCAGCGATGACCACGACGCCGATGCCCGGGTGCTGGCCGCGCAGCTGCTGCGCGGCGGCCAGCGCCGCCTCGGCGTTGACCCGGGGGGTGCGGATGCCGACGACGAGCACATCAGGGCGGTACCTGCGGACGGCGGCCAGAGTGTCGGGATGGCCGTCGACCCGGCCGACCACCTCGATGCCCGGCGCATTCCTGAGCAGGCAGCCCAGCCCCTCCCTGGTCAGGAAGTTGTCGCTCGCGATCACGGTGCGCAGCGCGGGCGGCTCGGACATGGCAGGACGCTCCGGGGATTGACGGCGGTCTTCGCGCTCCGGGCGTTATCCAGCGGCGTGGCAGACGGCTTCGACGTTGTTGCCGTCGGGGTCGCGGACGAAGGCGGCGTAGTAGCCGGGATGGTATTCGGGCCAGGCGCGGGGCGCATAGAGCACCTCGGCGCCGGCGCCAGCCGCGGCCTCGAAGAAAGCCCGCACAGCAGCCCTGCCGGGCGCCGCGAACGCGATGTGCGCCTCCGCGAACCCCTCGCCGCTCGTGCGCGGGCCGATCCAGAACTCCGGCCTGGACGCGGCGCCGAAGCCGATGACCTCGCCGAAGTCCATCACCCGGCTTCCGCCGAGCGTCGCGAGCACAGTGTCGTAGAACTCGGCGCTCGCGGCTACGTCCGCGCACTGGATCGAAAGGTGGTCAATCATGTGACCCATCGTGCCCTACGTCAGGGCAGGCCCGGCGACGATCGGGCCCGAGCGGGCCGGCCAGCCGCGATTATGCCTCAAAATGGGACATCCGCCACAGCGAAGATCTCGGATAATGAGTGGGGCAGGTTGACGGCTACGGCCGGGCACTTCATCGCCGGGCAGGACCTGCCGCAGCTGCGAGCCAGGATCGAGAAAGTCGAAGGTGAACCGATGAAGGCAGCCGATGACCTGCGCGTGAGCGCCGCGAGGCGACTGCTGGCCACGCCGTGCCAGCCGGACGCAATGGGCGCCGACGCCCTGCGGCGCCTGCTGGCCAAGTACCGGCGGCACGTAACCCGGTTACTCGCCGCCATAGCTGACCAGCCAGCGCCCAGCACCGCCGGGCCTGACGCAGCCGGGCCTGACGCAGCCGCGACACTCGGCCGCGATGACCTGATGACTGTTCTTGGTGCCCTCCACGATGCCGCCAGGTACCGGAGCCTGCGGATGGCCGACTGCGCATTATGCACGCCCGGCCGTCAGTGCGAGCGGCACGCGGCCGACGCGGCAGTGGCTGCCCGCTACCGGGCACTGGCCAGCGCCCTGGGTGATTACCGGGAGCGTCAGGCCCACGTGAGCTGAGCGTGATCGGTGTCCCGGCGGCCGCGCGGCGCCAAAGTGCGCCGGGGGGCGGCGACGCCGGCCCGGTGTTTACAAGCGCGTGACGTTGCCGAAATCCACCGGTAGCACGATGAGCCGATAGTTGATCGTCAGGAACGGGAACGCGAGGAAGGACGCCATTCTGGGATCCCGGCAGGTGCGCTACGGCAGTGCGCGGCCGCGGTTCAGCCGGGAGCGGCCGCCCTATTACGGTCCGCAACGGCGCTATCCGCTATCCTCTCATTCATGACCGCGGCAGAAGCGCTGGCGCGGCCTCCGGTCGGCAATCTCTGGAATTAGGATACCGCCAGGTTAATTGCCTCCGCCGGCTGAGAACAGCGACCACTTCCGCGGATATCATCCGGTCCGCCGGCGGGAGAAGCAGCCGGCAGGCCAGCATATCCGTTGCTGGCGAAGCCTCGAGAGATTCCGCAGCCGGGCCGGGAAAGCCCAGTTACGCTGATAATAAGCCGCCTGGCAAAGGGCTGCTACAATGTGCGGGCATGCCTAAACCGGCTAACAGGTGGCAATAACAGTCAAGAGCAGGGCATAGGAGCCATAGCCACCGCGATGTTCCGAAGACGCCGAATTTCTGGAGGGGCCATGACCGCCACCGCATTATCAACACGCCCATGCCCGTCCAACCCGGCCCTGAACGCATGGGTCGACGAGATCGCAGATCTTACTGAGCCGGAGCAAGTGGTCTGGGTCACAGGTTCCGACGCCCAGCGCGACCGTCTCACTAAGATGCTGGTCGAGCACGGCACGCTCATCCCCCTGAGGGGAGCATTTTCGGGCTCCTACCTCGCCAGGTCCGACCCGCGCGATGTGGCACGCGTCGTCAAGGACACGCACATCTGCAGTCCCGACGACGCCGGCCCGCTCAGCAACTGGTGGAACCCGGCGCAGGCACTGCCTCAGCTGGAGGACTGGCTGGCCGGCGCCATGCACGGCCGGACAATGTACGTCGTGCCGTTCAGCATGGGCCCCCTGGGTTCCGCTCTGGGGCGCATCGCCGTGCAGCTGACCGACAGCCCGTATGTGGTCCTCAACATGCTCACCATGGCTCGATGCGGCCAGCCGGTGCTCGACCAGCTTGGCGCGGCCGGCGCGTTCGTGCGGGCCGTTCATTCCGTGGGAGTGCCGCTCGAGCCAGGACAGGCCGACATGGCCTGGCCGTGCAACCCGGACAAGCGCAGGATCTGCCACTTCCCGCAGCATCAGCTGATCATCAGCTTCGGCAGCGGGTACGGCGGAAACGCCCTCCTGGGCAAGAAGTGCCTGGCACTTCGGCTGGCGACGGCGCTGGCGGCCGCAGACCCCAACGGGGCAATGGCCGAGCACATGATGGTCATCGAGATCTCCGATGACGCCACGGGCCAGAAATGGTACGTGTCCGCGGCCTTCCCCAGCGCCTGCGGGAAGACGAACCTTGCGATGCTGCAAGCGACGATCCCCGGCTACACGGTCAAGACCATCGGCGACGACATCGCCTGGATTCGCCTCGGCGACGACGGCCGGCTGTATGCCATCAACCCCGAGGCCGGATTCTTCGGCGTCGCGCCCGGTACCGGCCCGGCTAGCAATCCGGTGGCCGTGGAGGCCATCAAGAGGGGCAGCCTGCTGACCAATGTGGCCTACAACCCGGACTCGGGCGAGCCCTGGTGGCCGGAGTTGTCACCGCCGCCTGCGCGACTGATCACCTGGAAGGGTGAGCAGTGGCTGCGGGAGTCGGGAGTGGACGCGGCCACAACAGTCCACGCCAACTCGCGGTTCACGACGCCGTACGCATCCTGCGGGACGGCGGACGTGGCGATCTGGAATAGCCCCGAGGGCGTTCCGCTCGACGTCATCCTGTTCGGCGGGCGTCGGCCGACCACCATCCCGCTCGTGCGAGTTGCCCGAGGCTGGGAAGAGGGCGTGCTGCTGGGCGCCATGATCAGTTCTGCTACCACGGCGGCGGCCGACGGCGAGGTCGGCAAGGTGGCGCACGACCCGTTCGCCATGGCCCCCTTCTTCGGCCTGGCAGTGACCGACTACATCCGCAACTGGCTGCGGATCGGCGCCAGGATCACAGCCGCGCACGGGGCCGGCAGGCTACCGCTGATCGCGGCGGTGAACTGGTTCCGGCAGTCGGAAGAAGACGGTCATTTCCTCTGGCCAGGCTTCGGCGACAATGCCCGGGTGATCGACGTCCTCATCCGGTACCTCAAGGGCGAAGTGGAGCTGAACCAGACCCCGATCGGACTCATCCCGGCACCACAGGCCTTCAACCTTGACGGCCTGGACGTGACGCCGCCAGACATGGCGGCTCTGACCACGGTCGAGATCGGCGAGTGGCTGGCAGAGGTCAAGGAGGTCGAGGAGTACTTCCGCCGGACCTTCGGGGACACCCTCCCGGCCGAACTCCTCGATCGGCTGGCGCAGACGCGCCGCGAGCTTGAAGCTCTGGACCGGGGCCAATAGCCTTCCGCTCCGGAGCATCCGCGA
>DATJZH010000155.1:0-22232 GCA_035499215.1 Streptosporangiaceae bacterium | reverse complement strand
GGGTGCGGACCGAGGATGGCAGGAGGAGGGGGTTGTGCTCGATCTTCCGGATGGCGGCTGCGATCTAGAGCGGGAACTGCGAGGTCGGGGAACCCCACTCGGGTGATCGCGCCGACACGACGATCCCCGGCATGCCCCTAGCGGGCGACCGTGCCGGGCAGGCGGAGCCAGACCCCGATCCGATGTGGAAAGTGCAGGACCGGCCGATCACCGAGATCGACGTCGATCCGCCGGGGACGATGGCTCTGATGCTGAGGCCGCAAGGCCACTCCCGGGGCTCTCAATTGAGCCGCCCGCCCGGTTCGGCGTCAATCCGCCGCAGCCGCTGGGACACCAGGGCGGTTACCGCCGCGCTGCGCTCGGCGAGGAAGAAATGGCCGCCGGGGAACACGTGGACCTCCGTCGGTCCCGTCGTGTGTTCCTGCCACGCCTGGGCTTCGTCGAGTGATACGTGGGGATCGCTGTTCCCGGTCAGCACCGTCACCGGGCAGGTCACCTTGCGCCCAGTGTCATGCCTGTACGTTTCGATCGCGCGGTAGTCGCCGCGGAGGGCCGGCATGAACATGTCGAGGATCTCTGGGTCGGCCAGCATGGCCGCGTTCGTCCCGCTCAGGGCCCGCAGCTCCGCCACGATCTCGGCGTCGGTCCGAGGGTATATCCGGTCGTCGCGGCAGCGGGAGGGAGCCCGCCGACCGGAGGCGAACAGCCGCACCGGTGCGGCCGGACCCGCGTCCTGAAGCCGCAGGGCCAGCTCGAACGCCAGCACCGCGCCCATGCTGTGCCCGAAGAGTGCAGCGGGCGGTCGCCGAACGGCTGGAGTGCCGCGAAGACATGGCCCACCAGACCGGGAACGGTCTCGATTGCAGGTTCGGCGTGCCGGTCTTGCCGTCCTGGGTATTGGACCGCCAGCACTTCGATCGCAGGGGAAAGCGCCTTGGCCAGGGGAAGGAAGAAGGTCGCCGATCCGCCTGCGTGGGGCAGGCACACTAGGCGCGCAGAACACCGCGATGCTGGGTGGTAGCGGCGGATCCACAGGAGGCTGTGCGCCGATGGCTCGATCATGGGCCGGTGACTCTTCTCCCCAGAGACTGATCTCCCCAGAGACTGAGAGATGCGTAGTCGCAGATGGTATTGCCCGCGACCCGTCGGGACCTTGTCAGGCTAGGAGAACATCCGGCCCGCACCTATCCCTCAGCCCGGCAGTTAGGTTGGTCCAGGACGCGTCGCCCCTGACGATCCTCTGCCAGAGCAAGCCTAGCGGCTGGCGGTGCCGCGGAACCACGTGCTCTCACTTGGTTTCCCGGCGCTCTTGTGGCTGCCCAGGCACAGGGTCACCCACGAGGCGAGCTCTTCTCGGCTGCCGAAGCGGGCGTGCGGGGCGGGGCCGATCTCGCCCGGCCACGCGCGCGCTATCGCCTCTTCCCAAGCCGGGGATGGTCCGCAGCAGGTCCTGCTCCCGCTGCCAGGGGCGGCCTGACCGCGATTCGTGTCCTCCAGCCCGGCGACCGCCGTGTCGACGGCGGCGATCCGGTCCAGGCGCGGGCGGCGCGCCCGGCGGCGCAGTCCGGAGAGCCTCAAGGAGTTGCGGCCGGGGTCGGCGGGCCGTAGCGAGCTGAGGATCTCGTTGGCGCTCGACCCGTGGCGGTCGGCGATCTTGCTGGTCGCTGTCCGGTAACTGGCGGCAGTGAGTGGTACCGGCAGGCGATCCCCAGAGACGAGCAGTTGCCGGAGATTTACCTGAAGGAACGGGCGCAGGAGGAGGGAGAGCGCGGGTGGCGTTCACGAAGTGGTCGCAGATCCGCGATGAGCAAATCGAGCGGATCGGCCGTGAGGAGTTCGAGGCCGGCAAGGAGCAGATGCTGGTGTATCACAGGACGACGTGCCTCCTCTTTCCACATGACACGACCAGGGAGGGCGGACATGATCGTTGTGATCGAGACCTGGCACCTGAAGCCTGAGTGTGCTGAGCGATCGACTGAGATCATGCAGGAGATGGATGATCTCGTCGGGCCGCGAGCACACGAGGACCCGGCGTGGGCGGGACACGCCGACTTCTACCACAGCCGCGAGCACGCAGAGCAGGTCCTCATGGTGTACCGGTGGCGCAGCGTCGAGGAGCACCGCCAACTCGCCGCCCGCGAGGAGTCAGAGCTGCAGGAGTTCTATCGCGTCCATTGCTCCGCGCCCCGCGAGATCTCCTATTACACGCCGCTGCCAGTCGACGTCGATCACGACGACCATGCCCCCGATCGCCATGCACAGTCGATCACCTGAGGGGCAGCGGGTGGCGCTGGTCACCGGTGGGGCGCGCGGTATCGGCCGGGCGATCGTTGAACGGCTGGCGCAGGACGGAACGATCGTCGCGGTGAACTTCCGCAACCGCCAGGACGCCGCTGACCAACTGGTCGGGTGCCTTAACCAGGACGGCGCGGTGGTCACCTGCCATCGCGCCGACGTTCGTGATCCTCGCGGGGCCGCCCGGCTCATCGAAGACGTGCAGGGGCAGCACGGCCGGCTCGACATCTTGGTGAACAACGTCGGCGAATTCGCACTCGGCCGCCTGGCGACGACTTCGGACAATCACTGGCGGGACGTGCTGGACAGCAATCTCACGTCAGCCTTCCACACGAGCCGCCACGCTCTTCCGGGCATGCGCGACCGCGGCTACGGCCGGATCATCAACATCGGGCTCAGTCCCGTGCACCTGGTGCGGGGCGCGCCCAATCTCGCCCCGTACGCGATCGCCAAGACCGGCGTGGTCATCCTCACCCGCTCGCTGGCAGCGGAGGAGGCCGCGCACGGCATCACGGTCAACTGCGTCTCACCCGGCCTGATCGACAGCGGCCTGCTGCCGCCTGAGCAGCGCGAATGGATGATCGAGCGGGTGCCTTCTGGACGGCTTGGCCGGCCCGAGGAGGTCGCCGACGCCGTCGGGTTCCTCGTCTCGGATCGCGCGGCCTACATCTCCGGCGCAAACCTGACGGTATCCGGCGGGTGGGATTGGGAGGACCGCATGACCGAGCACGACTCGACGGTGAGCGCCCTGTTCGAGGGGCAAGCCGTTGGCGGCTGACCGCCTGCACGCCCAGGACTCCGCCCTGAACAGGTTCCTGCAGGATCCGGCCCGGCTATTGATGATCCCCGGGCCCGGTGAGCTCGATGACTGCGCGCTGCTTCTTGCGGGCCGCCAGCCCCATGCGCACTACGGTCCCCGGTGGGCGAGCCTGCACGGTCAGCTCCTGGCCGATCTCGGCAACCTGCTCGGCTCGCCCCACGTCTACGTGATTCCCGGCTCGGGGTCCGCGGCGCTGGATGCCGCGCTGTTCAACCTGTTCGAGCCGGGCCAGCAGGTGGTCGTGCCGGACACCGGCTACTTCGGGCGCCGACTCCTCGCCATGGCCGCCACGCACGGGTTGCGGGCCAAGGCAGTTCACGTCGCGCCGGGTCAGCCCGCAGATCCCGGGCTGGTGGCGAGGGCGGCGCGAGGCGGCGCCGGTGTGCTCATGGTTCACGTGGAGACGTCGACCGGCGTGCGCCATCCCATTGCCGAGATCGCCCGCGCAGCGCGCGACGTCGGCGCGTGCTGCCTCGTGGACGGGATCGCTTCGGTCGGCGGCGAGCTGCTGGATGTGGAGGCGATGGGGCTCGCCGGAGCCGTGACCGCCTCCCAGAAGGGTCTCGGGGCGCCGCCGGGGCTGGGCATTATCGCGCTGAGCACCGCGGGCTGGGAACGAACCTATGCCCGTTCCTGCCGGCCGCCATCCTGGTATTTCGATCTGCGCAACTGGGATGAGGCCCGAGCGGAGAGCCCTGACTGGGAGCCTCATCCCGTCACCATGCCCAGCAGCCTCGTCTTGCCGCTGGCGTCGAGAGCACAGGTGCTCCTCGGCACCGGTCTCGGCACGGTGGTCGCCGCCCGGTACGCGCTGGCGCAGGCATGCCGGGCGGGCCTGGAGGAGATCGGGCTGCGGCCGGTCGCCGACCCGGAGCACCAGGCGAACCTCGTGGTCGTGGCGCATGCCGACCGCGCGCCGATCGAGCTCATCCAGCAGGTGCAGGCGCGGTCAGGTATCCAGATCGCCACCGGCCTGCCGCCGCTCGCGGACGCGATCCGCGTCGGCCTCGTCGGACGCAACGCGCGTCCGGTGCTGGTCACCCGGCTGCTTGAGTCTGTGCGTGCGGTGTTGTCGGAGCGGGCGGTGCTGTCGGATCGCCGCGGCGGGATCATCCCGCCTCGGCCGACGCGGTACCGCTGACCTGCGGAGCGCTGGCTTCCTCGGCCCGGCGGAGCCGCGCGACCGGCGACAGCGCAAGCCACACCGCCGACAGCAGGATGATGGCCCCGGCCATCACCAGCGCGCTGCGCAGGCCGGTGAGCTGTCCCACCACCCCGCCGACGAGAAAGCCGAACGGGGCCAGCCCCCAGGAGACGAACCTGACCGTCGCCATCACGCGACCCAGGAGGTGAGCCGGCGTGATCTCCTGACGCAGGCTCATGGAGTTGACGAGCCACACGAGCGTCCCCACGCCCCAGAGCAGCAGGGCCGCCCCCAGCTCGGCTGCCGCGGCGAACCGGGATCCCGATGCCAGAGACATCCCGAGGGCGCCGACGCCGGACAGCGACTGGCCGACCAGCAGAGCCGGGCCGATGCCCAGTCTCCGGCTCAGCCGGCCGGCCAGCAGCGATCCGGCCACGGCCCCCGCGCTGTAGCAGCCGTAGACGACACCCACAATGGCTGGCGGGAGGGCCAGCTCCCGGACCAGAAACAGCATCGACACCGCCAGGTTGATGTCGAGCGCGAAGTTACTCACGAAGCCGCACAACATCAGGACCCGCTGCGTGCGGTTCGTCCACACAGCGCGCAGGCCCTCATGGATGTCGGTCCAGACGCTCCGGCTGCGCCCGTGCCGCGCGGCGGGCTGTCCGGACGCCCTGATGCCGCGCACGAATAGCGCGGAGACGCCGAAGGTGACCGCGTTGGCGGCGATCGCGAACGGTGCGGCGAATACCTGCACGAGTATCCCGCCCAGCGCCGGGCCTGCCACCTGAGCAGTCGAGCTGGAGAATCCCAGCTTCGCGTTCGCGTCCAGGAGCTCGGCGCGCTCGACCAGGACGGGCACGAAGGCGTTGTAGGCGACGTCGAAGACGACTGTCAGCATGCCGACGGCGAGCACGACCAGGAAGATCTCGACGAGCCGAAGCTGCCCGAGCAGTGCCGTGACGGGAATGGCGAGCAGCAGCGCAGCGCGCGCCAGGTCCGCGGTGACCAGCAGTGGCCGGCGCTTGAGCCGGTCGACCCATACTCCTGCAAACAGGCCGATGAGCAGGTACGGTACGTACTGGGCGTAGCCGAGCAGCCCCATCTGAACGGGCGAGGCGTGCAGCAGCAGGGCGGCCGTCAGCGGTATCGCCAGTTCGGTGATCTGCTGACCGAAGCTCGACACGCTCTGCGCAGCCCACAGGCGCAGGAAGTCGCGGTTGCGCCAGAGCCCAGTTCGCCTCACGCCCGTTCCCCGCTCCCCGCTCATCAGTTCGGCCCGAGACAGCTGCGCAGGGCGTCAGCCAGCCACGCGACGTACGGGGGCCGGAGGATGGTGTAATGATCACCCGGCACGGTAACGCGGGTCATCCCGCCGTGGGCGAAGGCGTCCCAGCGAACGTTGGCATGCCGCGAGCCTTCGGCCTCAAACAGGACCACGCGCCCCCGAAACGGGCCGGGACGGTAGGCGTGGACGGCGCGGAAACTGGCCACGAACACGGCGAGCCGGGCCCGGAGCTGGCGCCGCGACAGTTCCGGCGGGATCAGGCCAGCCTCCCTGAGCAGAGCCTCGACCTCCTCAACCTGATCCCGCGACGGTCGCGATGCGACTCCGGCGGGCAGGATGGGCGGATGGGCGCCCGCTGAGACGGCGAGGTCTTCGACAAACCGCGCCAGCGGCTCGGACAGCGATCCCGCCGGAACGCCGGCCGGCACCGTGCTGTCCAGCAGGGCCAGGAGCGCGACCTCGCCGCCGGCGGCCACGAGCTGGCGCGCCATCTCGTACGCCGTGACGCCACCGGAGGACCAGCCGCCGATGTGGTAGGGGCCGCTCGGCTGGACCTCGCGCAGCGCCGCGACGTGCAGCGCGGCGAGATCCTCGAGCCGGCCGACCGGCAGGGTTTCGCCGTCGAAACCGGGAGCCTGCAGACCGATCACCGGCCGATCATGGCCCAGGCTGTGCGCCAGTCCCGCGTAGCAGAAGGCCGAGCCGGAGCTCGGGTGGACCAGGGCCAAGGGCGGTCGTCCGCCGGCCTGGCCGAACTCGACCAGCCGCAACAGCGCGCCAGCCGCCCCGGTCACCGTGGCTCCCCGCCAAGCAGGTAGCGGTCGAGCTCTTCGTCGGTCGGCGGTGCGGGTAGGTCCAGGGTCGCCTCGCCCAGCTTGGCCGCCAGCAGGGCGGCGGCTTCCTCGTCGGTGAGGCCGTCGATCTCGGCCTCCAGGACGGGTGCCCCGGCATCCGCGGAGGCGGCCTCGACGGCCGCGGCGAGCCCCGCGATCGTCGGTGAACGGTAGAACGTGCGGAGGTCGAGTTCCACCCCGAACTCCTCGCGAATCCGGGACAGCGCCTGGACCGCCATCAGGGAGGTGCCGCCCACCTCGAAGAAGCTGTGGTCGGCGCCGATCCGCTCGATCTTCAGCAGATCGCCGAAAACCCGGTCGGCCAGCCGCCGCTGCACCTCGGTGCTCGGGTCCACGTACGCCTCCCCGAGCAGCTCGGAGCCGCCCGCCTGCGCTTTCAGGGCGTGCCGGTCCACCTTGCCGTTGGTCGTCAGCGGCAGCGTGCCGAGGCCGAGATAGCGGGTCGGGACCATGTAGTCCGGCAGGTCCCGGCCCAGGTGCTGCCGCAGTTCGGCGGCGCTGGGCGGCGGGCCGGCGGTCGGTACCACATAGGCGATCAGCCGCGGGCCGGCAGGCGATGCGTGTTCCACCGCGACCACCGCCTGAGCGACCTGGGGATGGCTGCGCAGCACGGTCTCGATCTCCTCGAGCTCGATCCGCAGGCCGCGCAGCTTTACTTGCTGATCGACCCGGCCAAGGAACCGGATCTCGCCCTCGGATGTCCACTGTCCGAGATCGCCCGTTCGGTAGAGCCGGTCGCCGGGACTGCCAAACGCGGAGGGGATGAAGCGCTCGGCGGTGAGCCCGGGCAGGCCGACGTAGCCGCGGGCCAACCCGACCCCGGAGACGCAGATCTCGCCGGGAATCCCCACCGGTACCAGGTTTCCTGCGGGGTCGACCAGCCACAGCTGATGGTTGGCCATCGGCCGCCCGATCGGGAGGCGCTCCTCATGCGGTTCGGGTGCGGCAACGTGGGCCGTGACGGCGATCGTGGTCTCGGTAGGGCCGTAGACGTTGAGAAACCGGCGGCCGGCGAGATTCCAGTGGTTCACCAGGCTGGCCGGGAAGGCCTCGCCGCCCACCAGCACGGTGCGCAGGTCAGGGAAATCCTCAGCGGGCAGCAGCGCCATCATCGCCGGGGCGATGTCGGTGACGGTTGCCCGTTCCCGGCGCATGGCTGCGGCCAGCTCCGCGGCGTGGCGGGCCGTCTCCGCTCGTACCATGCACAATCGCGCCCCGGCCGCCAGGGTAGTGAAGATCTCGAGCACAGACACGTCGAAGGTGGCGGCCGAGAACTGAAGGACCCGGTCCGACGGCGTGATGTCGTACAGCTTGGCGGCGCTGTGCACGAACTGGACGAGGCTGCGCTGCTCGATCATCACGCCCTTCGGCCGGCCCGTCGACCCGGACGTGTAGATGATGTAGGCGAGCGACTGCGGGCTGGCCCCGCTCGCCGGGGCGCTCACCGGGCGTGCGGCCAGCGCGGCCGCGTCGCGATCCAGGTTGACCAGCCGCACGCCCGGCGGCAGGCTGCCCGCCAGCCCGCTCGTCGTCACGATCACGTTGGCTCCGGCATTCTCCACCTGGTACCGGAGCCGCCTCGGCGGATGGGTCGCGTCCAGGGGCAGGTAGCCCGCGCCGGCTTTGAGTACACCGAGCATGCCGGCCACCAGGTCCGGCGAGCGCTCGAGGCAGACGCCGACGACCGTCTCGGGCTGCACGCCGAGTTCCTGCAAATGATGGGCGAGGCGGTTGGCGCGGCGATCCAGCTCGCCGTACGTGAGCTCCTCCCCCTCGCAGGAGACGGCGATCGACCCCGGGCGGCTGAGCGCTTGGGTCTCGAGCAGCTCTTGCACGGTGGCGAGCCGCGGGTACTCCCGCTCCGTGCTGTTCCAGGCCCGCTGGCACTCCAGCTCGGCTGCGGTCAGCAACGGCAGCGCATCGATTGTCTGCCCGGGGTCAGCCACGACCGCTGCGAGCAACGTCTCGTAGTGCCCCAGCATCCGCTGCATCCGATCGCGGTGAAACAGTTCCGTCGCGTACTCGACCTGCAGCCCGATCTCGCCGTTCGTGCGCTCCTGCACGATAACCGTCAGGTCGAACCTCGAGTGCCGACCCTCGGCCGTCACCCACTCGGCGCGCAGGCCAGGGAGATCGAGCTCCGGCTCGGACATGCCTTCCGCGCCGAAGGCGACCTGGAACAGCGGGTTGCGGCCGCCGTCACGGCTGGGCCGCAGCTCCTCGACCAGCCTGCCAAACGGCATCTCCTGATGGGCCGCCGCGCTCAGGACAACGTCCCGGGCGCGGTCCATGACATCGCGGAAGGCCGGATTCCCCGACAGGTCACCTCGCAGCACGAGCATGTTGACGAAGAACCCGATGAGCGGTTCGAGTTCCGCCCTGGTCCGCCCGGCAAAGGCGGATCCCAGGACCAGATCGTCCTGACCCGTGTAGCGGTAGAGAAGCACCTGAAAGCCGGCCAGCAGCAACGTGAACAGGCTGACCCCCGCGTGCCTGGCAAGCTCGCGCAGCGCAGTGCCCAACTCGGCGTCCAGCGTCCCCCCGAGCGTCTCGCCCTGGTGGCTGGGTTCCAGCGGCCGGGGCCGATCAGCCGGGAAGTTCAGCTGTGGCAGGTCACGCAGCTGCTGGGTCCAGTACGCCCGCTGCGCCTCGAGCATGTCGTCACTCAGCCGCTCCTGCTGCCACACCGCGTAGTCGCCGTACTGCACGGCGAGCGGGCGCAGCCTCGGTTCCCGGCCCTCCACGCGCGATCGGTACAGCTCGGCCAGTTCCTCGGCGAACACGCCGCGCGACCAGCCGTCGAAGGCGATGTGGTGCACCGGGACCACAAGCACGTGCTCGCGGTCCCCGCACCGCAGCAGCGTGCGCCTGATCACCGGTCCGCGGCGCAGGTCGAACCGCGCGTGAGCCTCGTGGTCGATCAGCCGCGCCACCTCCCGTTCGCGCTCGCCCTCGGGCAGCCCGCTCAGGTCCCGCACCTCCAGCTTCCCGGCTCCGGCCGCGCCGAGCGCCTGCCAGGGCTCCCCCCCCTCGCTGCGGTAGGCCGCGCGGAGCACCTCGTGGCGCGCGATGATCGCGTCCAGCGCCGCGGACAGTGCCGCGACATCCAGCCGGCCGCGAAGCCGTATGGCCAGCAGAACGTTGTAGGCGGTGGCCAACCCGGGTGCCCACTGATCCAGGAACCACAGCCCCTCCTGCGCGGGCGAGAGGGGCAGGCGCCCGCTGTCTCGGTTGGCTCGCCCGATCGCCTGGCCGGCTCGCCGGCGGGCCGCCTCCTCTTCCCGGCGCAACTCGAGCAGGCGGCGCTTGACGGCGGACAGCCCACTATGGCGATCATCCATCGCTGCGCTCCGATGACCCGGCGTGCGCGCTTGTCTCCCGGTGGCAGCTCGCCCTCTCCCGCTGTCCTCGCGGGCCCAGCGAAAGCATGTCCGTCCACACCCGCTCGATGTAGCCCAGGCGCTCCTGCTTGGCGCCAGGCCGGCCCACCGCCCGCCACCCGGCCGGGGGTTCCCGGTCGGCCGGCCAGATCGAATACTGCTCCTGCAGATTGACAACCACTCGATAGACGCGGTCGTCGAGTTCCCCTGACATCTGCCATCACCTCTGTTCCGGAGCCGGGCACGGGTGCGCGCCCGGTGGGTGACCGCCGGTCCGCTCGTAGAACTGCTTCAGCAGTGAGCGGCCGTCGGGCACGAACCGCTGACACACGAACATGTGGTTGCGGCGGTTACGCGCCTGCGCCGACCAGAGCTCGTCGCTGGCCGCGCGCAGTTCCGCAGGCTCACCGTCCCTCTTCAGCTGGAGGCGCACCTCGCGCCGCAGCTGCCTGAGCCCGCCCAGCATCGCCGCGTGCTCGCTATTGAATAGCCCGGAGAACCCGGCACCGACGAACGGCTCATCCATCGATGGACGAATCAGCGTCGTGTACTCGTGACTTGGGAAGCTCCCGGCGTATTTCATGCTTACGGTGGCGGCGTCATAGAGCAGTCGCAGCTCCCGCAGGCGTGCGGTCAGTTGCTCTCGCTCACCCGCGCGCAGCGCTGCCAGCGCCTCGTCCAGTGCCGAGTTCATGACCGTCAGCTGGAGATGGAAGACGTGATGTCCGGTCTTCCACCGGCGCACGGCCGTGGCCTGCTCCTCGGAGAGGACCGGGCCGGGGGGCGCGATCATGGCGCCCCTCCCTCGGATCGGTCAGGACTGGACAGTCGATCAGCCGCCCGGACCCACCTCTCCAGCGTCACTCTTTGCATGACCAGGAAACCCCGGAGCATCTCGCACTGCTCCTCGGCCGTCAGCTCAGCGCGAGCCAGGTCGGCCAGCACCCGCTCCTGGATGGCGAGGCAGGTCCGCGACCACGACAACAGGCCAGGGCTGTGCCGCCGGATGCGGAAATACGCGTCGTACTCCTCGGGTCCGGAAGCGGCGGCCGGAACGTGTGAGTCCCGGGGGAGGCTGATCGGCTCGACGAGGTCGTAGTCGATGATCTGTTCGCTGTCACCCATGCTCTGGTCCCCCCTGGCGCCCCGCCGTCAGGCCGCTCGTGCCAGCGGCGGGGCGGCGCTCGTCTCGTTCGCATACATCCTTAGTGAGGGGCAAGGTGGCGTGCTGATACGCAGATCGGGCGGCCGGCGCCTCAGGCACGGCCGCGATCCGCCGGCTGCCCGCAGTCACCCGGCCGGCCGCGAGGTCGGCGGCAATCACGCGTGCTGCGTTAGCGCCGGGGACGCCGAACACGCCCCCTCCGGGCGAAGCCCCCGAGGCGCACAGGTACAGCCCAGCGACCGGCGTGCGATAGCCGCCGCAGCCGGGCCCGGGCCGACCGAAGACCAGGTCGCCGGGCGACATCGCGCCGTGATACAGGTTGCCCCCGGCCAGGGACAGCTCGGCCTCCAGGTCGGCCGGCGAGTAGACGCGGCGGTCGAGCACAGCGCTGGTGAGCCCGGGCATGTAGTCCTCGAGGCAACCGAGCACGCGGTCGGCGAACTGCTCCTTGACCTGTGCCCAGCTGCCGTCGGCGAGGTGGTAGGGCGCGTATTGCACATACATGCTCATGATGTGCTTGCCCGGCGGCGCCAGAGACGGGTCGAGGATGGTCGGGATCGTGCACTCGATGTGCGGGCGCGATGACGGCCGCCCCGCCCGCGCGTCGGCGTACGCTGCGTCGAGGTAATCAAGCGACGGCGCCACCAGCAGCGTGCCCTGATAGTGGCGGCCAGAGGGCTCGCCGTCGGCGAACCCTGCGATCGCCGGCAGGCGGTCCAGCGCCAGGTGGATCTTCGCCGCCACGCCCTCGAAGTCCCTGGCGCGGATGGCGTGCTGCAGGCCGCTGGGGACGTGCTGAGGCTCGACAAGCTCGAGGAACGTCGTCCTCGGGTCGGCCGCCGAGGCGACCGCGCGCGCGCGGAAGACGCGGCCGTCGGCCAGCTCCACCCCACATGCCTCGCCATCCTCGACGAGGATGCGCGCGACATGTGCGTCGGTGACGATGTCAGCGCCCGAGCTCCGGCCGCTGGCCGCCAGCGCCTGCGTCAGGCTGCCCATGCCGCCCCGGATCTGGGACCAGGCCGGCCGTCCGGTCTCGGTCATGCCAGTCATGTGGTAAAGCATCAGGTAGGCCGTACCGGGTGCTGACGGCCCCGCGTTGACTCCCGTGATGCCGTCGATCGCCAGCGTCGCCTTGAGCGCATCGGTGGCAAACCAGCTGTCGAGGAACTCGCGTGCGCTCCCGAACAGGAGTCTGACCAGATGCTGGAGGTCGCTGTCGCTGAGCTCGATGGCTTTCCGCAGGAAGGTCTTCAACTCGACGGGGTCGGCCGCCAGTTCCCGGCCTGCGTCCTCGATGAACTGCGCCCGCATGAGACTGTGCAGGCGTCGCATCAGTTCGCCGTATTGCCGGTAGCGCTCGGCGTCGGCTGGTGAGAACCGCGCAATCTCCTCCCTCCCCTCGCGCTCGTCGCCGCCCAGCATCAGGTGCTCACCGCCTGGCAGCAGAGCGACGACCGACGGATCCCGGTGCAGGAAGCGCAGCCCGTGCGCTTTGAGCTGCAGTTCCTGCAGGATCTCGCTGCGGAACAGCGAGGCCACGAGGCTTGCGGTCGAGAACCGGAAGCCTGGAATCAGCTCTTCGGTAACGCAGGCTCCGCCGACGATGCTGCGGCGTTCCAGGACAAGGACCCGCCGGCCCGCCCTGGCCAGATATGCCGCGCAGACGAGCCCGTTGTGGCCGCCGCCAACGATGATGACGTCGTAAGAACGATCAGTGGTCACGGCAAGGACACCTCCGTGGTCGATGTGTCAGGACGCGAGGTTGCGCCTGGCGGGACGCCTTGCGCCTCGCTGGCGGACTGGATCGCCCGCCACGCACGCTGCACGTGGCGACGCTGCGTCTGCGCCGCGGCGACGGACATGCGCAGCACCAGCCGCCCATTCAGGCGGGTGTGCGTCAGGTAGATTTCTCCCGAGCGATTGAGCCGGTCGAGGATCCGCTCGTTGATGGCGTCCCCGCCCCGGTGGCGGAAGCAGACCAGGTTGAGCGGCGACGGCGCCGACAGCTCAAACCTGGAATCCTGGGCGACCATGGTGGCGAGTTCCTGGGCTAGCGCGACATGCTCACGCACGTGATGGCGCAGGCCCTCGGCGCCGTAGTGGCGGATCGTCGCCCACAGCTTCAGTGCGCGGAAGCGGCGCCCGAGCGGGATCTGCCAGTCCCGGTAGTCGATCACGGCACCGGATGCTGAAGCCGCGTTGCGCAGGTATTCGGGCAGGATGCTCAGCGCGCCGAGAAGGGCGGCACGGTCGGCGACGAAGAACGCGTCGCAGTCCCAGTTGACGAACATCCACTTGTGCGGGTTGACGCAGTAGCTGTCGGCCTGTGCCAGGCCGTTGTTGACAAAGCGGAATTCCGGGCATACCGCCGCGGTGCCGCTCATGGCCCCGTCCACATGCAGCCACACCCCGTGCTGCGCGCAGACCCGGGCGATCGCGGCTACCGGATCGATCGCGCCCGACGACGTCGTCCCGACCGTCGCCACGACGAGGCAGGGCCGGAAGCCTGCTGCGAGATCGACCGTCAGCCGTGCGCTCAGCTCATCGACGCGCATGGCATGGTGGCGATCCGCCTCGATGAAGCGGATCTTGTCGCTGCCCAGGCCGGCGATGCGGACGGCCTTCTCAACCGACGAGTGTGCCTGCGTCGACGTGTACACGACGAGCCGGCCATCGACGCCGCTGCGGGTGCTGAGTCCCCCGGTGGCCCGCTCGCGCGCGGCCAGGAGCGCGCACAGCACGGCGCTCGACGCGGAGTCCTGGATCACCCCGCCCCCGTCGCCGGTGGACAGGAAGCGGGCCGGCAGCCCGAGCAGCTCCACCATCCAGTCGAGCACGTGCGATTCCAGCTCCGTGCATGCTGGGCTGGTTGACCACAGCATGCCCTGCACGCCCAGACCCGCGGCGAGCAACTCCGCCAGGATCGAAGCACCCGAGGTGTTGGCGGGGTAATAGGCGAAGAACCGCGGCGACTGCCAGTGGGTGATCCCGGGCATGATCACCCGGTCAAGATCGGCCAGCAGCGCGCCGAACGGCTCGCCGCGCTCAGGCGGATGAGCCGGCAGAGCGCGGCGCACGTCGCCAGGTGCGACGCGGGCCGCTACGGGCAGCTCCTCGACACGCTCCAGGTACTGGGCCACCCACTCGATCGCCTCCCCGCCCCAGCGCCGGAACTCATCGGGCGTCATGTGGTAGCCGCTCATCGCTGCCTCCGATCGAGCTCGCCGGATCCGCTTGCGGCCGGCGAGCCTGCCGCGCGCCCCATCAGCCGCGCGAGCTGTGCCAGCCGCGGGCCCAGCCGCGCGATGTCGTGCGGCAGCAGCGCCTGCAGCCCGTCGCACAGCGCCTGGTCGGGCTGCGGGTGGACGTCGATCATCACGCCGTCCGCGCCGGCGGCAACCGCGGCGAGGGCCAGCGATGGCACGAGCTGCCGACGACCACTGGCGTGCGAGGGATCGACGACGATCGGGAGCTGGCACCGTTCCCGGACCACACCGATCGCGGACAGGTCAAGCGTGTTGCGGGTAGCAGGCTCGAACGTCCGGATCCCGCGCTCACACAGAACGATGTTGAGGTTGCCACAGGAGGCGACTGTCTCCGCGGCGAGCAGCCACTCCTCGATCGTCGCGGTCAAGCCGCGTTTGAGCATCACGGGCTTCCCGGACCGGCCGCAGGCGAGCAGCAGGTCGCGGTTCTGCATGTTGCGCGCGCCGACGCGGACAAGGTCCACCACGTCAGCGACGAGTTCGAGCTGCCGCGGCGAGAGCACCTCGACAACGACGGGCAGGCCCAGCCGCCGGCGGTGCTCAGCCAGCAGCTCAAGGCCGACCCTGCCGATCCCCTTGAAGCCGTATGGCGAGGTCCGGTGCTTGAACAGGTCGCCGCGCAGGACGCTCGCGCCCGCTCCGGCAGCCGCGTCCCAGGCGGCGCTGGACTGCTCGGGGGTCTCGATCGCGCACGGCCCGGCGATCAGGGTGAACGTCCGGGAGCTGATCGTGGCGATGCCGATACGCACCTGCGACGAGCTGTCATCGAGCGAGGAGACGAGCGGATGCGGCGTCGTCACCGGCACGACATGGCGCACACCCGCGATGGAGCGCAGCGCGCGAAGACTGGCAGGCGTGACGTCGTCGCGCGTGATCTCGAGCACCACGCTCTCGTGCTCGTCGGCGAGCCAGCTTTCGGGCCCCCGACCGGCGATCGCGCGAATTCGCTCTACATCGGCCGGCCGGAGGTCGCGCTCGAGCAGGATCAGGATCCGCTGGGGAGCAGGCGGGCGTGCGGTCGCCTTCACCGGCCACCCGGCAGGGGACGGGTGAGGCGACGCGGCTGTCGATACTGCGTGAAGATGTTTCACGACACGTGCTCTTCTCGGTTCTGCCGCCGGTGCCAGCCCGGCCGCTCAGATGACGGTCTTGCGGGGAAAGAGGGTCGCCCAGAGCCGGTGATACATACGTCCACTGTTCGTGGACGGACGAGGAGCCTTGTGACGGCCCCAGCACACCCTGACAAGGGTCCCCTGCAGGGCCCGGCGTGCGGGCCGGTGCTGCGTCGGCGTCCACACCGCGGGCAGGCGGGTATCACGCTGGTCAGCCAGCCCAGCCTCACAGGAACCTCCTTGGCGCGGAGTCGCGGCGCGACGTGTCCTTTGTGGCGGCGCATGGAACTGCTCATCGAGGCGGACGAATGCCAGTAAGCGAAGCGCCCGGGCCGGGTCTGGCCTCACGACCAGCGATTTCGTGGTCGGGATGCTCGCGAAGGCCGCGGCCGCACGGCGGATCGGCGCAGGCTGACCCTCCTCCCGGCGCGGCGCTCGCGCGGTCCCGCAAAGGATGGCCGGCTTGCCGGGGCCTGGGTCGTGTCAGGCCCGGCTGTCGGCGGGGGGCGCGGCGGAGCGGCGGGTGCGGCGCGGCGCCTTGCCGGGCGCATGCTCTTCGGCTCCGGCGCGGGTTTCCAGCGCGGCGCGCAGCCGGTCCCGCTCGCGGCGGAGGGTGTCGAGTTCGGCTTCGGCGCGGTCGGCCCTGGCTCGCAGGTCGGTGCGGGCTTCCTCGATGGCCCCGGCGCGGGATTCCAGCGCGGCGCGCAGCTCGTCCCGCTCGCGGGCAGCGTCGGCGCGGGCCTGCTCCAGGGCGCGCGCCGAGTCGGCCCGGGCCCGCTCGGCCGCGGCGCGCAGCTCGTCCCGCTCGCGGGCAGCGTCGGCGCGGGCCCGCTCGGCCTCGGCGCGCAGCTCGTCCCGCTCGCGGGCAGCGTCGGCGCGGGCCCGCTCGGCTTCGGCGGTGGCGGCGGCCTCGGCTGATCGCGCCCGGGTGGCTTCCTGGCCGGCCTGGCGGGCTGCTTCCCGCTCGCGGCCGGCGTCCGCGCGAGCCGCGTCCCGGCCGGCCTCGGCGGCGGCGATCCGGGCTTCGGCGTCGGCGCGTGCCCGCTCGGTTTCGGCGGCGTGCTGGCTGGCGGCCCCGGCGAGGGCGTCCCGGGCCTGGACGGCGCGGGCCTGCGCGGCGGCTAGCTGCTCGCTCATCTCCTCGGCGGCCTGGTCGGCCTGGGCGCGGAGCCGGCCGGCCTGGCCGGCGCGCTGCTCGGCGGCCGCGGCCCGCGCCTCGGCGGCCGCGGCCCGCTGCTCGGCGGCGGCCCGCGTCGCCTCGAGCTCGGCCTCCGCGGCCGCGGGGTCGCCGACGGTGGCGAGGGCCTGCCGGATCCGCTCGGCGATGCCGGCCATCCTGGCGTTCTCGGCGGCCAGCGCGCGGACCTGCTCGGCGACCGTGACCCGGGCCATCGTGACCGGCTGGGCCGCGTCGGCGTCGGTGGTCACGGTGCCCTGCCGCTCGGCGTCCAGCCGGCGCCGCTCGCGCCACGCGCTCACCCGGTTGTGCCCGTCGTCGTCGCAGTACTCCGGCGGCCGGCCCGGCTGCCCGCTCGCCCGCGCCGGCGGGTTCTCGCACCCCGGGTACCGGCACGTCGTCACGTCCGCCTGCTCAGCCATGGTCGCGCTCCTCCCCGGCGGCTCACAGCACAACCTTATAACGTTTATTGCGTCAAATTGTAATGTAACTAAATTACGTAATATTATTGGCCAATGATCTTCGCGCTGAGGCTCTGAGGCGGCCCTCGTCTCGCCGCCCTCAGGGCGGGTCGAGGAGTTCAGTGACCTCGGCGATGGCCTCGCCGCCGGGCCTGATGTAGCGCATGGCGGTGCGGGGCGACTTGTGCCTGGTCTTGGCCATGATGAGCTGCAGCGGGACTTTCTTGTCGCCGAGATGAGTCGCGGCGCTGTGGCGGAACTGGTGGAGTTCCCAGCCGCCGCCGGTGGTGATCGTGTAGTTGCGGAGCAGGGCGCGGCACCGGTCGTAGCCGAGCCGGGCCCGGCCGGTGTGCGGGCAGATGTCACGCGGTCCGGGCCGCCGGGCGGGGACGGGTTTGCGCTCGGACAGGAACAGCGGCCCGCTCGCGCGGCTGGTGCCGTCAGGCAGCCGGAGCAGCCTGGGGAGCAGGCGGGCGGTTCCGGTGCCCCACCACACCTCTTCTCTCGCGCCGCCCTTGGAGCGGATCGGCGCCCTGCGGTTCTCCAGGTCCAGGTCTTCGACGTTGAGCGCGAGGATTTCCGAGGTGCGTGCGGCGGTCTCGTACAGCATCCGCCACAGCGTCTTCTCCCGTAGCGGGATATCGCGGCGGGTCAGCAGCCGCTCGATCGCGGCCTTCGGCACGGCCCGGGCCTGGCCGGGGTGTTCCCTGCGGCGCTCGCAGTCTGCGGGGACCGACGGTGCGGGCCAGCGCTTCCTGGTCTGGCACCAGGTCAGCCAGGAGCCGATCGCGGCACGGTTCCGGTTCCAGGTCGCCTCGGCGCGACCGCCCCACAGCTGGACGGCCGCGGCGCCGACCTCGTCGTCAGACACGTCGGTGAGCAGCCTGCCCGGGCCGAGTACCGCGATGGTCCGGTCGATGGCCCCGGCGTAGGCGCGGCGGGTGTTCGGGTTGGACATGCGCGGCGCAGACAAGAACTCGTCCGCCGCGGCACTCAGGGTAACGGCGCCGCCGCGAATGGCGGACACGTTCCGGCCGGCCGCGCCAGTCACCGGGTGCCCGGCGCGATGTACCGGATAACGTGCCAGGGTCGCGCAGTGGTCACCAGCGCGGAGCCCCTGGCCGATCGCCTGCCTGCCAGGTCCATGTACTGGATAATAGCCGCTTATCACTCCTACCGGCCTCATGGCGTTCAGCCGGTGACCCGGTCAGGTCCAGGCGGGTGTCCAGGCGGGTGTCCATGCCGAGGCGGAACCGGCCGCAGGGTTCGGCGTGGGAACAGGCCGCGGGCGCTCTGACAGGCGCGGGCCTGGCTGCCCCGTCCCTCGGCCCTGGCGACAGCGGCCACCGTGCCCGCCGGCGCACGCCTACCGCATGGCCACTATCGACGGTGCGGGCGACTTCATCCAGGCCTTGGCGTTCTCCCCCCGCGGGAACCTGGTAGCCGCCGTGACCTACCACGGCACGGTGCTGGTCTACAGCCTGGCCGACCCGGCCCGCCCCGCCCGCACCGCCACGGTCCGCAGCCTCCTGGCCGGCGCGCTGTACCCGGACGGACAGCCCCAGCCAGACGAGACGCTATGCGCCACCTGCAGCCCGGCTAGCTGTGCGGCGGCGTTCTCCCCGGACGGGCACAGCCTTGACCGTCGTCGTCGACCGCGAGGAGATGAGCGGCACATCCGGGCGCGACACCGTGTTCGCCTGGCACGGGGCCGGCTCCGGAACCGTCGGCGCCGTCACGGCCTCCGCGCGCGACGTCGAAGACTTCCAGCCCTTCCTGGCCCCAGGCGACCACCGCACCGTGCTGGATGGCCCGCCCGGCACTTACGGGTTCTGCAAGCCTGGCGCTGCAGGCAGCCGCCATCCCGCAGCCCGTTCGCCAGGCCCGGAGGGTGCCGCCTCCGGCCCTGCCCGGGAGGGGTCACGTCCGTGAAGCCGCCGGCTCAGCCGACAGGGTGTCCAGCAAATCGTCGGCGCAAGTCACAGCACTGGCGGAGCAGGCACGTTCAGCGACACCGGTTGCCCAGCTGACGGAGTTCATGGCGACAGATCAGGCTGCTTGTCGACGCTGACGGTCGATCTGGCACCGCAGTCGCCCTCCGGGGCCGGTGGCGGACACGCTGGCCGCCATCGCGGGTCCCCCCGCTGGCACGAGCCCGCCCGTGCCGGCCAGCGCGCCCACCGTGACGGGGCGCGCCTTGAGTGACAGGCTCGCCCTTACTTGCCTGCCTACTGGTGGTCGTGGTGGTGGCGGAGCTGCAGCGACCCGTGCGCGTAGAACAAGATCAACGCCCTGTGCGGCTCCGGCTTGGCGTTCAGGTCGCATTTGCCGTTATTCAGGCGCGGCAGGATGTAGGAGAACACCGCCGTCGCCCGGCCGTGGCCGCGAGCGCCCCGGAAGACGCCGCTGCTCTGGCTGCCCAGCACCCTGGTCCAGGTGCGGATCGTGTCGGTTGCCCGGCAGGTCCGGTGGTTGATCTGCGGCGGCGGGCTCGGGTTGCCGTGCTCGACAGCCAGGGTGCCCTTGAACGTCGGGATGTCGGCGACCGAGCTGTTGCCGCCCAGGTTTATGCTGCCACGGGCGTTGACCACGCCGCTGAGCCGCAGCGGGACTATCGGGGCGCTGGATACCGCCGTCGGCCCGCGAAGGAAGCCCCGGATGTACTCCTGTCCGTGGTGGCCGCCGTTTCCAGGTGCGGTTGAGGCGCTGGCCGCCACCGCTGGCCCTCCCGCCAGCACCAGCCCGGCGGCGCCGACCGCTGCGGCAGCCGTGACGAGTTTCTTCTTGAGAGGGTGCATGGTTGCCCATCCCGATCCGATTGCAGGGTGCGCGGGCGAGAACCCGTGCTTGTATAAGCGAGACGCGCTGCCATGACGATCGGTTGGCGACGCGATGATGATTTCATTACCTTTTCTTTATCCGGTTCTTGCTCTTAGTTTTCCCGGTGCCGCAGTCCGGGTTGGTGATCTTCCCAGTTGATCGCCGGTTTTGGTGGCGCTGCTCGGAGCTGGGCCTGTTAGTGGTGCCATCGGGCGGGTGCCTGGTGGGGTCGTCGGCAGATGCCCCAGGTGTGGCGAGAGGTCTCGCGCGCGGTCGCCGCGAGCAGTTCGGGTCAGCGCGAAGTCGGGATGCGCTTCGCCAGCCCCGTGTGCACCCGGGATCGGCTCCGACGACGACCAGGAGTTTCCGTGCGCGCCGGGCAGGATGACGTGCGGCTGACCAGCGCTGCCGGTGGCCACGGCCATTGGCAGGCGCGCCCGGCAGGGCGGTCGCCGTGTACCTGGCATGGCCGAAGTCCCGAAAATGAGATTCAGCGCACAGTCGACGTCGTGGTATCGGTCGTCAAGATCCGCTGCCTCGGCGAGTGAAAGCCAGCGTCACCGAGTCCAAGGATGGCCGGAGAGCCAGGTCAGTGCGATTCGTGTAGGACGCAGCGCTGGCTCGGTCACACCGGGATCCCTGACGTAGTCACAGTCGCGGTGCAAGCTGACCGCGGCGCCTGAGCGGTAATGATCATGTCTCCATTTGACGGATTGTCCTATGCACAGCACTCTTGGACAGGCAGCGACGTAACAGCTACCGCCAGGCTTGCCCGCCAGTGAGGCGGCGCGGCCCGTGGGCGAGGGGCATCGTCGCCATTTACGGCCCGTGCGGCCGGGCAATCCCGTTTCCGCCAACATTAGATGATCATGCCCGGATGTCAGTGACCCTACAGGAGAAAACCATGAGCCAGGTCCCTGCTCGTATCGCCCGGATAGCCGCCATAACCGCCAGGACCCCCGTCCTCATCAGTGCTGCCGCGACAGCCGCAACCGCCAACGTGATCAGCTGGGAGCTCCGGCGGGTCGCCCGCTCGCCGCTGACCCCCGAAGCGAGGCGACTGGACCGCCACTTCCGCGAGCTGGCCGCCAGGCCACGTCGGCCTGCTGCGGCGGTGATGCCAAGAACGGAGATAACCGAGCCCTTCTACGACAGCGAAAGTCGAGCGGCCTGACCACCGCCGCACCGAGCCCGCGGGTCGGTGGAGCTTCAGCAACGTGCTCACCGCCCCCATCGCCTGAGCGCCCATCGGGGAGCGTGGCTCCCCGATGGGCAGGCGCGCGCAGATCAGCAGAAAGCAGGTTCGAGCCTTGGCGGAAAGCGAACGCGAAAAACTCCGGTCCAAGACTCCCGTCATAGCCGCCCAGGTCGGCGCCACCCTCACAGTCACGGTAGCCATGAGCTTCCTGGGCGTGGCGGGCACGATGACCGGGCTCATCGCCGGCACCGTGATCTCCCAGGTGTCCGCGTTCTTCTACGAACAGTGGGTTATCCTCGCCCACCACACGGCGCAGCGGAAGATGGAGCAGTTCAGGACAGCCCACCGAGAGGGCATACAGCCAGGCAGCAAGCGCCCCCGGCCCGTCCCGCGTTACCATCTCAGCATCCCGTACCGGACGATGGCAGCTGGCGCGCTCGCGGTGCTGATACTGTCCGGCGCGGTGCTCGTGACGCTGGAACTGGCCTTGGGCAAGCCAGTCTCCGCAGTCGTCACCCGTTCAGCCGGCTCGGGCACATCGTTTGACCCGGGGCCAGCCAGGCCGGCACCATCACCGGCTGTTACCGTCCCGCGGCCTGATAACGCGTCGCCGACTTATACCGCTTATACAGCGTCGCCGACGCCTACCGTAATTCCGACCGGTACCGTCTCGCCGACGCCCGCGGCCACCCCGGCACTGCGGACCGCGCCGTCGCCGACCGCTCCGGCCACGGCGACCCCGGCGCCGTCCCCGTCAGCCGCGCCCACCCCGTCTGTGGGGGCACAGTCAGCCGGGCCGTCACCTTCGTAGCCACGCCGAACTCAGTCAGTCACGCCGACGGCAGCCAGGCAGCGGCGGGCACGATAAGGGTGCCACCGGATGGCCTTTCCCGGCTCACTGCGGCGACTGATGTTCCCGTCCATTCCGCCCGCCTGAACTCACCGTCGTGGGACGCCGACAGCCCCCCGGCGCCTCGCCGACGACAGCCTCCTGCGCCTTGTCGGGCTGCTGCTGTGGCTGGTCGGCCTGAGAGGAAACTGGACCTCAGCCGGGCAGGCGGCAGCACCCCGGCGGAGCGTCAGCGGAGCCGGGTGGGGTGAGCGGTCACTGGGTCAGGCGGCTGGGGCGGGTTGAACGGTGATGGTGTAGCCGAGCTTGGCTAGCTGGGCGATGAGCTTGTCCTTGTAGTGTTCGGGGTTCTGGCGCCGGGTGTAGAAGTCCTCGCCGAGTTCGTCGTAGGGGACACGG
>DATJZH010000154.1:0-9305 GCA_035499215.1 Streptosporangiaceae bacterium | reverse complement strand
GGCGGTGGATCTTCTTCATCAATGTCCCGATCGCGGCCGTGGTTGTCGCGCTCGGCGCACGGCACATCCCGGAGTCGCGTGACCCGGATATGACCGGCAGGCTGGATTACGCGGGCGCGCTGGCCGCGGTGGTGTTCCTGTCCGGGATCACGTTCGCGTTCATCGAGGCGCCCGCGCTCGGCTGGGCGTCGCCGGCCGTGATAACGGTGGCGTTGCTTGGCGTGGCGGGGCTGGCCGCCTTCCTGGTCCGTGAGCGTCGTGCGGCCGCGCCGATGCTGCCGCTCTCGATCCTCCGGGAGCGGCAGTTCGCGGCGACCAGCGCCGTGACGTTCATCGTGTACGGGGCGCTGACGGGGGCGACCTTCCTGTTTCCGCTGGTCCTCCAGGTGGTGTCGGGTTATTCGCCGCTCGCCTCCGGCCTCGCGCTGGTGCCGCTGACTGTCATCATGCTGGCGCTGTCGGCCCGCTCCGGGCAGCTTGCCACCCAGATCGGGCCGCGTTTGCAACTGAGCGCCGGGCCGCTCATGGCCGGCGCGGGCCTGGCCATGCTCACGTTCAGCACGTCCGGGTCGGGCTATGTGACCTCCGTGCTGCCAGCGGTCGTCGTCCTCGGCCTCGGGCTCGGGCTCGCGATCGCGCCGCTCACCGCGACCGCGATGAGCTCGGCGCCCGCGCAGCACGCGGGCATCGCTTCGGCGATCAATAATGACCTGGCTCGATTCGGCGGCCTGCTGGCAGTAGCAGTGCTGCCGGCGGTGGCGGGCATCACCGGCACGGCCTACCTGCACCCGGACGCGCTCGCCGCCGGATCCAGGGCCGCGGCGCTCATCTCGGGCGGGTTGTACGCCGCCGGCGGCCTGCTCGCCGCCGTCACGATCACCAATCCGCAGCGGGCATCCCGGCCCGCCGGGGCGCCCGAGCCCGAGGAGTGCCTGCACTGCGGCCTCGATGCGCCGCCACTGACGACCAGTGTCAGCCAGGCAACTGGCACATAGGTCAGGCCGGCGTGCTGACGGTGTTCACCGACACCGACAGTTCGGTTCGATCTCTGGCCGGGACAGGTTGGTCGGGAGGGTGATTCAGAGCCTGCGTGGGGAAGGTGCCAGCAGGCTGAGGGCGCGGGCCTGCTCGACGGCCTCGTGGCGCCGGTGCGCGCCGAGCTTGTCGTACAGGTGCCGCATGTGGGTCTTGACCGTATTCACCGACAGGTAGAGCTGGTCGGCGATCTCAGGTACGGAGAGCTTGGTGGGCAGGTAGCGCAGTACGCGGATCTCAGCATCGCTGAGTGGCTCACGCAGGTGCTGAGGCTCACGGGACTGCGAGTCGGGTTTCCTGCCCGCCAGCACATTCAATATTTCGGAGATCAGGACGGCGTGAGCGGTGCCCGTCCGGCGGTGGCGCTCGAGCAGCCCCGGCGCGGGGTCAAGCAGGAACGGGAAGAGCAGGTCTTCCGGCTTGGCGAGATGGAGGGCACGCTCCAGCGCGCGCCGCGCGGCGCCCGCGTCACCGAGTGCGTCGCGGGCGATCGCCTCGAGCAGCCAAGCCTGCACCTCCCACAGATGGGCGTTCGGCAGCGGCACAGAGCCGTCGATGACGGGGGCGAGCGCGACCGTCGCCGCCTCCGGATTGGCCTGGGCGAGCCGGAGCACCGCCATGGCATTGCGCATCTGCCCGCTGTCGCGCTCCGGCCCGTTCATCTCGGCGAGAGCTTGTTCGACGCGCTGCGTCTGGCCCAGCCGCACGAGCGTTTGCAGCGTGTGTGATCGCAGCCGCCGGGTGAGCGTATGTTCGGTTACGTGCAGCCCGGCTAGGCGCTCGGCGGCCCGGAACGCGCCTAGCGCGGTCTCGGGACGGCCGGTCACGACCGCCAGCAGGCCGCGGGCGTAGCGGAGCCTCATCCCGGCCGCCAGCTCTGCCTCGGCCCGGACGGTGCGCTCGGCCTGTTCCAGCGACCGTTCTCCCTCCTCGAGCCGTCCCAGGGCGACCATCGCCATGCCCAGCGCCAGGTGGGCGACGCCGACGACCGGCTCCTCGGTCCAGCCGTGCCGCCCGGCCAGCTCGATGGCCTGCGTGCTCCGCTGCGCCCCCAGCGCGAAGGACCGCCAGCTCGCCAGCTGCGCCCAGTGGGCCAGGCCAGTGACCTCCAGGAAGGGCCGACCGAGCTGGTGCGCCAAGGCGATGCCCTGCTCGAGGTGCCGGTCCGCCTCGTCGAAGCCAACCGTCCACAGCTCGGCGATGCCGAGCTCGATCAGCGCCAGCGCCCGCAGATCCTCGCCAACCCCGAGCCGCGCCGGGTCGGCGGCCCTGCCGGGCGACATCAGCTGCTGCGCCTGCTCGGCTACGGTTGCGAGGTCTCCGCGCTGGCGGGCAAACCGCATGCCCATGGCGGCGAGGAACACCTGCGAGCGCCCGCGCCGGTCCGCGGGTACAGATTCCAGTCCCCGGGCGGCAAGGGCCAGGTACCGTTCGGCCTCCTCCAGCGACCCCCGGGCCAGCTCATCCCCGGCCATCCGCGCGGCCAGCTCGGCATCGGCCGCGATCACGCTCGCCGGGAACCGGGCCAGCAGCTCGTGCGCGGTGGCGCCCAGCCCGTTGAGCCCGAAACCGACCCAGTGGTCCGACAGCACACGGGCGGCCAGGGCCCAGTCCCCGGCCGCCTGGGCGTGCCGGACCGCCTCCACCAGGTACCCGTGCTCGTCGTACCACCCGGCGGCAGCGGCGTGCAGCGCGGCCAGTTCGCCCGGGGCGCTGCCCCGCAGTTCGAGCTGCAGCAGGTCGGCGAACAGCTGGTGGTAGCGGAACCAGGACCGCCGCGCATCCAGCGCGACCACGAAC
Source organism: Streptosporangiaceae bacterium (assembly GCA_035499215.1). Lineage (GTDB taxonomy): Bacteria > Actinomycetota > Actinomycetes > Streptosporangiales > Streptosporangiaceae > DATJZH01. Next base: position 6,470 of record DATJZH010000154.1, on the reverse strand, counting down.
GCGCCGGCCCGCTCGAGCTGCTGCAAGATCCGCTCCCCGCCCGAGCCCCCGGTCAGCACGTCGGCCAGCTCGCCGTTCACCCGGTCCAGCACCGAGGTCCGCAGCAGCAGCCGGCGGACCGGTTCGGGCTGCCGGTCGAGCACCTCGGCCAGCAGGTACTCCGCCACCGTGCGCTCGCTGCCGGAGAACTCGGCCGCGAACCGGTCCGGATCGTCGTGCCCGGCCAGCGACAGCGCGGCCAGCCGCAGCCCCGCTGCCCAGCCCTCGGTCCGCTTGTACAGCGCTCCGAGCGCCGTATCTGACAGCGATATCCCGGCCGCCCCGAACAGCACCCGTGCCTCGTCCAGGGTGAAACGCAGATCTGCCGCGCGGATCTCGGTGAGCTCGCCCTCCAGCCGCAACCGGTGCAGGCCCAGCCGCAGATCATGACGGGTCGCGAGCACGAACCGCAGCCCCGGAGGAGCGCGCATGAGCAGCAGCTCCAGCTGGCGCAGCCCCTCGGACGAGCGCAGCTCGTGCACGTCGTCGATGACCAGCCAGACCCGGTCCTGCAGCCCGCCGAGATCGGTCAGCAACCGCTCGACGACCGCCCAGCCGTCCAGGTCGGGCGCCGCCGTCAGCGGCCGCACCAGCTTCGACCCGGCGGCCGTGTCCCGCAGCGCGCCGGCCACCGACAGCCAGAACCGCTGCGGGTCACCCTCCTCGTCCCGCACCGGCACCCACGCGGCGCATGCGGCCAGGCCGCTCTCGCGAATCCAGGAGCGCAACAGCAGCGTCTTGCCGCTTCCCGGCGACGCCGACACCTCGGTCACGCGCCCCGCGCTGCCGAGCAACTCGAACAGCCCGGGCCGAGAGACGACCCCGTCCCGGGCCCTGGGGACGGCCGAAAGATCGGCGGCCCCGGACCAGTTGGCAGGCCTCACGGCGCCCTCCTCGACAGGCCCACCCCTCACCTTACTTCTCCAGGGCCGAATCACCCGGCCGTGTGACGCCGGCTCACCCGGACGGGCGCGAGGCTTTCTGCCGTCCGACAGACGAGAAGCAACTGGAGCCTCACATGAGCACCACGGTCACGGGTCTCCGCCATCACCGGTCCACGACTGAGACGCTGCCCGCCGAGCCCGGCAGGCGGGCCACGCGCCGCCGTGTCGCGTTCTGGCTGCTGGCGTCCATATTCGCCGCCACCATGCTCGGCACCACCTTGCCCACCCCGCTGTATGGCATCTACCAGGCCCAGTGGCACTTCTCCGCGGCCATGGTGACGGTGATCTTCGCCGTCTACGCCGCCGCGGTCCTGGCCACCTTGCTGCTGGCGGGCCGGTCTTCGGACCAGGCCGGGCGCAAGCCGGTAGTGGCCGCGGCCCTGGGCCTCGGCGCGCTGAGCACCGTTGCGTTTATCTTCGCCCGCGACGAGGGAGTGCTTCTCGTCGGCCGGATCCTGTCCGGGCTGTCGGCCGGGCTGATGACTGGCACGGCCACGGCCACGCTGACCGAGCTGACCCCGGCCTCGGCTGGCCGCCGGGCCTCGCTGACGGCCACGGCGGCGAACATGGGCGGCCTCGGCCTCGGTCCCCTCATCGCCGGGCTGTCCGCCCAGTACGCGCCCCACCCCACCACCTTGGTGTTCGAGGTCTACCTGGTGATCCTGGCCGCCGCGGCCCTGGCCTTGCGGTTCGTTCCCGAAACGGTCAGCCCGCGCCGCCGGCCCGCCCTGCGCTTCGCCGGGCTCGGCCTCCCCGAGCAGGGCCGGGGCCAGTTCACCGCCGCCGCCGTGGCCGGGTTCGCCGCCTTCGCCCTGCTCGGGCTGTTCAGTTCCCTGGTGCCCGGCTTCATCGGAGGCGTACTGCACCAGGGCAGCCACGCCGTCCAGGGCGCCGTCGTCTTCGGCATGTTCGCGGCGGGGACCGTCAGCCAGGTTGCGCTGTCCCGGTTCAGCAGCCGCCGGGTCGTGCTGGCCGGCCTGGGCCTGTTCCTGGTCGCGCTGGCCCTGATCGTCGCCGCCCTGGCCCAAGCCGCGATGGGCCTGTTCCTGGCCGGGACCATCACCGGCGGGGTGGCCGTAGGCGCCATCTTCGGCGGCAGCCTGGCCACCGCCAACCGCCTGGCCCCGCCCCAGCGGCGTGGTCATGCCATCTCCGCCTTCTTCGTGGCGTGCTACGCCGGGCTGATCATCCCCGTAGTCGGCGTCGGGGTGCTGTCCGGGATCACCGGAACCTTCCCGGCCGTGCTCGCGTTCTCGGTGCTCCTCGCCGTCCTGTGCCTGTTCTCCCTGGCCAGGATCGTAACGGCCCTCGCGGCGGACCCGGCGGTGACCCGATGACCGGCGATCGGCGACCATCGCCGGCGGGCTACCAGATCCGTATCCGCGGCCACCTCGGCACGACGACGCTGCGCGCGTTCCCCACGTTCCACGCCGGGACACAGGGCCAGGACACGCTCCTGCGAGGCGCCGTCGCGGACCAGGCCGCGTTGCACGGCGTACTGGCCCAGATCGAGGCGCTCGGGCTCGAGCTACTCGAGCTCCGCCGCATGCCCGGCGAGCCGGACGCCCACCGGATCACATCGCACGAAAGGACCATGCCATGACCGCCACCACCGCGCCCGCCACAGTTCCGCCGCCGAACGCCATCTATGAACAGTCATTCCTGCTCACGCGCGTCCAGCCCGCGCTCAGCGGCCTGATGGACGGGTCACTGTCGACCCTGGCGCCCATCTTCGCCGTGGTGCTGGCCACCCACCGCCCGCTGACCGCGTTCTTCACCGGCCTGGCGACCGCCCTCGGTGCGGGCGTGAGCATGGCCTTCTCCGAGGGCCTGTCCGACACCGGCGACCTCACCGGGCGCGGCCGACCCGTGCTTCGCGGGGCGATCACCGGCGGCGGGACCTTCGCCGGCGGAATCGTCCACACCCTGCCGTTCCTCATCCCCGGCTACGGCGCCGCCGTCGGCGCGGCGATAGCCGTCGTCGCCACCGAACTGCTCCTCCTGGCCTGGCTGCGGCACACGTTCTTCCAGACCGGCTTCGCCCGGTCGTTCCTGGCTATCACCGTCGGCGGGGCCATCATCGCCGCGCTCAGCGCCGCCCTAGGCGCCGCCGCGGGCTGATCAATCCATCACAACCAACGACATAACCAACGACAAAGGAGAACGACCGTGACTACCTCCCTGCCCACCACCCGGCTCGGCTGGACCGGCATGCATCTCACCCGGGTCGGCTTCGGAGCCTGGGCCATCGGCGGCGGCGACTGGGCCTACGCCTGGGGCAACCAGGACGACGCCGCATCCATCGCCGCCATCCGCCACGCCGTCGAGTCCGGGATCAACTGGATCGACACTGCCGCCGTCTACGGCCTCGGGCACTCCGAGCAAGTGGTGGCGGCCGCCCTGGCCGGCATCCCGGAGGCGGACCGGCCTTACGTCTTCACCAAGGGCGGCCTGGTCTGGGATCCGGCTGACCGGTCTGCCGAGCCCCGCCGGGTCGGCCACCCGGCCAGCCTGCGGGCCGAGGTCGAGGCCTCGCTCCGCCGCCTGCGCACCGAGCGGATCGACCTCTATCAGATGCACTGGCCCGCTGCCGACGGCACTCCGGTGGAGGAATACTGGCAGGTGTTCACCGACCTCAAGCGCCAGGGCAAGATCCGCGCGGCCGGATTGTCCAACCACGACATCTGCCAGCTCGAGGCGGCCCAGAGCGTCGGGAACGTGGACGCCATCCAGCCCCTGTTCAACCTGATCCACCGTGACGCGGCCGACGACGTGCTCCTGTGGGCGCACAAGCACGAATCCGGCGTGATCGTCTACAGCCCCATGGCCTCCGGCCTGCTCACCGGCGCCTTCAGCATCGAACGGGCTGCCAGCCTGGATCCGGGCGACTGGCGGCACGGCCACCCCGACTTCACCCCGCCCGCCCTGCGAGCCAACCTGGCTCTGTCATCGGCCCTGCGCCCGATCGCCGAACGCCACGGCGTGACGCCTGCCGCCATAGCAGTCGCCTGGACGCTCTCCTTCCCCGGCGTGACCGGGGCCATCGCGGGAGCCCGGTCGCCTCGCCAGGTCGAAGGCTGGCTGCCCGCGGCGCACCTGGAACTAAAGCAGGACGACCTGGCCGAGATCGCCGCCGCCATCCGTGCCACCGGAGCCGGGACCGGACCGGCATCACCCTCGCCAGCCGGTGCGTGACCCACGGGACGGCAGGTCGTCATGCCGGCGCGTTAAACCACGGTCCGTTCGGGAGCTGATCCCTCTTGTTTCCAAATGGACCGTGGTGTCATGCACCCGGACCGGCTTCGAGCCAGGGTCGTTCCCCAGATGACCTGATTCGGGTTCAGCGGCCGGGTACGCCAAGCTGCCGGAGGAGGCCGCGGTACCGAGCGAGTGGCCGGCTGCGCCGGCTGGGCAGCTGGGAAGCCGACGGCGTACTATTCCCCGGTGGACAGGTCAAGCCCACCTGTTGTGCAGAGCGTGTCGGACGTTTCGGGTTCACTTACGCCCCGCACCGCGGAGGTGTCCGCCGACATTTATGGCCTGATCGTCCGGGAGATCCCGCAGCTACGCGGCGATAAGCAAGTCCTCGCGCTGCTGGAAGCCAGTGTGGGGGAAAACGTGGCTACCCTCCTGCACATCGTCCAGCACGGCATCGAGCTGGAGAACGTGCACGCGCCGGCGGCGGCGGAGGAATACGCCCGCCGGCTGGCGCAACGCGGTGTGCCCGCATCGGCGCTGCTACGCGCCTACCGCATCGGGTCAGCCCGGTTCCAGGACTGGTGTCTCGAGGAGCTCGGGCGCAGCACCGATAACGCGTCGATCGTCAGCGCGGCTGCGTTGCGCATCGCCGAAATCACCTCGGCGTACATCGACAAGGTGTCAGAGGAGGTGCTGTCCGCCTACGAAGCTGGAAAGGAGAACTGGCTGCGTAACCTCAGCGTGGCCCGGGCCGCCCGGGTCCGGGCGCTGCTGAGAGGCGAGCGGGTCGACGTGGCTTCCTCCGAGGCGATCCTGGGATACCGGCTCAGGCAATACCACGTTGGCATGGTGTGCTGGATGGACAAGGCGACGCCGGGCGGTGGCGCTCTCGGGCGGATGGAACAGGCGACCGGCGAGATGGCACGCCAGGCAGGCCTTGAGGGACGGCCGATCTTCCTGCCGCAAGACGAATCCAGTGCGTGGGCCTGGCTCCCGCTCGGTTTCAAGGACGCCTTCCTCGGCGCGTGCGCCGTCGGAGCAGAACCCGGGATCCGGTTCGCCCTCGGCTCGGCCGGTTCTGGCGTCCCCGGCTTCTGCCGCACCCATCAGCAGGCACTGGGCGCACAGGCCGTCGCGCTGGCGTCAGGCGGCTCAGGACGGCCCGTGACCAGTTTCGCCGATGTCGCGCCGCTGGCCCTGATGTCCGGCTCGACGGAGCTCATCCGGGCCTGGGTCACCGAGACCCTCGGACCGCTCGCGGACGACGACGGCCACCACGCCGTGCTGCGCGATACGCTCCGCGTCTTCCTGCAGGAAAACGGCAGCTTCGTGGCCGCCGCCGAACGGCTGACACTGCACAAGAACACCGTCCGGTACCGGATAGGCAAGGCCGAGGAGAGCCTCGGTCGGCCCGTCAGCGAGGACCGCCTGCACATTGAACTAGCCTTGCTCGCCGCCCAGTGGCTGGGCTCGACGGTCCTGCGCCAAGTCGGCCCTTCCCGGCCCTGACGGCCGGGCCGTGACGGCCCTGGCTGGTCAGGCCAGGGCGAAGGGTCCGATCGCAAGTGCGTCAGTCGCGAGGATGTACCCCGAGCACCACCAGCGGCGCTGGTTTGGTGACGTGCGCCCGATGTCGAGAGGTGACGTCCGCCGTAGCGTCGGGACAGCACACCACCGGGACGGCACGGAAGGGTACTGCCTTGACCATCATCGTGGACGGCTTCGACGGGCTGAAGGCCAGGATCGGGCAGCATCTCGGCTACAGCGACTGGCTGGAGGCGACCCAGGACCGGATCAACATGTTCGCCGACGCGACCAGCGACCACCAGTGGATCCACGTCGACGTCGAACGAGCGAAATCCGGGCCGTTCGGCGGGCCGATCGCGCACGGCTACCTCACCCTGTCCCTGGTCACCCCGCTGTGGACCGAGATGATCGAGGTTCGGGGCATCACCATGGGCGTCAACTACGGCCTGAACAGGGTCCGCTTTCCCGCGCCACTGCCGGCCGGCGCGAAGATCCGGCTCGGCGCCACCCTGGCCGCCCTCACCGAGGTCCCGGGCGGCGTCGAGGCCCTCGTCGACGCCGTCATCGAGAGCGACGCCGGAGCCAAACCGGTCTGCGTCGCCCAGGTCGTCTACCGCTACTACGCATGACCCTGCCTGGCCATCACGTATCTCCGCAGGCATGGTGCGGCCCGAGCCGTCCGGTCTGTCCGAGAGGTCCACGAGATGCACAGGCGCAAGGTCTCTGCTTCAACGCTCCCGGGGTGTCTCCGCCTGGTCCCGG
>DATJZH010000153.1:0-6828 GCA_035499215.1 Streptosporangiaceae bacterium | reverse complement strand
TCCGGAGCCGTCCAGCCGGGTCATTGTCCGCCTCGGCCCGGCAGCGCCGCGCAGGAGTCAGCCAGCACTCCGGTTTCACTGTCCCGGTTGGGGCCACCGCTGCGGCTGCGCTGCCACTACCGGCGCGGGAAGCCGATGTCGACCGTCGGCTCGACCTGATCGCCGGCAGGACACGCGAGCGCGCGATCCGCCGGGCCGGCGGCAGACTTAAGGCCAGGCAGATCCTCCTGTTCGCGGTCGGCTAGCCGGAGGCGACTGAATGACTGCTGCGACGATGTCGGAGAGGGTGACATGAGCACGCCAGCCATAGTGGTCCGCGGACTGCGCAAGAGCTTCGGCCAGAAGCAGGCTGTCGCCGGTATTGACCTTGATGTCGAGGCCGGCTGCTTCACCGGCCTCGTCGGCCCGAACGGGGCGGGGAAGACCACGTCCCTGTTGATGATGACCGGCTTGCTGCGGCCCGACGGCGGAATGGTCGGGATCAACGGCATCGACGTATGGGCGGATCCCCGCGCGGCTAAGGCGATCATCGGCGTGGTGCCGGCCGAGTCCCAGCTGTTCGACCGGCTCAGCGGCGAGGAACTGCTGGAATACGCGGGGCGGTTGCACGGCCTGCCGGCCGGCGAGGCCCGCTCCCGCGGCGCCCAGCTGCTGTCCGTGCTGGACCTGACCGCTGACTCGAAGCGGCTCGTCGCTGATTTCTCGACCGGCATGCGCAAGAAAGCCACGCTCGGATGCGCGCTGATCCACAACCCGTCGGTGCTGTTCCTCGACGAACCGCTCGAGGGCGTGGACCCGATCTCCGCTGACGTGATCCGCCGGATGCTGACCCGCTACGTACAGTCGGGATCGACCGTCCTGTTCTCCAGCCACGTGATGGAACTAGTCGAGCAGGTTTGCGACCACGTCTGCATCATTGACAAGGGCCAGATCGTGGCCGCGGGCACCACAGAGCAGGTGCGCGGCGGCAAGACCCTGCAGCAGGCGTTCGTCGACCTCGTCGGCCCGCGCACTGGCCAGGAGGAGGGACTGCCGTGGCTCGGCTCCTCGTCCAGCTGAAACTCCGGATGCTGCTCAACGCGCTGCGCGCATCCACCCGCGCCAAGGTGTCGTTCATCATCAGCACGATAATCGCGGGCCTGCTCGCGATGGGCACTTTCTTCATCCTGGCCCTGCTGCGCGGCCAGGCCGCGGCCGTCGACGAGACCAGCGTCGTGCTCACCGTCTTCGCCTTCGGCTGGCTGATCCTGCCGATTCTCGTGTTCGGCCTCGACGGCACGCTTGACCCGGCGGCGCTCTCGCTCTACCCGCTGCGGACCCGCCCGCTCGCGATCGGCCTGCTGGCGGCCTCGGCCACCGGAGCCTGGCCGCTCGCGAACGTGATCGGCCTGATGGGGGTGACCGTCGGGCTGGCGCGGGGGGCGGCCGGCGTAATCGTCGCGGTGCTGGCGGTGCTGCTCCAGGTGCTGTTCTGCATCACCCTTGCCCGGTTCGTCATCACGGCACTGGCCGGGCTGCTCCGCTCGCGCCGCGGCAGGGACCTCGCGGCCTTTCTCGTCCTGCCGATCTTCGCGTTGTATGAGTTCTTCATCCAGGTGGTGCCGAACGCCGCGGCTCAGCACCGGCTGGGAGCCGCGAGCTTCGCCGGCGTCGACCGCTGGATCCGCTGGGTTCCCCCTGGCCTGGCCGCGCACGCGATCCAGGACGCTTCCACCGGACGCCTGGGCACGGCGCTGCTGCGCCTGGTCCTCCTCGCCGCCGTCACCGGCGTCCTCGGCTGGCTGTGGATCCGCTCGCTGGGCCGCGCCCTGGTGACCGCCGACACCTCCACTCAGGCATCCCAGGTCAGGGGCGCCGCGCTGCCCTTCGCCAGGTACGGCCTGACCGGCACCGTGGCCGCCAGGTTCCTGATCTACCAGCGCCGCGAGCCCACCTCGCTGATCTACTGGGGCATCATCGCCGTCGTCATGGTCGTGGCGTCGTTCCGCGTCGTCACCACCCCGGCCTACCTGGGCGGGGTCCTGTTCGCCATCGGCCTGGGAGCCGCCATGACGGGCGTGTTCCACGCCAACTCGGTCGGCGTGACCGGGCCAGGCTTCGGCTCAGAAGCCGTTGCCCTGACCGCTCGCCGCGAGCTTCGCGCCTACTTCTGCGGGCAGAACATCGCGCTCGCCATGGTCGGGATACCGCTGCTGGCCCTGTTCTCCTTTGGTCTGATGGCCGTGGCCGGCCACCCGGTCGACGGCGTTCTCGCTCTAGCCTTGGGAATCGCCGCGCTGGGAGCTGCCCTCGGCGTGAGCAACATCTTCAGCGTCGTAGCCCCGTACCCGATGGAAAGGCGCATCGGCAGCCCCGTGCGCAGGGCGGCGGAGGGCTACGTGGGCCAATCGCTGGCGGGCACGTTCGGCAGCCTGCTCGGTGTCGGGGTCTGCGTCATACCGGTGGTGGTGGCGGTCGAGCTCACCAGCTCTGCAACCGCGGTAGTGCGGATGCCGGTCCTGGCGGCCGCCGCAGTCGTGTACGGGATCATGCTGGCCTGGGCCGGCCAGCGCATCGCCGCCAGCGCGGCCGAACCCAGGCTGCCCGAACTGTTCCAGGTCGCCATCCGCAGCAAGCTCTGACCCGGTCAGTGAAGCGAGGCCACCGCCGCAAACCGCGGCGGCTCGGAGCCGGCCCCAAAGTAGTCGGCTTCGAAGTCAGCGGCGAGCAGCCTGGCGTCATCGGCCGACGGCTCCCCCAGGCGCTGCTTCCGCCTTCGGGCCGCCGGTAGCTCCACACTCGCCAGCTGAGCCACGGCGACGCTTGCCGACGTGGCCGGACGGCAGCGCGCGTACCCGGCACAGGTCCTGGGTCAGGATCAGGTCCGGGCTCAGCGCCGCGAGGGCGGCCGCGTCGAGCGTGTACAGGTCGCGGCCGGCGGCCAGCTGCTCACCCACATCCCTGTCGGTCCCGCCCGGCGTCATGCGGCCCGTCTCCCGGCCGCCGACGACGATTGCCTTCTCCGCGCCCGGGGCGGCTCGTCGCGCTCGAAAGTGAGGCCGGTGAACTGATCACCGAGCCCCAGCGCGTACACGATCTCAGTGGCGGGCGGGGAGCATCGACACGATCCGCACCGGTCCAGCATTGACCGGGCGGCCGGTTCCCCGGCCCGCCCGCCCGGTGGACGGGCCGGACCGCGACCACGCTGCCGCCCGGCGCTGCGCCGCCGCACTCAAGGCTGGCGCGGCCGATGCTCTGCGCAGCGAGATTATCCTGGTCCGCCCGCCCCTCCACCCTGCTGCACGTGTTCCGGACCGCCATTTCGTCCAAGCGCTGGATCAGAAGCCGGCCGACGCCCTTATGCCGCGCGGTCTCGGCAACGTACAGAACCTTGAGCAGCCTGCAGAATCCCCAGCGCCCCCGCTCATCGCAAGCGTCGAAACCAGACTGCCGCCCGCATTCAGGACTACCCGGCCGCCGTTGCAGACATAGTTCGCCGCGGCCGTCGTGACCGGCAGGTGCGCGGCAGTGACCGCAGACCGAATGGCCTGATCTCCGGTACGACGATTACCGGTCGGCCAGGTCGATCACCTGGCGCGCACCGGCGTCGCATAACTGCCAGACATGCTCGCTGTGCAGGCGTTCCGGCTCGTCGCTGACCAGCGGGAAGCCTTCGACCTCATCGGCGCCCCGATCCCGCTCACCTTGACGTAGCCAGGAACAACCACCCCCAGCGTCAGCAAAATCGCAGGTCAGCCCCGGAATTACCCAGAAAACGGGCGGTAACTTCGGTTTAGTGCGCATCACCTGGCGATCCATGGCCGGCGTTGCAATGTACAGCAGAAGTGCCCATTCTGGATGCGCTGCCATTTGGGGCTGGTGCCCGCCATGCGGGTGGTCTGCGAGCCGGTCAGCTGCCGGGCCGGTCCGGGATGGGCGGGTCTTGCCTGGTGGTGGCGTGCGCTGGCAGCTGCCGCTGCCTGGCCAGGCTTCTGTGCTGTGCCCGTCGAGACACTCATGTTCCTGCGCGTAAACGCCTTCCCCAGCCGCCGCGGCAGCGGCCTCGAGCCCTCAATGTCGGTGAACAGGAAGTGGTCGGGTCTTCTTCGGCTATCCGGGCGCGGGCCAGGACGCGACGGGGCAGCTTGCGCGCGGGATGCTGAATCTCCGACTCGGAGGTGTTCGGCCAGAAGGACCGTTCCCAGGGCTGCTGGCCAGGTCAGTGATACTGGTGGGGGTGCGGGAAGCGCGAGGGGCTGAAGGTGAGCCAATTTGGGGGTGAGGTGGCCGAGCTCGAGGCGGTGTTGCTGGAGGACGTGGGCGTCCTGCTAGGACGGTGGCGCCGGAAATTCCGGGGGCGGCCCGGGGCGGAACGCAAGCGGTTGCTCCTTTTTGCGCTCGAACGGGAGCAGATCGTTGCTGTGGCCTACCGGGAAGAGGCGGTGGCCGGACGGGTCGCGGATCTGGATGTCGGTGCGGACGCGCGTGCCCTTATCCGCCAGACGCTGATGTGGATCTGGAAGGATGAGCAGCTGCACTCTGAGTTCACGCGTGGCCTGCTGCTGGACTCAGGCGGGCTGGCGTCATCGCTTGTGGTCTACGGCCGCCAGGTCCAGGGCGCGCTGTCGGGGTGGACATCGGCGACCGCCACCAACCGCGTGGCGCGATCGGCACCGTTTCGGACCGGGGCTGCTAGCGTCCTGGTCGCAGCGGCTGGTGCGCTCCACAGAATGCCTGCGGCCCTTGCCCGGGAACTGCGATATCAGACTTTCCGTCGCTATTGCGCACTGAACGTGGCGCTGGAGGCCAGCGCCGAGTTCGCCTACCGGCGTCTTGTGCAGGTTGCCAGGTCGGAGGAAGAACGGGCCGCATTCAAGCGGATCCGCGACGATGAGGCGCGGCACGCGGCAGCGTTCCGGCTGCTGACCGAGGCGCTCACGGAGGACGATCGTCTTGTCGCGGGCCTGCCGGCGGAGCGCCTGGCCGAGCAGCTTTCCCGGATTAGTCCGTGGTTCGTCCCTGCTGTCCAGCGCGCCGCTGCGGATGAGCCCGCGGGACGGCGGGCCTTCGGTTCGCGGGCCAAGGTCGCGGTGCGCGGCGGGCGGACCGACGAGGACAAGGTCACGGTCCTGGAACAGTGCCTGGACCGGGCGGGCCTGGATGCGCTGGCCGCCGGTGCGCGCTCGGCAGTGATCAGGGTCTCGTTCATGCTCGGCTATGACCGGGGTGATCACTCGAACGTCAACGATCCTGACCTGGTCGAGTGCGTGGCTCGCTACTTGCGGCGGCACGGCGTGCCGGATGTCGCGGTGCTGGAGGCGCCCACGGTGTACGGCACCTTGTTCGCGAACCGCTCCGTGGCATCGGTCGCCGCCTATTTCGGGTTCAACTCGCCCTCCTACCGGATCGTTGACATCAGCCAGGACCTTCGGGCGCGCACCTTCGACCGCGGGTTCGTCCAGAAGGCCATCAGCGCGACGTGGCTGGACAGTGATCTCAGGATCGTGATGCCGAAGCTGCGGACGGACCCGACCGAGTTCGCTCATCTCAGCCTGTCGACGCTGGAGGGCAGTACCGGCGCCATCGATGACACCTTCTACGCCGGACGCCGGGTTGACTTCCGCTCCGCGACGATGATGCTCCTGGATGTCGCGCCGCCAGACTTCGCGATCATCGACGCATGGGCACCCGTCGCCGACGGGCCGTTCGGGGTGATGGGCTGCCATCACCCCGCCGAGATCCGGTACATTTACGCCGGCCCGGATGCCCTGGCCGTGGACGAAGCGGTGCTGGCCGACCTCGGAATTGCTGACGCCCGGCGCGCCCCCATCGTGGCGCAGGCCTATCACTGGTTCGGCCTTGAACCGGCGCCGCTCACTGTCGACGGTGAGCGGCCGCAGCTCGGCGAGAAACTGCGTGGTGCTCACGCCTCAGCGCTGCTCCGCGGGCTCGGCACGGTGTCTTACCCAATTTACATGTACCTCAGCAACCGCGGGGAACTGTTCGTACCGGCCATGGACCTAGCAGCATTTCCCCCGACGAGCAGGCCCGGTGCCGCAACTCGCGGGGTGCGCTGGCTAAGCCAGCGGGCGTTCGGACTTCGAGCCCCGGCGCGGACCCGCTGATGAGCCTGTCCCGCGCTCAGGTAGGCGGCATCTTCCAGACCATCCGGGCCGGCCACGCCACGGCCCGAGCGCTGGCGATCACCGACAGCCGGGCCGTCGTCCGGTCGCTCTTTCTTAGCTCCGCGATCCGGGCTGGCCTTCTCGACGACCTGAGCGGGGGCGGAACCTTCGCCGAGATCGCCGCGAAGACAGGCTGCGTCCGGCACGAACGTCTGCAGGCCTGGCTCGATATCGGAACCGAGCTCGGCGAGATCACTCAGCGCGGCGGCCGGTACCGTGTCCGCGGGCGCCGGGCGCGCGCCGTCGCGGCCGGAGACACTGTCCTGCGCGCTCACTACCGATCGATGCTGGATTACCAGACCGGCCCTTACGCCGACCTTGAGGCATTGCTGAGCTCGAAGGCCGGTGACGGCCGCACCGACCTGGACCAGTACGCCGACGACATCGCCCAGGTGTCGCAGGCCGCGACGCCGTTCATCGCGTCCTACTTGACTGCAGTGATCGGCGAGACCCGTCCCGGCAGGATCCTCGACGTCGGCTGCGGCACCGCGATCTACTCCAGGATCGCCGCGGGCGTCGCCCCGCAGGTCCTGGTCGACGGCATCGATCTCGCCGAAGCCGTCATCGACGCCGCCCGCCGGGAACTTCGGCTGGCCGGCCTGGGCGGGAGAATCCAGCTCCACGCCGCGGACATCCGATACTGGGCCCCCGGGCCGGGCATCCG
>DATJZH010000152.1:0-3611 GCA_035499215.1 Streptosporangiaceae bacterium | reverse complement strand
CTTGTCCGACGCGGCGCCTGTGGAGGGCCCCATGCAAGACGTGATCTACATCGGCCTGACGATCGTGGTGTTTGCCGTGCTCTATCTCCTGCTGAGGGGGGTGGAGCGCTTTGAGCGCTGAGAACCTGGTCGGCCTGATCGCCGGCATCTTGCTGATCGTTTACCTGTTCCTTGCCCTCGTCATGCCTGAGAGGTTCTGATGAATAGCGCCTTCGCGGGCTGGCTGCAACTCGCCCTGCTGGTGGCCGCCCTGGCCGTCTGCTACGTGCCGGTCGGCAACTACATGGCCCATATCTTCACCACCGACAAGCACTGGCGGGCCGAGCGCGGCATCTACCGGCTGATCGGCATCAACCCGGCAGCAGACCAGAAATGGAGCGCGTACCTGCGCTCCATGCTGGCGTTCTCCTTCGTCAGCGTGCTGTTCCTGTACGGCCTCGAGCGGCTGCAGCACTACCTGCTGCTGTCGCTGGGCATGGCCAACGTGCCGCCCGCGCTGGCCTGGAACACCGCCGCGTCGTTCGTGACCAACACGAACTGGCAGAACTACGGCGGCGAGTCGACTATGGGCTACCTGGTGCAGATGTCCGGCCTCGCGGTGCAGAACTTCCTGTCCGCCGGAGTCGGCATCGTGGTCGCGATCGCGATGGTCCGGGGCTTCATCCGGTCCAGGACCGACAAGCTCGGCAACTTCTGGGTAGACCTGACCAGGATCACGATCCGGTACCTGATCCCGCTGGCCGTCGTCGGCGGGCTGATCCTCGCAGCCGGCGGCCTGATCGACAACTTCGCTTCTTACCACACGGTGACCACACTGACCGGCGCGCACCAGACGATCGTCGGCGGCCCGGTGGCCTCGCAGGAGGTCATCAAGGACGCGGGGAACAACGGCGGCGGCTTCTTCAACGCCAACTCCGCGCACCCGTTCGAGAACCCGAACCCGTTCACGAACTGGTTCGAGATCTTCCTGCTGCTGCTGACGGCGTTCTGCCTGCCGCGCACGTTCGGCAAGATGGTCAAGGACAACCGGCAGGGCTACGCGCTGCTGGCGGTCATGGTGATCATCTGGCTGGCGGCCGTCGGCGGCATCAGCTTCTTCGAGGCGCAGCACGCCGGCATCGCCCCGCAGCTCGCGCACGGCGCGATGGAGAGCAAGGAGGTCAGGTTCGGCATACCCGGCTCGTCGTTGTTCGCCGCCTCGACCACCGTCACCTCCACCGGCTCGGTGAACTCCTTCCATGACTCGTTCACCCCGTTCGGCGGCGGCATTGCCCTGTTCGACATCGCGCTCGGCGAGATCGCTCCCGGCGGCGTCGGCGCCGGGCTGTACGGCATCCTGGTGCTGGCGATGGTCACGGTGTTCGTCGCGGGCCTGATGGTCGGGCGGACCCCGGAGTACCTCGGGAAGAAGATCCGGCCGACGGAGATGAAATACGCCGCGCTGTACTTCCTGACGCTGCCGACGGTGATCCTGACCGCTGCCGGGCTGTCCATCGGGCTGAAAACGCCGCAGGCATCGATACTCAACCCCGGCCCGCACGGGCTGACCGAGATCGTCTACGCGTTCGCCTCGATGGCCAATAACAACGGCTCGGCGTTCGCCGGGCTGACGACGAACACGGACTGGTACAACACCGTCGGCGGCATCGTGATGCTGCTCGGCAGGTTCGCGCCGGAGATCTTCGCGCTCGGCCTGGCCGGCTCGCTGGCCAGACAGCAGCCGGTACCCGCGAGCGTCGGGACGCTGGACACCCGCAAGCCGCTGTTCGTCGGCATGCTCGTCGGAGTGATCCTCATCCTCGTCGGCCTGACCTACTTCCCGGCCCTCGCCCTGGGCCCGTTCGCAGAAGGACTGCACTGATGTCTGTGACCACCACGCCAGAGGTCCCGGCCGGCGCGGAGAAGCCGGCCGGCGCTCAGCCGCACCGGGTCGGCGGCGGCATGCTCGACGCCAGGACGCTCTGGAAAGCGACTCCGGACGCGTTCAAGAAGCTGGACCCGCGGGTCCAGATCAAGAACCCGGTCATGTTCGTCGTCGAGGTCGGCGCCGCGCTGACCACCTACACAGCCATCACCAAGCCGTCGGTCTTCAACTGGACCATCGTGGTCTGGCTCTGGCTCACCGTGGTCTTCGCCAACACGGCGGAGGCTGTCGCCGAGGGCCGCGGCAAGGCACAGGCCGAGACGCTGCGCCGGACCAAGCGGGAGACCGTGGCGCGCCGGCTGGTCGGCTGGCAGCCCGGCCAGGAAAGGATCCGGATCGAGGAAGTACCGGGCGTCCAGCTCACGCTCGGCGACCATGTCGTGGTGGAGGCCGGCGAGATAATCCCCGGCGACGGCGACGTCGTCGAGGGCGTGGCCTCGGTCGACGAGTCGGCGATCACGGGTGAGTCCGCTCCGGTCATCCGGGAATCCGGCGGCGACCGGTCCGCGGTCACCGGCGGCACGAAGGTGCTGTCCGACCGGATCGTCGTGCAGATCACCTCCAAGCCCGGCGAGACGTTCATCGACCGGATGATCGCACTGGTCGAGGGCGCGGAGCGGCAGAAGACGCCGAACGAGCTGGCGCTGAACATCCTGCTCGCCTCGCTCACGGTCATCTTCATGCTCGCGGTGATCACATTGCAGCCGATGGCGTTCTACTCCAAGGCACAGCAGAGCCTGGTGATCCTGGTGGCGCTGCTGGTCGCGCTCATCCCGACCACGATCGGCGCGCTGCTGTCGGCGATCGGCATCGCCGGAATGGACCGGCTGGTGCAGCGCAACGTGCTGGCCATGTCCGGCCGGGCCGTGGAAGCGGCCGGTGACGTGAACACGCTGCTGCTGGACAAGACCGGCACGATCACCATCGGCAACCGGCAGGCCAGCGGCTTCGTCCCAGTCGGCGGTGTCAGCGCGGCTGAGCTCGCCGACGCCGCGCAGCTGTCCAGCATGGCCGACTACACTCCGGAGGGCCGCTCCATCGTGGTGCTCGCCAAGCAGCGATACGGGCTGCGGGAGCGCGCGCAGGGCGAGCTGCAGGGTGCGGAGTTCGTCGAGTTCACCGCGCAGACCCGGATGAGCGGGGTTGACCTGGCCGACGGCCGCGAGGTCCGCAAGGGCGCGGCATCCTCTGTCGCGCAATGGATCCGCGACAACGGCGGCGCGCCGGACGGGAGCCTCGGCGCGACCGTGGACGGCATCTCCTCAGCCGGCGGCACGCCGCTGGTCGTCGCCGAGCGGGCGGGCGGCACGGCCCGCGCGCTCGGCGTCATCAACCTGAAGGACATCGTCAAGGAGGGCATCGCCGAGCGGTTCGCCGAGATGCGCAAGATGGGCATCAAGACCGTCATGATCACCGGGGACAACCCGCTGACCGCCAAGGCGATCGCGGATGAGTCCGGCGTGGACGACTTCCTCGCCGAGGCCACGCCGGAAGACAAGATGGCGCTGATCAAGAAGGAGCAGGAAGGCGGCAAGCTGGTCGCGATGACCGGCGACGGCACCAACGACGCCCCCGCGCTCGCCCAGGCCGACGTCGGCGTTGCCATGAACACCGGAACCTCCGCCGCCAAGGAGGCGGGGAACATGGTGGACCTGGACTCCAACCCGACCAAGCTCATCGAGATCGT
>DATJZH010000151.1:0-2237 GCA_035499215.1 Streptosporangiaceae bacterium | reverse complement strand
CCCAGATCTCCGGAAGTTGTGCTGCGGCTGGGGTTAAATGCCTGGCTTCGGCGCGATGTGGTAAGTGATGGGCCGGCTGTCGCCGGGGATGGATGGCGGCTGGGCGTTGATCTCGTCGATGAGCAGGGCGAGGGCGCGGGTGACGCGGGGCTGGCCGGCGGGTTCGAGGGTGACGGTGATCGTCGCGGGGGTGAAGGTGATGACGCCGGCGAGGCCGCGGATGATGGTTTCGCGGGTGATGGCGCGGTATTCGTCGTCGTCGCGCAGGTAGGCGTTCAGATGGGTGGCGAGCCAGTGCTCGGCGTTGTGCGCGAGCAGCCGGAGCACCATCTGCAGGCCACGTCGCCCGGCGCGCAGCACGGCGGTGCGGGCGTCAGGGTCGATCTGGTCGGCGGGCAGTTTCGCCGGGATGTTCGTCCGGGCGGCAGTGGCCTCCTTGACTTTCTTCTTCGCGGCGCTGATCGCGCGGTTCGCGGCGGGGATCGCCTTGTTCTTGGCGGCGGGAGTGGTGTCCGGGTCGGCGAGCAGCGCGGCGAGGGCGCGCTCGGCTGCTGCCAGCTCGTTTTCCGCGGCCCGGACGGCGGCGTTGGCGGTCTTGCGGGCCGGGTTCTTGGTGACCTTGGTGTTCGTCTCGATGGTGGCGGCGTAGTCGCAGATCTTGTCTATGCCGTAGTTCTCGCTGGCGTACTTGAGGAAGTTCTCCTCCCGCCACCGGGACTTCAGCCAGTCCAGGATCTCCGCCGGGCAGGAATCGCAGTCGGAAGTGAGGATCTGCAGCACGACCTTGCCGTGCTCGAACAAGGTGAGCTGCCGTGCCTGGCCGTAGTCCTTGAGCTGCACTTTCTCCTCGGCCCAGGCGACGGTCCGGGTCTTGCCGCCGACAGTGACCGTGGTGATGACCGGCGGCATCGCCGGGACCGCCAGCGGCGCCCGCCGGTAGGTGACCCAGTGCACGTTCTGCTCGCGGCAGTGCTTGAAGACTTGCGGGTAGGCGCCGCCGCGGTCGAAGCCGAGCATGATCTTCGCGCCCGGCCCGGCGGCTTTCTTCAGCCCGGCCAGCGCCTTCGGCAGCGTGACGGACAGCCCGGACGGCTCCCCGGACACGAAGCACACCGCCCGCCCGTCGTGCGCGGTGACGTGCGTGTCCGCGCGGCCCTTCTCCGCCCGGCCCCGCTTGTTGTCCCGGCCCCTTGCCGACGGGCTTGGCGCCGGTGTACGGCACGAAATGGTCATCGACGTAGTACACGCCGGAGGTCACCGGGTCCGCGACGAGCATCGCCTGCGCAAACAGCCGCTGCAGCCGCAGCGGGTCGGCGCGGTCGGCGCCGCCGGCCAGCGCGGGCCGCAAGGTCCGCAGGTCCGGCAGGGCCACCAGCC
Organism: Streptosporangiaceae bacterium; assembly: GCA_035499215.1. Lineage (GTDB taxonomy): Bacteria > Actinomycetota > Actinomycetes > Streptosporangiales > Streptosporangiaceae > DATJZH01. Next base: position 860 of record DATJZH010000151.1, on the reverse strand, counting down.
CGGCCAGCGGCCCGGCCTCGGCCGCCGCCACGCGCTTGAACTGCCCGGTCGTGGCGTATCCCAGCCCGGTGCGGGCGCTGACGGCCGCCAGCAGCCGCGCCGCGGCAGGCAGGCCGCCCGCCGCATCGCCCAGCACGTCCCCGGCGCCGGCCCGCGCGCCGAACGCGTGCAGCAGCATCGCACCCGCATACCGCGACCGCACCCGGCCCTCCGCCACCGCTCCGCCCGCCCCTGGCACCATGCCGCCGCCCGCCCCGCCCCCGGACCCGGGGACGCCGGTGCCGTCACCAGGAGGGACAGGGGCAGCAGGAGCAGCAGGAGCAGCAGGGCCGCCGCCGGCCGCGGCGGGCACGGGGCCAGCGGCAGGCTCGGGCCCGCTGCCGGAGACGTCCCCCGCAGCCCCGGCGGCTTCCTCCTCGCTGACCAGCGACTCACAGCCCGCCGCCCGTCCCTCCTGCGGGCCGTCCGCCGCGTGGGCTTCAGCGCCCCGCGGCCCCAGCCGCCGGCTGACCGTCGTGCCGGCCATGCCCAGCCGCCGCCCGATCTCCCGGTCACTGACCCCGGCCGCCCGCCACTGCCGTGCCCGGTCCAGCGCCTCCCCGTCCAGCTCCGGGGGCCGGCCCGGCCCGGGCTGCGTCACCAGCGCCGGCGAGCCGTCCCGCAGCGCCGCCGCGTGCAAGGTCGACACGCAGGACTCCGACAGGCCGAACACCTCCGCGACCTGCTTCCCCCCGAACTCGGCCCGCCGCACCGCCGTGATCGCGAAGTTCCGCATCACCACGTCAGACTCGGCGTACTCCGACAGCACCGCCGAGCCGACCATAACCAGGCACCGCCCGTCGGCTCGCTCCAGGTGCAGG
>DATJZH010000150.1:0-4864 GCA_035499215.1 Streptosporangiaceae bacterium | reverse complement strand
TCGCCGACGCCGAAGAAGCACGCGACCAGGCCGAGCGGGCCCGGGACCGGGAGACCGCCGCCCGGATGGCCGCCGAGCAGCTCGCCGGCCAGGCCCGCCAGCTCGCCGAGGACATGGCCGGGCAGGCCGAGCGGGCCCAGGCCGACGCCGACACCGCACGGGCCGCACTCGACACCGGCCGCGGCGAGTTCCAGGCCCGGGCCGCCGAGCTCGCCGCGGCCGCCGACGCGGCCGCCCGGCAGGCACGCGACGGCATCGCCGCCGCACAAGCAGAGCGGGACACCGCCATCGCCGCGGCACGCCAGCGAGCCGACGCGGCCGAGCAGGCCGCCCGCAGCGCCGGGCAGGAAACCGCCCGGGCGCAGCAGGGCGAGGCCTCCGCCCTGGCCGAGCTCGAGCACGCCCGCGCCGACGCCGCCCGCGAGCGCGACCAGCTGGCCCGGTCCTCCCGGGCGCAGATCGCCGTGCTCGAAAGCGCCCGCGACGACCTGCGGGCCCGGGCCGGGCGAGCCGAGACCGACACCGAGCGGGCCCAGGCCGCCGCGGAAACCGCCCGGGCCGAGCACAGCCAGCTCCGCAGCGCCGCGGCCGTCTTCCTGACCGCCTGCGAGCAGACACTCGACCAGCCGGCATTCCGGCTGATCGAAGGCGCCGCCGCCGGCCTCCGCGCCGCCGGCGGCGACCTGCCATCCCCCCCGCCGGCGGCCCGGCGCGGCCGCAGGCACACCCCCTGACCCCCGCCGGAGAGGCCACCACGATCATGACCAGGACAGCAGCAACCGCCACCGTCACCCCCCTACGGCCCGCCTGGTCATTCCGCCGGAATCACCCCCGCTGACGCCGGGCCGGCGCGGCGGAAATGGGGAGGTGCAGGATGAGAGTCGTGGCGTAATCAGTTGTGCCGACTGCCCAGGCACCGCCACCCGGGATCGCGGATACTCCCCAGAGACTAGTCAGGTACGCGCTCGGGAGTTTGAGGTTGATGTCGGGGCTGGGTATCTGCCAGGTTTTCCCGTTCCAGTGTTCGATGACTGCCTGGCATTTCGTGGGACAGACACCGTTATAGGTGGTCTGCCCGACTGCCCAGGCGTCTCGCGGTGACCTGGCAGATACGCTCTTCAGATGCGCGCCGGAATCTGGCGTGGGACTGGGCACTACTGACCAGGTGCTGCCGTTCCACCGTTCGGTGAGTGTCTTAGTGGCGCCCAACGTACTCGTAGCGCCGACAGCCCATACGTGCCGGTATCCCGTAGCGGTGACTGAGGAGAGTACGCTTTGCGGTGCGACCGCTGGGCTCTTAACCCGGAACCAGCTTCTGCCCTTCCAGTGTTCGATAAGCGGCCGGAACGAGTCAGACCCGGACTGTCCGGAGCCGATCCAGCCGACCGCCCAGATGTTACGCGATGAGACTGCCGTCACGTTCTGCAGCTGTCCTGCATGGGCCGCAGCGGGCAGGTGCGGGGTTCGCATCACCTTCCAGGCTGTCCCGTCCCAGTGTTCGATCAGCGGGCTGGCGTGGCTGAGGTCAGGGTTGCCGGGGCTGACTCCGGTGGCTCCGACCGCCCACGCCTCGTTCCCGGAGACTGTCACGCCGTTTAGCAGGGCAGTCGCCGCCGGGGTCGGGCTGGGGATGTGCGTCCACGCGGTGCCGTCCCAGTGGTAGGTCATCGTCTGGGATGCGAACCAGTCTGTTCCGCCGACTGCCCACGCGTTGCCTGCCGATGATGCGCCGACACTCCAGAAATAGCCGGGTCCGGCTAGCTGCTGTGTCCAGGTGCTGCCGTCCCAGTGGATGATGAGCGAGCTGTCGGGGTGGAGGCCGACCGCCCAGGCGTTACCGGGGGAGGTGGCAGTGACGCCGTACAGCCGTCCGGTGAACACCGGGCCGGGTGCGGGGCTGGTCGGCGACGGGCTGGGTGCGGGGCTGGTCTGGGACGCGGCGGCACTGGCAGCGCCCATGACGGTGATCACGGTTGTCGTGGCCGCGGCTAAGCTCAGTAATCGCCAGGAATGCCGTATCATGGCTCATCCTTTCGTTCCTCTGGAAAGACCGCTGCACGGCTTTCTCGGGCAGAGGAAATCAGCACTAGCGTGACTGTCCGTGCCCGGCTGATACCAGGGGCTTTAGTCCCCGAGCTCAAGACTCGGCGAATTCAGTAAAAATACTGATTAACTCACTGCACGGGGTTCTCCGAATGCGTGCGCGGGCATGCCCTGTTCAATTCTCTGCGTATTCTGGCCAGTGCCAGGCACCTGCTGCTCTGCCGGTTTCCGCGCGATCCTGATAATCATACGTTACGGCGTGCTCATGGAAGATTCCCGTTCACGTGGCCCTGACGCCAGCGACCGTGATAGGCATGAGGAGTTCCGCAGCGCCCTTTCCGAATGGCTTGAGGACAAGTCATTCCAGGGTCCTGAGAAGGTATCCAACGGGCCAGTGCCCCTAACATGCGGCGCTGGCTAAATTAGCCAGCGCGACCCTGGAAACTTTACGCGACGGACCGATCACGGGCTCGCCGCCGGCCGACAGGCAGATGGGCAGCTGTCGGCCCAGCCGCGCGGAAGGAAATGGCCGGGCAGGGCCGCAACCGGGCCCGGCACACCGCAGGCGGTCAGCGCCGCGGTGACGCCCTCGGTCACCGCTTTCCGGGCCGCGTCCAGGCCTGGCCGATCGATCGGCTCGTGCAGATCGAGCAGCGGCGCTACCAGGGATCAGCCAGATATGCCGCGGTCGGCGGCCGTCGTCGGCACGCCAGGTCCGATCCCTGTTCGACCGGCCGGCGAGCCTAATCACGGCGCAGCCGGGATGATATCGGGCTCGCAGATGCCAGAACCCAACCGCTGAAGGCGCGGGGCCACGTGTCCAGGTACGGCTATGGCACCGTGACTGCCATCGGCCAGCAGGCGAAGCTGAGCACACGACTTGAGCCGCGCCAGAGCGCATGCCCCCAGCCTGACGGCGAGACGAAGGTCACAGACGGCCCGCCAGGACGGGCTCACCACCTACAGCGTGCGGGCAGTCCTCGTCGTAGCGGGCCCGCCGAACCTAGCCGACCAGGCGCTCACCAAGGCAGGCCGGCACCGGCAGGAGGCACAGCAGGCTGAGGATCAGGGGTGATTTCGACAGCTGGGTCCCTCGCGTCGCTAGGACCGCGGCGGTTCCCGCACTCGCCGGTCCGGTAGGCGATGCTGCTGCGCGTGGTCAGGGTGCCGGGGTGGAGGGGGCCGAGGACCCGGACCCGGTCCGGGCAGCAATTCCTATACCGGCAAACCACGGCACCAAGCTGTTCTGCACACTGGACGGCACGCCGCTGTCCGACGACTACGTGCGCGGCCTGCTCGGGCCGATGCCCGGGCTCGCCGGAAGAACGCGTTGTATCCAGACAGGGGTTACTGGCCCGATTCGGCGACGGGATCGTTTTGCCCGTTCATCTGTCAGACGGCAGGGCTACTCTTCGCTGCCATGATCATTGCGGCGCTGGTGGTGTCGATCGTGGCGGCTGCGGGTTCGCTGGGTGCAGTCTGGTATGCGCGCCGGTCGGACCTTTCGGCCGCGAGGTCGGCTGCCGCCGCGGAGACAACGGCTGCGCTTGATGCGCAGCGCAGGCACACCGAGCTGACCCCGGCGTTCGAGATCATCTGCACGGCGGGAGAGAACGGCGTCGGTGATCACGGCGAGCTGCGGCTGACGCTGACCGGGCCAGCTGGCCTGGGCATGCTCGATGAAGTGATCGTCGTGATCCTTGACGAGTCCGGCACCGATCACTGGGCGCACGGGCTTCCCGGCGGCCTCGGCGAGCAGGATGCGCTTCGCTTCGTCTGGGGCCCGTGGGAGTTCAACACCGGCGCAAGTGCGCAGGTCAGTGACAACAGGACAACCAGGCCGCGGTCGTACTCCCTGGCAGATGGCCAGAACTGCGACCGCCTCAGCCTGGTGCGCACCCGGCCAGGGCGCTGGATGAACATGAGCCCGAAGCAGTGGCAGCAGCAGCGCGAGGGTCCGATCCGGCTGCAGCTCACCTGCCAGCACGGCGGCGAGCAGTGGATACTGCTCCGCGAGGTCCAGCCCGAGCCTGACCGCGGCCGGGGCTGACCCGCAACGGAACGGGCAGTCCGCGCGCCGCATGATGGGGTGCCATAGCGCTCCCGTAAGTAGGAGGGATAAGGACCCGCGCCTCATAGTCTGCGCCGGGGGATCAGGCGACTTCGGCGGCCTGTTCGTCGTGGTCGCGGAGCATGCGCAGGACGGTGGCCGGGGACGGGTGCTGGCCTTTTTTCTTTCCTGTGGCGATGACGAGGCGGGCGGCGATGTCGCGCAGGCTCAGCTCCTGTCCGCGCAGGTGGAGCGCCACGGCGAGCATCGCGTCGTCAGTGACGGCCGCACCGCCGATCGCCTTGCCCCAGGCGGCCCGCTGGCTCAGCTCGCCGGCCAGCGCGGCGTGCCGCCATCGGGCCGGGCAGCCCGCCTCGCGTGGCATGCCCGCAGCAACGGCCGCGGCTGCGGCACAGGAAGGGGGCGCCGGCGCGGGTGACGTGGGCTTACACGCCTGAGCGGGACCGTAGCTAGTCACCGGGAAGGTGATAACGGCTGGTAGTGCCGGGCGGCAGAGGGAGCGAGTCAGCAGGTGACGGTCAGGCGACCGCGGCCGCCGCGGCGGTCTTCTGGTCGTGGTCGCGGAGCATGCGCAGCACGGTCGCCGGGGACGGGTGCTGGCCTTTCTTCTTGCCCGTGGCGATGACGAGCCGGGCGGCGATGTCGCGCAGGCTCAGCTCCTGCCCGCGCAGGTGGAGCGCCACGGCGAGCATGGCATCGTCGGTGACGGCGGCGCCGCCGATGGCCTTGCCGCGGGCGCGGGCCGACTCG
>DATJZH010000149.1:0-4222 GCA_035499215.1 Streptosporangiaceae bacterium | reverse complement strand
CGGGTGCCAAGCCGGATTTATGATCAGAAGCGCAGACGGCGGAGGGGCTCGCCGTTAATCGCGGTCGCCGCCAACAGTCCCTGTCCACCCCCGGGACAGGAGGCTAGTTGCCCGATGTTCGACCGTGACCTCAGCACGGCCGGCATCCTCGCTTGCGGCACGTCATGCCCGTGCAGGCCGCCATGCCGCATACCGCCCGGAAGAACGGGCGGGACACTCCTTGAACCCGTCCGGCTGGCTCACCGCTACCCCGTGCCGACGGCAGTCGGTGCGCTGGGCACCTGGCTGGGCGGCACCAGCACGCAAGTCATGGTTTCTTGCCGCGACACGGTCAGCCGGCGCCGCCGCCTGTCGGACGGGTTCTCGCGCCGCGGGTGCCTCAGTATTTCCCTGAAATCGCTGCAGCCCATGCTGGCTCGGTGTCTGCACGTAAGCCTGTCCCGGAGCTGGAGATGATGAGATGACCGCGCGTCCGCCCACTGAGCCGGCCCGGACCGACGCTGAGCCTGCGGGATCCGGTCGCAGACAGCGCCTGGCAGGTGCCTCTCCCGCGCTGAAGTTCGTGCTTCTGGTCGGGGTGATGAGCTTCTTCGCCGACTTCACCTATGAGGGCTCCCGCTCGGTGATCGGACCGTATCTGGGCACGCTCGGCGCGGGGGCGCTGGCGATCGCCGTGATCAGCGGGCTCGGCGAGTTTCTCGGCTACGGGCTGCGGCTGTTCTCCGGCCGGGGCGCCGATCGCACTGGCCGGTACTGGCCGATCACCATCGGCGGGTACGTGGTGCAGATGGCGGCGGTGCCGCTGCTGGCGCTGGCCGGGAACTGGGAGGTGGCCGCGCTGCTGATCATCGCCGAGCGGGTCGGCAAGGCGACCCGCAACCCGCCGCGGGACGCCATGCTGTCGCACGCCGCCAGGGAAATGGGGTACGGCTGGGGCTTCGGCGTGCACGAGGCACTGGACCAGTTCGGCGCCATGTTCGGCCCGCTGCTCGTGGCGCTCGTCCTGGCGGTGAGTAACCACGATTACAAGCTCGCGTTCGTGGCCCTCGCCGCACCAGCCGTGATCACGCTGACACTGGTGCTGGTCGCACGGCGGTTCTTCCCCCGCCCGCAGGACCTGGCCGCCGGGGCGGCCGAGGTCACCACCTCCGGGCTGCCGCGGGTGTTCTGGGTTTACCTCGCGGGGGCCGCCCTAGTGGCGGCCGGGCTGGCGGACTTTCCGCTCATCGCCTTCCACTTCCAGCAGGCCCGCACGGTCTCCGCGCCGATCGTGCCGGTGTTCTACGCGGTCGCGATGGCAGTCAGCGGCACCGGGTCGCTCATCTTCGGAAAGCTGTATGACAAGGCCGGGATCGGCGTGCTCATCCCGCTGACCGTGGCCGGGGCGGCGTACGCGCCGCTGGTGTTCCTCGGCGGCGTCTGGGCCGCGGTGTTCGGGGTGGCGCTGTGGGGTCTCTCGATGGGCGTGCAGGAATCCATCATCCCGGCCGCGGTCGCGCCGATGGTCGCGGCGGACCGCCGCGCGTCGGCCTACGGGCTGTTCACCGGCGGCTACGGCACCGCGTGGGTGGCCGGCAGCGTGCTCATCGGCGTCCTCTTCGACGTGTCCCTGGACGCGGTGACCGCGTTCGCCGTGGCAGCACAGCTCGCCGCGGTACCGTTCCTGGTCGCCGTACGCCGGCGCGCCTCCCGGTCGCGGCCGCCAGGGACCGGCAGCCACCCGGAGAGCTGACGTATGGACGGGCTGACCGGCTACCAGCAGCAGCGGCTGGAACTGGCGGACATGATCCGCGCCGTCCTGCCGATCGCCCGCGCCTACGGCGATGATCAGCGCGAGCAGCAGATCAGAGGGCTGCTGACCCGGCTGGCGGCCGGGCGGTTCCAGCTGGCGGTGATCGGCCAGTTCAGCCGCGGCAAGACGACGCTGATGAACGCGCTGCTGGGCGAGGCGTACCTGCCGATGGGGGCGCTGCCGATGACCTCGGTGGTCACCACGGTGCGGTACGGAACCAGGGCCCGCGCCCTGGTCCGCAGCCACGCCGCGGCCCTGCCCGTCGAGGTGCCGGTGGCCGACGTGGCCCGGTTCGTGGCCCGCGCGAGCGCCGAGCGCACCCGGATGCAGGTGGCATCGGTGGAGGTGGAGATCCCGGCCGAGCTGCTGCGGCTGGGCTTTGAGTTCGTCGACACTCCCGGCGTGGGATCGGCGATCGCCGCGAACACCGCGGCCACGCTGGATTACCTGCCGGAGGCCGACGCCGTCGTGTTCGTCAGCGGCTTCGACTCGGCGCTCACCGCCGCAGAGACGGACTTCCTGATCACTGCGGCAGGCCAGGCCGGCAAGCTGTTCGTGGTCATCAATAAGCGTGACCTCGTCGGCGACGCCGACGCCGCGGAGGTAACCGGCTACGTGCAGCGCTGGGTGCGCGACAGCCTGCCCGCCGAGCCGCCGGTGTTCGGGATCTCCGCACTGCAGGCGCTGGACAGCGCCATCGCCCGCAGTCCCGGACCGGAACCCGCCGGCGGCATCGGGCCGCTGCGCGATGCGCTGACCCGGTTCCTCACCGCCGAGCAGGGCCGGGTCGCTCTCAGCAATGTCGCCGCGGCGGCAGCCGGCCTGCTGGCCCGGCAGCAGCGTGACCTGCGGGGCGGGGAGCTCACCGCCGGTCCGGCCCATGACAGCATGGTCGCCGGGTTCGAGTCGCGAGTAGGCGAGCTGCAGGATCGCCTCGCGGCGGTGGCGCGCCGGATCACCGTCGCGACCGAGGCCGCCATGACCGATGTCATCGCCCAGCGCGGCCATGCCTGGGAAGCCGAGCTCGCCGGGCTGCTCGGGCCGGCTGCGCTGGTTCCGGACGGCGCAGTCAGCGAGCCTGGCAGCGATCCGGTACCCGGCGCGCTCGAGGCGCTGCGCCTGGCCGGCCGGCAAGCGGCCGGTGACTGGCTCGAGCACCGGGCAGCCGAGATCGGCGAGGCGCTGATCGCGGCCTCGGCCAGCGACATCAGCGTCCTGCTGGACCTGGCGCGCTCAGCGCGGGAGATGGGGGCGGCCCTCGCGGGCCTGCCGGTCTTGGACGGCGTGCCGGCGGGCTGGGCGGCCGGGGAGATACCCCGGCTGACTGTCCCCGTGGTGGACTGGACCGTGCCGGACCCACCGGCCAGGTCCCGGCGGCGCCGTGGCCGCGGCAGCGCTGCCGAGGCGGCCGGCGGCGCCATCTCCGCCGCGATCAGCGGCGCGGTGGCCGATTTCGCCGGCCGTGCGGGGACTGCGTTCCGGGTCGCCGCTGCGGACTGGGCGCGGCGGGTGGGCGAGCACGCCGGCCGGCTGGCCTCCGCTGAGGCCGCCCAGTTCCGGCGTTACCTGTCGGCTCCGCCGCGCGACGGCGACCTTGCCGTCCTGACTGATCTGTCTGCCCGGCTCGCTTCTTTCCGTGAGTCACTGGCCGCCCGGGTTCCGGCAGCTGCCGGCCCGGAGCACGAGGCGGGGCAGCCGGCCGGGCCGCTGCCCGCAGAACCCGGCGCGGCGTGCGTAATCTGCGCCAAGCTGGAGACGGCGCAGAGCGAGTACCTGATCCGCCGGCAGTTCCTGCTCGCAACCAGCGAAGCCGACCAGGCCCGGCACGCCGAGGCCGGCGGGTTCTGCCCGCTGCACACCTGGCAGTACGCCCACCTGGCATCCCCGGTCGGCATTTCTGCCGGGTACGCCAGGCTGGCCAGCCAGCTCGCGAGTGAGCTGCGTGAAGCAGATGCCGGCAGCCGCAACGCCGGCGAGCTGACTGGCCGCGTCGCAGGCCTGGACCGGGCCCGGGCCTGTCCGGCCTGCGCCGTCCTCGCCCGGGCCGAGCAGGACGCAGCCGGGGAGCTGGCCACCCGCGCATCCGGCGCCGGCCCGCCGCAGCGGCTGTGCCTGTCCCACCTCGCCCTGGTGCTGGAGAAGCATCCTCCGCTGGCGGCCGGTCAGGCCATGACCGCCGCGCTTGCTGCGACGCTGGCCCGGGCGTCGGAGAATATGCGGGCTTTGGGGGTCTCCATTTAACCGGAGCAGATTGGGCCGGGTGACCAGACCCCATGGCGGTCGGCACTGTCCCCGGTCCGTGGGCGAGTTCCAGGCATGGTTCCGCACCGACTCCGACTGTCTCGACTACCTGGAGTGGCTGCGCTGGCCTGGCGGTTTCACCTGCCCGTCCTGCGGTTACGCCGGGGGCTGGCGGCTCGGCGATGGCCG
>DATJZH010000148.1:0-2215 GCA_035499215.1 Streptosporangiaceae bacterium | reverse complement strand
CGGCCGGTGCGGCTACGGGGGTGGGCTAGCCGGGGAGTAGGTGACGAGCGTCTGGTCCGGATTGTCGGCGACCTGAAGTACGACGTGTGAGTAGTCGATCGGTCCGAGCCTTGGATGAAGCAGCTTCTTTGATCCGCTGCCCACGGCCGTTACCTCGTGGTGGGGCCACCAGTCCCGGACGCGCTCGCTGTCGCGATGTAGTTCCGCGATCAGGTCCTCGAAATCGGGATCGCCTGGATAGCGGGCAGCGGCGAGCCGGAATCGCCCGAGCATTGCCCTGGCTTCGGGCTCCCATTCCAGGTAGACCTCGCAGGCCCGGTCTGTCATGAACATCCAGCGCACCAAGTTGCGCTCACCGGGGGGCATGGCCTCCCAGTCGGTGAACAGCTCCCGCGCGGCGGCGTTTGAGGCCAGCACGTCCCAGCGGCGCCCTTTCACGAACGTTGGGAAAGGATCGAGGCGCTGGACCAGGTCAACTACACCTGGGCCGATCTGTTCCGGCGGCACCGTCACCACCGTGCCCGCACTGCCCACGTTGTCGCGTCCGTCGGCGAGCACCTGGAGGTAACGGCGCTCGGCCGCGGACATCCGCAGTGCGGACGCCAGAGCATCCAGCACCTGAGCCGATGGCCGCACCGGGCGTCCCTGCTCGAGAAACGTGTAGTACGTGGTGGACAGGTTCGCGAGTAGCGCGACTTCCTCGCGGCGCAGGCCCGCGGTGCGCCGACGGCTGCCTGCGGGCAGGCCGACATCCTGTGGCAGGAGGCGCTCGCGTCGCGATCTGAGCAGCTGCCCCAGGGCCTGAGGATCTCCGGCAACCGCCATAGGTCCAGGGTACTCATGCCGATACCAGTAAGAGTCTGCTCTGGTTACCAGTATCGTCCGCACGCAGGCTGGAGGCATGACGCTCACGAACGCAACGGTCCAGATCCGTGTCGCCGACCGCACCACCATGCCCGCCTACCTCGCTCGCCCGCCCGCTGACCAGGCCTCGACCGGGGTGATCGTGGCTCACGAGTTCTTCGCGGTAAACCCCGACATCCGCGGTGTGGCCGACGGCCTGGCCGAGGCCGGCTACCTCACCATCGCGCCGGAGTTCTACCACCGGGATGCCCCGCCCGGACGCTGGCTCGAACGCAATGATGCCGGACGCCAGGAAGGCTTCGATCTCCTGCGCCGCATCCAACGGCACCAGGCGCTGGCCGACGTGGCGGCCTGCATCAGCTGGCTGAGATCACAGTCCGTGATCGAGCGGGTCGCGATGATCGGCTTCAGCGCCGGCGGCCACCTGAGCTACCTTGCGGCCTGCCGGCTCCCGATCAGCCGGACGGCCGTCCTCTACGGCGGCTGGCTGCCCACCACCGATATCCCGATGAGCCAGCCCACACCGACGCTGGACCTGACCCCGGGGATCAGCGGCCGGATCGTCTACCTGGTCGGCGAAGAAGACACCCTGATCGATGCCGGGCAGCGCAGCCAGATCCAAGCCGCCCTGCGCAAAGCGGGTACAGAACATCAGCTGGTCAGCTACCCAGGCACTGGGCACGCGTTCTTCTGGCCGGACACGCCAGCGTTCAGCCAGCAAGCCCGCGACGATGCATGGTCCCGCATCCTGGCCATGCTCGCCTCATAGCCTCGCTGCCTTCCGGTTGCCGCGCGAGATGATCCCGGTTGCGGTCCGCCGGTACCCGTCCCGTCAGGCAGTGGTCCGATGCATCAGATCCGGGTAAATCATTGTGTGAGTTGCTGCAGCCGGGTGATGAGGCTCGAGCACGACACGGAGCTCGGCATCGATTGCGGCGCGACGTACGATCTTGCGTGTGACCGGCAGACCCGCCGCAGCGCAGCAGCTGCGCGACCTCGCGCGGCTGCGCCGGGTCCGCGACCGGATCGACCGGGAGTACGCGCAGCCGCTGGACGTCGAGGCGCTCGCCCGCGGCGCGCACATGTCGGCCGGGCACCTCAGCCGCGAGTTCCGGCTCGCCTACGGCGAGTCGCCGTACAGCTACCTGATGACGCGGCGGATCGAGCGCGCGATGGCGCTGCTGCGTCGTGGCGACCTCAGCGTCACCGAGGTCTGTTTCGCGGTCGGCTGCTCGTCGCTGGGCACCTTCAGCACTCGCTTCGCCGAGCTGGTCGGCATGCCGCCCGGCACCTACCGGCGCCACGCGGCGCGCGGGACGGCGGGGATGCCGTCGTGCGTGGCGAAACAGGT
>DATJZH010000147.1:0-2588 GCA_035499215.1 Streptosporangiaceae bacterium | reverse complement strand
CGGAGCCGCTGCCGAGGCCGCTGTCCGCGCGGCGCAGTCATCCTGGGTGGCGGCGGGCACGGCTGTGGAGGCTGACCGGCAGGCGAAGATCAGCCTGCGCCGGATCGAGCATTATGTGACGGTCACCGTCGGCCTCCTGATAATCGCGATCATCGTCCTCGTGGCGACCGCCAGCGCCGCCCATTGAGAGAGCGCGGCTGGCGCCCTGGCCGCCGGACGGGTGCCTTCCTGCCAGCGACACCTCGGCCGGCGGCCAGGACCCCGGCGCCCGCGCTGGCCAGAGCCAGCGGCGCGAGCGGTCAGCGTGCCCCGGATTGCCTGGCCGTCGTGCCGGTCAGCCGCCGTCTTGCAGAATCGGCCGCATGGCGTCCAGCGTGGCCGGGTCGTCGATGGTGGAGGGCACGGGCTCGTCCTGGCCGTCGGCGATGCCGCGCATGGTCTTGCGCAGTATCTTGCCGGATCGGGTCTTCGGCAGCCCGGCGACGATATCCACCCTGCGCAGCGCGGCGACCGCGCCGATGTGCTCGCGGATCAGCGCGACGAGCTCCGCCGTGACCAAGTCGGGATCGGTGCGGTCGCCGGCCTTGAGCACGACGAAGCCGCGGGGGATCTGGCCTTTGAGGGGGTCGTTGACGCCGATGACGGCGCATTCGGCCACGGCGGGGTGGCTGGCCAGGACCTCCTCCATCTCGCCGGTGGACAGCCGGTGGCCGGCCACGTTGATGACGTCGTCGGTGCGGCCCATCACGTACAGGTATCCGTCGCTGTCGCGGTAGCCGCCGTCGCCGGTGAGGTAGGCGTCGTCGTAGCGCGACAGGTAGGAATCGATGAACCGCTGGTCGTCGCCCCACAAAGTGGTCAGGCAGCCCGGCGGCAGCGGCAGCCGCAGCACGATTTCCCCGGTCTCTCCCGGCGGGACGTCCCTGCCGGTGGTGGGCTCGACGACGTGCAGGTCGTATCCGGGTACCGGCATGGTGGGGGAGCCGGGCTTGGTGACCATGGGTTCCAGCCCCATCAGGTCCGCCGCGATTGCCCAGCCAGTCTCGGTCTGCCACCAGTGGTCGATCACCGGGACGCCGAGCAGCTCCTTCGCCCACCGGTAGGTCTCCGGGTCCAGCCGCTCGCCGGCCAGGAAAAGGATCTTGAAACCGGACAGGTCGTACTTCTTGGTCAGCTCGCCCGTCGGGTCTTCCTTCTTGATCGCCCGGAACGCGGTGGGCGCGGTGAACAGCGACTTCACCCCGTACTCGGCGACTACCCGCCAGAACGCCCCGGCGTCGGGCGTGCCCACTGGCTTGCCCTCGTAGAGCACCGAGGTGCAGCCGGCCAGCAGCGGGGCGTAGACGATGTAGGAATGCCCGACGACCCAGCCGATGTCGGAGGCGGCCCAGAACACCTCGCCGGGATCGATGTCGTAGATGTTGCGCATGCTCCAGTGCAGCGCGACCGCGTGACCCCCGTTGTCGCGGACGACGCCCTTGGGCTTGCCCGTGGTGCCGGAGGTGTACAGGATGTACAGCGGGTCGGTCGCGAGCACGGGGACGCAGTCGGCCGGCTGGGCGGCGGCAATGACCTGCTCCCAGTCCGCGTCACGCCCCGGCACGAGGGTGGCCGTGGCCTGCGGGCGCTGCAGGATGACGCAGGCCTGCGGCTTGTGGCTGGACAGCTCGATCGCCCGGTCCAGGATGGGCTTGTACTCGATGACCCGGCTGGCCTCGAGCCCGCAGGAGGCCGAGACCACTGCCGTGGGAGCGGCGTCCTCGATGCGCACCGCCAGCTCGGGGGCGGCGAAACCGCCGAACACCACCGAGTGCACCGCGCCGATCCGGGCGCAGGCGAGCATCGCGACGACCGCTTCGGGAATCATCGGCATGTAGATGACGACCCGGTCGCCGGCGTTGGTGCCGAGGTCCCGCAGCACGCCGGCGAAACGCGCGACCTCATCGAGAAGCTGCTGGTAGGTGATCTTGCGGCCGGCACCGGTTACCGGGCTGTCGTAGATCAGCGCGGCCTGGTCGCCACGGCCGTCGCGGACGTGCCTGTCTACCGCGTTGAAGCAGGTGTTGAGCACGCCGTCGGCGAACCAGCGGTAGAAGGGTGGATTGGTCTTGTCCAGGATGACCGTCGGCTGGGTGTACCAGTCGATCCCCTGGACAGCCGCGCCCCAGAACTCGTCCGGGTCGGTGAGGCTCTGCTGGAACGCTTCCGCGTAACGGCCCATAACTGCATGCCCTTCTAGGTTGTTCAGGTTTCCGATACTTACTTCTCTGCGAGGTGGCCGACCGGCAGGATCTCGCGGCCGTAGACCGCCTCGCACACCTTGGCCAGGGCCAGGTAGAAGGCGGCTGCCGCCAGCGCCAGGCCGATCCACCCGCCGGTCCTGATCAGCCCGGTGGAGGCCGGGTAGTTGCCCGCGCCGAGCACGAACAGGGCGGCGGTCAGCAGTGCCAGCGCCGTGACCACGGCGACGCTGGTGCGCAGCGAGGCGACCAGCATGATGGCGGCGAAGATGCCGAAGGCGTACAGGAACAGGCCGAGGCCGTGGCCGGCCTGCACCGGCGGCACCCCCTTGAGGAAGAACTCGGCGA
>DATJZH010000146.1:0-2103 GCA_035499215.1 Streptosporangiaceae bacterium | reverse complement strand
ACCTGCCGAAGCTGGGGGAATCCTCGCTCCGTTTCCACCCGGCAACCTCCCTGGCGCAGCGTCGGCACTTCTTTGGGACAGCCTCAGCCCAGAGTCCTCATCGTAGCGCCGGCGATCTTGCCATGGCGCGCGCCCGGATGGCAGCGGCGCGGCATCCTGTGTATCAGGCAAGTTCCTGACTGCCCTGTACACATGGGCGCCAGGATATGCAGGCGCCGGCTTAATCGTCCGCCACTTGGGGTCACGATGGAGGCCTGGTCTCGGCTCAACATGCCGCTCGCAGCGCTTAGAACGCTCGCCGTCGTCGTCTTCGTCATCGGCACCTGCGTACTGGTGACCGTGGCGATCCGCCGGGAAGAGCGGCTCAGGTCGCTTACCCGCCGGGCACCCGGCAGGACCGCCCGGCTGGCACGGATGCTGCTCGCCGTCCCCGCCCCGCTCAAGGCTGACGACCTCTATTTGCGCCCGCGCCGGGCGGCGAAGTCCCCCTGGTATGAACGCAGCACCGGCCCGGACGGCGCGGGAACCCAGATCCGACGTCTAGCCGAGACGCTTGCGTGCCGCACCGTTACCGGGGCGCGGTGCGGCGCGGAAGGGCGTCTCGGCTAGATCCTGCTGTGCTAATGCACGAAAGGCGAAGGCTGGACCCGGCAGTCTTCCCACAGGCTGTCGTTGTCCAGCCGCGGTGTTTCCGCGGCTGGGTACTTGCAATACCCGACGCGCATGATCATCTGTGGGAACCTGGCCCTGGGCCACAGTGACCAGGGATTCTGGGCCTTGTCTTTCGCGTTGCAGGGTTCGAGCGACTGCGTATAGAACGATGCCGCCACGTTGCGGCGGGCAGCCGTCAGCAGGACGTGCTGCAGGCCCTGCCCGGCACGGAGCCAGTCAATCCGTCTGTTGGTGCTCGTCGAGAGCACGAGCAGCCGGGTATGCTTCTCGAATCGCATCTGCTCGCGTTCCCCGGAACCGTGCCATTCGAGGCCCAGGTCACGGTAGGGAACATGGCCCTTCGCCGGCAGCGGCCCGAAGGCCTCGGACGGAATCCCGAGGCGACGGCTGAGCATGGGCTCGCCAGTATATTGCTGAAGTTCCGCCCGATATTTACGCCGCCAATCGGCATCTTCACTGACTTTGCGGTTGGCCTTTTTGATGTCGGCCAGAAGCTTGCGCGTCTCACGCCGGCCCAACAGCCACAGATAGCTTCGTTCCTGCCAGGCCGCAAGCTCAAGCTCGGCCAGAATGTTCAAGCCAACGAGTTCCTTCTCAAATGGCTGCCGGTTCGTGTGCCGCCGCCAGATCGCCTCGTAGAGCCGCTGCTCGGTGAAGGTCGGCGGATGCGCACGGGCGCTCACGATCTCCACAGACGCGAGGAGGTCCGGCTGGTCTCCCCTTACGGGCGCCTTTTCGTCGTTGGGCAGCAGCCAGACAACCGGATCGTGCCCGGCGACCCGCAGTGCCAGGCGAAGGTTGAACAGGGCCGCTCCGCAGCTGATGACCAGCTCACGTCCCTTTGGATCAATGTGCTGGAGCCGGCGCCCGGGACTGGCGCGCAGGTTGATGCGATCGTCGGCCACGACTTGGAACAACCATGGCTGGGTGTTGAGCACGGACGGCGCCGCCTTGGCCGCGTCGAGTAACCGCCCGATGTCGGCGACTGGATCGTACATGACACACCTCACTCGGCCTCGGCATCAGGCTCCTGCCGCCACTGCGGTCAAGTGGAGGGCCATTGGTCCCCGGCGCCGGGGGCGGACGTCGTGTCGTGACCCCTTTCTGTCAGCTCGCCGACCGCTGGTCGCCGCAGCGGCTCAGGCTGCAATCGCATGCGGAACCAGTTCGGGCAGAGGATGGCGGCCGGGGACATCGCCGACGCGATCACCTACATCGTCACCCGGCCGCGGCACATCGCGGTCCATGAGATGCTGATCCCGCCCCACCGAGCAGGAGCGGTAGCGCGGCGTCAGCCAGCCGGGCCGAGAGTGATCGGCGTCGTGGTCCCCGGCCGGTCCCAGATCGCCGTGAAGGTCTTCCCATTCAGGGGGCTGACCGTGTCGAGCGAGATGAAACCGCCGCTCGCCAGCGGATCGACCATGTAGATCG
>DATJZH010000145.1:0-2667 GCA_035499215.1 Streptosporangiaceae bacterium | reverse complement strand
GCCCGTGCGAACGTCTCAAGGTCAAGCCGCACCGGCCGGACGAGGGCGTAGCTCACCGCCGCCTCCCGGGCTGCCTGGGGTCGAAGGTCGAGGTCGCGGCCAGCTGCTCGAAGAGATGGCGCTCCTCGCGAGAGAGCTTGTCCGGCACCATGATCTTGGCCTCGGCGAACAGGTCGCCGGCCTTGCCGCGGTGATGCGGCAGGCCGCGGCCCCGCAGCCGGAGCCGCCGGCCGGTCGACGTGCCCGACGGTACCTTGACCTTAGTCTCGCCGCCGGGCGTCTCCACGACCACCGACGTGCCCAGGGCGGCTTCCCACGGCGCGAGCGGCAGGTCGACGTAGAGATCGCGGCCCTGAACCCGGTACCTCGGGTGCGGGGCGATCCGGACCACGAAATAGAGATCGCCGGGGCGGGCGCCGCCGCTGCCCCGGCCGCCCTGGCCGGCCAGCCGGATGCGCTGCCCGCTGGTCACGCCGGCCGGCACCCGCACGTCGAAGGACCGCTGCCCATCCGCTCCCTGCAAGGTGACCGACCGCTGGCCGCCGTGGTAGGCCTCCTCCACGGTCAGCTCCAGCTCGGCCTCCTGGTCGGCACCGGGAATCGGGCCCCAGCCCTGGCCGGCCCGGCCGCCGAACAGCCCGCCCAGCAGCTCGTCGAGATCGATGCCGCCGGTTCCCGAGCCGAACCCGCCGCCCGAATCTGAGCCGAACCCGCCGGCCCGATCGGGACGCTCCCAGCCGGGGCCGGCGCCGGCCCGGCTGCGGCGCCATGCTTCCGGATCAACGTCTTCGGGCACCTGGCGGAAGTCGGCGCCGAACGCGTCGTAGCGACGGCGGGTCTGCGGATCAGACAGCACGGCGTAGGCCCCGGAGATGTCCTTGAACCGGTCCTCGGCCGCGGGATCGGAGTTGACGTCCGGATGGTAGGTGCGGGCGAGCTTGCGGTAGGCCTGCTGGATCTCCTCCTGGCTCGCGTTCCTCGGCACGCCAAGGATCTCGTAGAAGTCACGGCTCTGCGCCATCGTGCTGCCTAGCCATCCGCCACGGCCACTACCACCTGCGCGGGCCGCAGCTGGTCGTCCCCGTCGCCGTAGGCCGGCTGCACTACCTCCACGACCGTGCCGGGGACGGCGCCGGGGTCGGGGCGGGAGGCTACCGCGTCGTGGCGGGCAGGGTCGAACATCGCGCCGGTGTCGTCACGCCGGGAGAAGCCGAGCCTGGCAAGCACCCCCAGGGCCTGCTGCCGGACGGCCTGGATGCCCTCGATGATCGCGCCCGGGTCGGCCTGAGCGTGCTGGAGCGCGCGCTCGAGATTGTCGAGCACCGGCAGCCACTCCCTGGCCACCTGGGCCCGTGCCTCGGTCTCGGCGCGGCGGATCTGGCTGGCACACCGCTTGCGCACGTTGTCCGCGTCGGCGAGGGCCCGCAGCCGCAGGTCCTGAGCCTCCGCGAGCTGAGCCTCCAGGTCGGCCACGCCGACCCCGTGGCCGGGACTCCCGGTCTGCGCCCGTGAGTCCGGCTCGGCCCCGGGCAGCTGGGTGCCGCCAGGCCCCGGCTCAGTGCCGCCGGCTGCTTCACTCATGCGGGGTGAACTCGGCGTCGATCACGTCGTCACCGCCATCGCCCTGCGGCTGACCCGGCGGGGTGCCAGACTGACGCTGCGGACCCGAGGCCGCGCCGAGGCCGTGATAGACCTGCTGGAGCTCGGCGGTGAGCTCGCGGAGCCGGTCCAGGGCGACCTCCTGCTTGAGTGCCGCCCTGGCATCGGACACCAGCGTCTCGGCCCGCGCCTTCTCGTGCACCGCGACCGAGTCGGCGCGTTCGGCCAGGAGCCGCTCGACCTGGTAGGCAGCGCTGTCGAGGGCATTGCGGGCGTCGGTCAGCTCGCGCAGGCGCTGATCCTCGCCGCGGTGGCGCTCGGCGTCGCGGATCATGCGCTCGACCTCGGCCTGGTCCAGGTTGGAGCTCTCGCTGATGGTGATCCGCTGCTCGGTGCCGGTGTCCTTGTCCCGGGCCGAGACGTTCAGGATCCCGTTCGCGTCGATATCGAAGGTGACCTCGATCTGCGGCGCTCCGCGGCGGGCAGGCCGGATGTTCTCCAGCCGGAACCGGCCGAGAACGCGGTTGTCGGCTGCGCGCTCGCGCTCGCCCTGGAGCACGACGACGTCAACGGCGGGCTGATTGTCCTCCGCGGTGCTGAACGTCTCGGTGCGGCGGGCGGGAATCGTGGTGTTGCGCTCGATGACCCTGGTCATCACCCCGCCCAGCGTCTCGATGCCGAGCGACAGCGGGGTCACGTCCAGCAGCAGGACATCCCTGACCTCGCCCTTGATCACGGCCGCCTGCACCGCGGCGCCGAGCGCGACGACCTCGTCCGGGTTGACGGTCATGTTCGGGTCCTTGCCGCCAGTCAGCCGCCGGACCATGTTCTGCACCGCCGGGGTCCGGGTGGCCCCGCCGACCAGGATCACCTCGTCGAGGTCGTTGGGGGTCAGCTTCGCGTCGGCCAGCGCCTGGCGGACCGGCGCCTCGGTGCGCTCGACCAGGCCGGCGGTGATCTGATCGAAGGTGGAGCGCATCAGCGTCGTGTTGAGGTGCCTGGGCCCGGCAGCGTCGGCCGTGATGAACGGCAGGCTGATCGTGGTCTGGGTGACCGAGGACAGCTCCA
>DATJZH010000144.1:0-3289 GCA_035499215.1 Streptosporangiaceae bacterium | reverse complement strand
CCTGACTCCGAGCGGGCGCTGCTGGCCGCGCTGGAGGACTCGCCGAACCGGCTTTACGCCGACGCGCTGCTGCTGCTGCGGGCCACCGGGATGCGCATCGGCGAGCTCGTCGACCTGGAGCTGGACTGCGTGCACGAGGTTCCCGGCTCCGGTGCCTGGCTGAAGATCCCGCTGGGCAAGCTGCTGACTGAGCGGATGGTGCCCATCGACGAGGAGACCACGAAACTGGTCGACCGGATCGCCGCGCACCGCTCTCCGGGCCGGCCGCTGCGCCACCCGCGCACCGGCAAGCTGGCCGACTTCCTGCTCACCCACCAGGGCCGCCGCGTGTCCGCATACACGCTGCGCGACGAGTTGCATCGGGCCGCCGCCGAAGCGGGCCTGGACGGGGTAGTACCCCATCAATTGAGACATACCTATGCAACCGCCCTGGTCAACGCCGGCTGCTCGCTGCAGGCCCTGATGGCGCTGCTGGGGCACGTATCCGCGGCGATGAGCCTGCGGTATGGGCGGCTGTTCGACGCCACCGTCCGCGACGAGTACACCCGCGCCCTCGCCCTGGCCAAGGCCCAGCTCGGGCCGGTGCTGCCCGGCGAGCGCACCCAGCTGCCGCTGGCCGCCGTCACCGGCGGCAACTGGAGGGACGCGCCGCTGATCAAGGCCCGGCTCGCGGGCGGGTACTGCCTGCGCACCGCCGCCCAGGGCCCGTGCGCCTATGCCAACATCTGCGAGCACTGCCCGAACTTCCGTTCCGGGGCCAGCTTCCTGCCCGTGCTGCAGCTGCAGCGCGCCGACGCCGAAGCGCTCGCCGCAGACGCACAGGCACGCGGCTGGGGAGACGAAGCCGCCCGTCACCGCCGCCTCATCGAGCGGATCGACCTGCTCATCACACAAGCCGATGCCAGCTGACCCCGGCGAGCAGGCCAGGGTCGAGGTCGCCTGCGCCGAACTCGCCGCGGCCGGGCAGCCCGTCACATTCAACGAGGTCGCCGTGCGCGCCGGCATCAGCCGCACCACTCTCTACCGCCGCGCCGACCTGCGCGCCATCGTGGACGAGCACCGCGCCCGCGGACGCGATGCCACCACCCTGACCGGCCTGGCCGTGCAGATCGACCAGCTGCGCCGCGGCCTCGAAGCCGTCGCCGCCAAGGTCCGCCACCACGAAGAACAGCTCCGCCGCCTCGAACGCACACACCGCGAACGCAGCCGCTAGCAGGCACCAGCCAGCCAGGTTATCCACAAGATGATCTTCGATTGGCCGGTTAACCAGAAGGAAGAGGGAAGATCGAACGGTTCTTCAGGACAGTGCGGGAGCAGTTCCTGGTCGAGGTCGGCGACGGGGCCGCCATCGGGGACCTGGCGGAGATGAACCGCCTGTTCCAGGCCTGGCTGGAGACCGCCTGCCACCGGGCGGTCCACTCCGAGACCGGCGAGGAGCCCATCGCCCGCTGGGCCAGGGCCACGCCCGCGGAGCGGGCGGTCCCGGACCCGGCCAGGCTGCACGAGGCGTTCTTGTGGTCCGAGCGGCGCAAGGCCACCAAGACCGCCCTGGTCTCGCTGCACGGCAACTCTTACCAGGTCGACGCCTGGCTCGCCGGGCACTACGTCGAGCTGGTCTTCGACCCGTTCGACCTTGGCCATGTCGAGGTCCGGGCCGGCGGGAAGCCCGCCGGGACCGCCGTCCCGTTCACCGTCGGCCGCCACCGCCACCCCAAGACCCGCACCCGCGACGACCAGCGGCGCGACGGGCCGGCCCCGGCCGGGATCGACTACCTCGCCGCCCTGGGCGACGCCCACGACGCCGGCCTGAAGGACCAGGTCAGCTACCGGTCCCTCGTCGACGGCAGCCAGCAGGAACGGCAGGACACGGAGCAAGGAGACGATCATGAGTGAAGCCCCGCAGGCGGCCGGGCCAGCCGCCCTGGCCCGCGCCGCCGCCGAGGCAGTCCGCTCCCTGAACCACGCCACCCTCGGCGGCCAGGGCCTCGCCCAGCCCGCCGACGCCTACGAGCTCATCGGCGAGCTGGCGCTCGCCGCGGCCGGCCTGCCGCAGCTCCTGGCCCAGGTCGGCCGGTGGCTCGCCGCCGCCCTGGCCGCCGGGCAGCTCGGCTGCGACGACGGCACCGACCCCGCCGGCGCGGTCAGCGGCGCCTGGCTGTTCATCTCCGGCGCCCGCAGCACCGCCGCCGCCCTGGCCCGCGACCTCGGCCAGGCCCAGCAGCAGCTCGCCGCCGTCCACGGCGAGCCGGAAGAAGAGAGGGACTCCTGATGATCGACGCTGTCCTCACCCGGTCCGGGCTCGCCCGGATGCCGTTCGGCCGGGACCTGCCCCCGTCCCGGCTGCACCGGCACCGCGACTGCGGCGAGGCCGCCGCCCGGATCGCCTGGGCCGTGTCCGAGAAGACCATCGCGATGATCACGGGCGAGGTCGGCACCGGCAAGACGGTCGCGATCCGCTCCGCGGTCGCCGACCTCGACCCCTCCGGCCACACCGTCATCTACATCGGCAACCCCGCAACAGGCGTGAGAGGGATCCTCGCCCACGTGGTCACCGCCCTCGGCGGCAGGCCCGTCCACGGCACCGCCGCCCTCGCCGTCCAGGCCTGGACCGTCCTGGCCGGGGAAGCGGCAGAGCGGGGCCGGACCCCGGTCCTGATCATCGACGAGGCACACATGCTCGACCATGATCAGCTAGAGTCGATCAGGATGATGACGAACCATGACATGGACTCGTCTACTCCATTCGCGACCATTCTCGTCGGCCAGCCCACCCTCAGGCACTCCGTGAAATTGGGCGTGCTCGCGGCGCTGGAGCAGCGGATCACCGTGAGATACCAGATGAGGGGCATGACCCCGGACGAGACCGCGAGCTATGTCCGGCATCACCTGGAGCAGGCCGGGCGGACCGCCGAGCTGTTCACCGACGACGCGGTCGCCCAGATCCACCAGGCCGCCCGCGGCAAGCCCCGGACCGTCAACAACATCTGCACCGCCGCCCTGATCGCCACCGCCGGCGCCGGGAAGAACCTCGTCGACCACGCCTCCGCCAGGGCCGCCATCGCGGAAGTCACCGCGACAGACTGAGCGTCCCCGCGACACCGTGAACACCAGGCCCCGCCCGGCTACGCCGGGCGGGGCCCTCACGTCTCACCCACGCTCACCAGCGATGACGCCGCCGCGCTCACCCTGAATGACCGGCAACACAGCACCCGGCGGGTGCCGGCCAGCATGGACAGCGGCTCGGGGTAGGGAGTGTGCATCACCCACAGCCCGCCGTCGGCGGGGGCCG
>DATJZH010000143.1:0-9672 GCA_035499215.1 Streptosporangiaceae bacterium | reverse complement strand
GCTGCCGGACAACACGCCGGTCGCCCATTGCCGCGGTTGAGGAAGGCGCAGGATGGCCCGCTTGTCCTCCTCGGTGATCTCCGGTGGCAGTGAGGCACGCCCGGCCTTCTGGTCGGCACCCACGGTCAATCCGCGCAGATAGGCACAGGTGGCCCGGTAGAATAGCGGTGGCGGAGGGGCTCGCCACTAACCGCCTATGCCAACGGTCCCTGCTGAATAGCAAGGGAAGTGCGTGGCGTGAAGAAGGTTACTGCCGGCGACAGTGCGATCGTTTCCGAGGACGTGACGGCGGCCAGCCCTCTTAAGTTCTGGTGTTTTCATTGCTATGCCGTCAACGATCGCCCGGCCGGGCGGTGTGACGCTTGCGGTCGGCTGGTTGAACCGCCTACCGGACTGTCCTGGACCGACCGCCTGATATGGGCGCTGCGGCACCCGGACGGGGACCGGGCAGTAGTGGCGGCGGACACGCTCGGCAAGCTGCGCGCGCACGACAGCGTCTGGCGACTTCGCGAGACGGTGGAGTCCGGTCGTGATATCTATCTGCGGGCGGCTGCCCTGCGCAGCCTCATCGCGATCGAGGGAGCCGGCGCACTGCGCCCCTGGCTGGATGAGCTGAGCCAGTCCGCTCCGTTCAACGTGCGAGCAGTCGCGCGCCGCGCGCTTGACCAGACCGCCGGTGATGACACGAGGTGACTGTCGGTGATGATGACATCGGGTGCTGGCAGGACGCTGATGCTGCTGCGGCACGCCAAGTCGGCCTGGCCGGACGTCCCCGACCACGAGCGCCCGCTGGCTGCTCGCGGCCGACGGGATGCTGCTGCGATCGGGCGCTGGCTGAGTGACGGTCACATCCCTGACCAGGTGGTGTGTTCCACCGCCCGCCGGGCGCGTCAGACGTGGCAGATCGCGCAGCGCATTCTCGGGTCCGCTCCCGCGGTTGTCTTCGATGACCGCGCGTACGAGGCCTCCGCGCCGCAGCTGCTAGACCTCATCCGCCGTGCGCCCGCAGCCGCGGGAATCCTGCTGATCGTGGGCCATGACCCCGCGCTCCCTGAACTCGCTTGCACACTGGCAGAAGCCGCCTCCAAGCCCGGCGCAGGCGCTGGGAACGGCGGGGCTTCGGCTGAGATGCTCGTCCGCATGCGGGTCAAGTTCCCTACCGCTGCCGTGGCTGTCTTTGAGAGCGCTGGGGACTGGGCGCGGCTCGGACCGGAGCGGACGAGGCTGGTGCGTTTCGTGACCCCACGCGAACTGCAGGCACGGCAGTGACGACGCCGGCAGAATCCGGTTCTTCGGAGTCGGCAGGGACCCGCGCATTGCCGCGATGCGGGCGGCTGATGACCTGGGGTCCGGCGGCGTGGCGGCGGCCGCGCTGTTCGAGCCGTCGCTCGGCGGGTGGATCGTGCGAATCTACCCTGGCGGCAGTATGTGCCACGCGGCGGTGGACCCCGCTGTGCCCCGCCTCGCAACGGGCGGGGTTTCGCCGGATGGCCGATGGGTCCTGCTTCCTGGATCGAGGAAGAAGCACAGCTTCGTGGCTTCGCCGACGTGGCTGGCGATGCCGACAGGGTCGATCTCGTCGCTGAGGAGCACCGCCTGTTCCAGCGTGACCAGGCCGGGGCTGGCGAGCTCGAGCACACGGTCCAGCACTGTTTCGATGACCGGCCGAGTATCGACAGCTATCGCAGTCAGCGGCAGGTTCTGGGCCAAGTTTACCGAGGTGCCGCGCAGCAGGATGGTCGCCGCGATCCCCTGCCCGGCTACAGGCCGATGAGCGCATCGGCAGGCCGGCCACCGGCCCGCCTGCGCTCCCCGAAGTAGCGGGTCATCCTGATGCAGTCCGCATTCACCACCGCGCTCCGATCGGCCTCCGCGAGAGATCAGGGGAGAAGCCATCAGCCGCAGCAGCGACGGTTCAGGAGGCCCGCGGTCTCCCCGTCAGGGCATCATCTGACGTGTCGCCAGGGTAGCCGGATGGCCTGCCGCCGGACTAGGGAGATATCCTCGCGAACAGGGCGGATTACCCTTCGCGGCCGATTTGCAGCCAGCCGTCCTGTAGGGAACAATGACTCCGTGGCGATGAGGCTCGCCATAACCGCGCGGCGGGAATCGCGTTGATGGCCTCTACCCCTGGAACGTGGCCTGTTGGCCGTGTGGGTAGGAGGTACCGAAATGGATGAGCCGCAAGGACCGCCCGGCAATGATCTGCGGGCCGCGCGGTGAGCGCGGCCGTTCCGCTCCCGGTTATTCAGCTGCTGCAGGTTCTCACCATCGCGCTGGGCGCGCCGTGGGTGACGGGCGTCATCGCGACGGTGGAGGCGCGGCTGCAGGGCCGCCGCGGTCCGCGCGTGCTGCAGCCGTACTACGACCTGGCGAAGCTGTTCCGTAAGGAGGCGCTCGCACCGGAGGGGGCGAGCTGGTTCTTCCTGGCGGCGCCGGTGATCGCGGTGGCGGCCTACCTGACCATCCCGCTGCTGATTCCGCTGCTGACCAGCTACGGGCTGCCGCTGGGGTACATGGGCGACATCCTGGGCGGCGGGTTCCTGCTGGCGCTGGCCAGCTTCGTCGTCGCCACCGCCGCGCTGGAGACCGGCAGCCCGTACGCACAGCTCGGATCGAGCCGGGCCAAGACGTTCTCCGCCATCACCGAGCCGGTGGTGCTGTTCGTGGTGTTCACCGTGGCCCTGCTGACCGGCACCGACCTGCCCTACGCGCTGGCGGCCACGGTCCGGTCCAGCGGCGGCCAGATCATCCGGCCGGCCCACCTGCTGGCCGCGGCCGCGCTGTTCATGGTGATCCTGCACGAGACCGGCCGGATCCCGGTGGAGACGCACACCGGCACGAACGAGTTCGGGATGATCGAGGAAGCCCGCGGGTTCGAGCATTCCGGCCCGTACTTCGCGCTGCTGAAGTGGGGCAGCGAGCGAAGCAGTTGGTCTTGTACACGATCCTGGTCAACGTGTTCCTGGCGCCGTGGGGCCTGGCCTCCACCCAGCGCCTCGGCGCCGTCGTGCTGGCCATCGCGGCGCTGCTGGCCAAGGCGGTCGCGGTCGGCTGTGTGGTGGCGGTGATCGATAACTCCTTCGCCAAACTGCGCCTGTTTAAGATCACCGAGTTCGTGTCGGCCGCCTTCCTGCTCGCCGTGCTGGGCGTGTTCACGCTGTACCTAGCCCGAGTTTCCAATGATCATGGGTTTCTGAGGTCGGCCCGGTTGCCGGCTCGTTGAGTTCCTGCAGGTGACACGCCGGCTAGGTGGCTCGCTGCTACTGACCGCCGCAATAGGCGCGGATCTCGAGCCGGTTCCGGTATCCCGCGGCCGGAGGCCTGGCTCGGCTGCTGTGCCTGGACGATGCGCGGCGCTGACCGCGGCGTGACGGGCGGACAATGGACGGGGACGGCTGGCTGGAAGGAGGCGCGCGTGCGGATCGGTATCCTGGGGCCGCTGGAGGTCCGCGACGACACCGGGACCGTGGTGCCCGTCGCCGGGGGCCGCCTGCGCGCGCTGCTGATCCGGCTCGCCATCGCCGACGGCTGGGCGGTCTCGGTCGAGCGGCTAGCCGGGGACCTGTGGGACGGTCAGGGGCCGGCCGACGCGGCGAACGCGGTGCAGGCGCTGGTCTCGCGGCTGCGCGGCGCGGTTGGCCGGGACACCGTGGAGTTCGGCCCGGCCGGTTACAGGCTCGTGGTGGACTCCGGAGGCGTAGACGCGCGCGCCTTCGAGCAGCAGGTGGGGGCGGGGCACCGCGCGCTGGCCGACGGGCGCCTGGCGGAGGCCGCGTCGTTGCTGGCCGAGGCGCTGGGCCAGTGGCGCGGCCCGGCGCTGGCCGATGTCGTGGATGCCCCGTTCGCGGCGGCTGCGATCACCCGGCTGTCGGAGCTGCGGCTGGCCGCCGTCGAAGACCGGATCGGCGCTGAGCTGGCCTTGGGACGGGGCGCCCAGCTGGTGCCCGAGCTGCAGGAGCTGGCGGCCGAGCACCCGCTGCGTGAGCGGCTGCGCGGCCAGCTGATGCGCGCGCTGCAGGCGGCGGGCCGGCAGGCGGACGCGCTGAAGGCCTACGAGGACATCCGGCGGGCGCTGGCCGATCAGCTGGGCGTCGATCCTTCCCCCGCCCTGGCCGCCGTGCACCTGGCCATCCTGCGCGGCGAGCTGCCGCCACGGCCGCCATCGGCAGCGCGCGCGCAGGCCGCGCCGCCCGCTTCGGCCGGTCAGCGGCCGCCTGTCGCCGGCGGGATGACCGGGACGGCGAGGCCGGGCTGGAGGGACGGTCCCGGTGCGTCGGCTGGCCGGCTGACCAACCTGCCTGCCCAGCTCACCAGTTTCGTGGGCCGCGAGCAGGAGCTGCGGCGCGTCGGCAAGCTGCTCGGCGAGGCGCGGCTGGTCACGTTGACCGGGCCGGGCGGGGCGGGCAAGACGCGGCTGTCGGTCGAGGCGTCGGCCTGGCTCGCCGAGCAGCAGCCGGATGAGCTGGCCGACGGGGTGTGGTTCGTGCCGCTGGCCCCGGTCCGCGACGCGCTTGACGTGCCGCAGGCCGTGCTGGCCGCCCTGGGCCTCCAGGAGACCGTCTGGCCCGCGGATCCCGCCGAGGCGGCCCGGCTGGCCGCCCTGGCCCCGCTGGACCGGCTCACCGACGCGCTCGCGTCCCGCCGCCTGCTGCTGGTCCTGGACAACTGCGAGCACGTGGCCGTGGCTGCGGCCCGGCTGGCGGGCCAGGTGCTCGCCGCGGCGCCCGGCGTACGGATCCTGGTCACCAGCCGGGAGCCGCTGGCCGTGACCGGCGAGACGCTGTGCCCGGTCCCGTCGCTGGAGCTGCCGCCGGCGGAGGCCGACGCGAACGAGGCGGCACGGGCCCCGGCCGTCCGGCTGTTCACCGACCGTGCGGCCGCCGTGCGGCCGGGGTTCGCGCTGGACGAGGCGACCACGGGCCCGGTCGTCCGGATCTGCCGGGCGCTGGACGGCATCCCGCTGGCTATCGAGCTGGCCGCGGCGCGGCTGCGGGCGCTGACCGCGGTCCAGGTGGCCGACCGGCTCGACGACCGGTTTCGGCTGCTGTCGGTCGGTGACCGCGCCGCGCTGCCCCGCCACCAGACGCTGCGCGCCGTGGTGGACTGGAGCTGGGAGCTACTCGACGAGCCCGAGCGGGCGGTGCTGCGGCGGCTGTCGGTGTTCAGCGGCGGCGCCACGCCCGCCAGCGCCGAGCACGTGTGCGCGCTGGGCCCAGCCGTCGGCGGAGATCACCGCGAGGTGATCGACCTCGTCGCTGCGCTGGTGGACAAGTCGCTGGTGATGGCCACCGGCGAGCACGAGGTGCGCTACCAGCTGCTGGAAACGGTGCGGGCCTACGCGGCCGCCCGGCTGGCCGAGGCGGGTGAGGAGCACCGGGCCCGCGCCGCCCACGCCGAGTTCTTCCTGGCCCTGGCCGAACGGGCGGAACCCGAGCTGCGCTCGCGTGACCAGCTGGTGTGGCTGAACCGGATGACCGCCGAGCATGGCAACTTTTCCGCCGCGCTCCGGCACGTGATCGCGGCGGGGGACGCGGCCCTGGCGCTGCGCTTCGTCGGCGCGCTGGCGTGGTTCTGGCTCACCCGCGACTACGATGCCGAGGCGGCCGAGTGGTCCGCCGCGGCGGCGCAGATCGCCGGCGACGCCCCGCCGCCCGGGCTGCGAGACGCCTGGGCCATCTGCCAGCTCATCGCGCTGGTGGGCCGGTGGCAGGAGCACCCGCCTGCCGCGGCCTCGATGCCGGACGTGGCGCGGCGGGTGACCGCGCTGACCCGCGAAGCGAGCCACCCGCTGCTGTTGCTCGCCACGCCGATGGTGTGGGCGCTCGGCGGCGACGGCGAGCAGGCGCGGCGCGGCCTGCGCGCCATGGGCGAGCGCTCCGACCCATGGCTCCGCGCGGCCAGCGAGGTATTCGGCGGACACCTGGCGCTCAACGACGGGCACATTGACGAGGCCGCCGCCGCCCTGGCCACCGGCTACGCCGCGTTCCGCGAGCTGGGCGACCGGTGGGGCATGATCATGAGCCTGACCGGCCTGGCCAACGTGGAGCTGGCCCGGGCGGCCCCCGCCGAGGCCATCCGGCTGCTTCACGAGGCCCGCGGACATACCAGCGAGGGCCTGGCCAGCAACTTCGGCGAGATGATCAGCATCTCGCTGGGCCGCGCGCTGGCCCTGGCCGGCGAGTTCGACACCGCTCGCGCCGAGCTGGAACACGGGATCGAGGTGGCCGAACGGATCGGCGAGCGTGACGACCACGCCCACGGCTACCTCGAGCTCTGCGAGCTGGCCCGGCGGGAGGGCGACCTGGGCCGGGCGCACCAGCCGCTTGACCGTGCCCTGGCGATCGTCGACCCACACCCGCGGCGTCCGGACATGATCGGGATGGCCGCGATGGCCTACAGCCGGGCTGGCTGCCTGGCCGAGCAGGAAGGCGACCTGGACGAGGCCGCCCGCTGGCACGCCAAGGCGCTGGCCCTGCTGGCCGAGGGGAGCGCCATGATGCTGCCCAGCAACCCCCTGCTAGCCAGCGTGGTCGAAGGGCTGGCCGCGCTGGCCGCCGCCCGCGGGGACTACGCGGCCGCGGCCGAGCGGCTCGGCCTCGCCGACGCGATGCACGGCTTCCGGGACGCCAGCAGCCTGGAGCTGACCCGGGCCGAGACGGCCGCCCGGGCCGTGCTCGGCGAGGAGGGCCTGGCGGCCGCCTACGCCCGCGGCCGGGCGCTTGGCCGGGCCGACGCGCTCGCCCTCGTGCCCTGACCGTGCCCGGCGGGCGGGGCGGCCGGGCCCGGGGGCGCGCCGGGCCCGCGGCTCACACCCGGCGCGCGTACATCCGCATGGCCAGCGGGAACGTCACGAGAACGATCCCGGCCGTCCAGGCCAGCGTGTAGAGCGGGTGCAGGCCGACCGGCCCGCCGACGGTCAGCGCCCGGACCGAGTCCGCCAGGTCGGTCACCGGGTTGACCCGGGCCCAGCCCTGGAGCCAGCCGGGCATGGTCGCGGTGCTGGCGAGCAGCACGCTGCTGCCGAAGGTCAGCGGCATCGTCCAGATGAACGACACGCCCTGCACCGTCTCCGGCGAGGCGACCGACAGCCCGATGAGCACCGATACCCAGCACACGCCCAGGTAGAACAGGTAGGCCAGGCCGTATGCGGCGAGGATGTCCAGCGGCGCGGCGTGGAACCGGAAGCCGAGGGCGCAGCCGAACCCGGTGAGCACGGCCATCACGGCGCAGAACCGGACGGTGTCGCCGAGCACCGAGCCGATCAGCGGGGCCGAGCGGGCTATCGGCAGGCTGCGGAACCGGTCGAACACGCCCTTGCGGATGTCGTCGCACAGGCTGGTGCCCAGGCCCATGGTGGCGAACATGGCCATCATGGCGACCAGTCCCGGCAGCAGCTGCTCCAGGTAGGCGTGGGTGCTCCCGGCGACCTTGCCGCCAAACACGTACAGGAACAGCACCAGGAACACCGCCGGCATCAAGATCACGTCGAGCAGCTTCTCCGGCGTATGCCGGATCTGCATGACGTTGCGCCAGGCGACGGT
Organism: Streptosporangiaceae bacterium; assembly: GCA_035499215.1. Taxonomy (GTDB): domain Bacteria; phylum Actinomycetota; class Actinomycetes; order Streptosporangiales; family Streptosporangiaceae; genus DATJZH01. The sequence goes on along the minus strand of DATJZH010000143.1, from coordinate 2,128 downwards.
CAGGGACTGCCGCAGCGTCTCGGTCACGCTGATCCGGGACCGCAGCGCGCGGCGCGGCGGGGCGGCCGAACCGATCCCGGCCACCCCGGCCCCCGTCGCGGGAACAGTCGTGGTGTGCTCAGTCAGCTGCGTGCTCATGCCGCCCTCCCGGCCTGCTCATCGTCCTCGTCCTGCGCCGCGTGACCGGTCAGCGTCAGGAACACCTCGTCCAGGCTGGGCAGCCGCAACCCCAGCTCGGCCGCCGCGATGCCCTCGCCGTCCAGTCGCCGCACCACGGCGGCCAGCATGCCCGGGTCACTCGCGGGCGCGGTGACCAGGCCCGTGTCGTGGCGCACGTCGGCCACCGCCCCGGTGATCTCCTGGACGGCCGACGCCACCCGGGCGGTCATCGCCCGGTCCAGAGCCCGCACCACCAGCGACTGGCCGCCGATCTCGGTCTTCAGCTCGCCCGGCGTGCCCGATGCCACCACCCGGCCGTGGTCGACCACCGCGACCTGGTCGGCCAGCTCGTCGGCCTCGTCCAGGTACTGGGTGGTGAGCAGGACGGTGGCGCCGCCGGCCACGATGCCCTTGACGGTGTCCCAGACATCGATGCGCGCCCGCGGGTCCAGGCCGGTAGTCGGCTCGTCGAGGAACAGCACCTCGGGGTCGCCGAGCAGGCTGGCGGCCAGGTCGAGCCGCCGCCGCATGCCGCCGGAATAGGTCTTGACCGCGCGGCCGGCCGCGTCTGATAGGTCGAAACGAGCCAGCAGCTCACGGCCCCGCTTACGGGCCGCGGCCCGGCCCAGGCCGAGCAGCCGGCCGATCATGAGCAGGTTCTGGGTCCCGGTCAGCTCCTCGTCCACCGAGGCGTACTGGCCAGTCAGGGCGATGAGCTGGCGAACCTGCACCGCCTGGGTGAGCACGTCGTAGCCGCAGATGCTGGCGCGTCCGGAATCGGGACGCAGCAGCGTGGACAGGATCCGGACCACCGTGGTCTTGCCGGCGCCGTTAGGCCCCAGCAGAGCCAGCACCTGCCCGCGCTCGGCGGCGATGCTGACGCCTGCCAGCGCCCTGGTGGCGCCGAAGCTCTTGGTCAGGCTCTCGGCCTCAATCACATGTGTCATGCCGCCAGGCTGGACGACGGCGCTGATGCCGCGCCGTCAGCGTACTGACAGCCCGCTGATCCGGCCGACGGCCACACCGGCTAAGGGCACCGCGGGCAGATCGCCTCCTGGCTGCCGCACGCACCACCAACGTGTCGGCACCGGGTCAGGCACGGAAACCTGGCGTCCGTCGCGTTGACGCGCAGGCCGGCCGTCCTCGCCCCAGCAGCCATACTCAATGGATCTGATGGCTCATGAGCTGCATCTCCTGGCCCTGCTCAACTACACCTGACACCCCAGCTCACCCTGCCCATAAATTCGTTCCCCGCACCCGGGCCGGCGGCGGCTGGCTCCTAGGCCCTCTCGTCAATAAGAAACAAGTCAGTATCTTGCATGGGCCGCCGGGGCGGATATAAGATCCTGATTGGTATCTAATCTGGAGGTGGTCATGCCGGCCAGCACGACTGCGCCGACCGGGCCGACGGCCGGCCTGACGCCCGAGGCGCGGCGCGCGGTCACCGCGCTGATATTCGGCGGGATCGCCGCGATCCTGGACACCACGATCGTCACGATCGCGCTGCACACGCTGGTGATCAAGCTGCACTCCACGGTCGGGACGATCCAGTGGGTCAGCACCGGCTACCTGCTGGCGCTGGCGGTCGCGATCCCGGTGACGGGCTGGGCGGAGGCCCGGCTGGGCGGCAAGCGGGCGTGGATGGCCGCGCTCGGAATCTTCGCCGCCGGGTCGATCCTGTGCGCCCTGTCCTGGAGCGACGCCAGCCTGACCGGGTTCCGGGTGCTCCAGGGGTTCGGGGCCGGCCTGATCTTCCCGCTCATGCAGACGCTGGCGGTGCGGGCGGCGGGCGGCCGCGCCAGCAGCAACCTGATCGCGGCCATCAGCTTGCCGCTGGCGCTGGGGCCGATCCTCGGCCCCGTCATCGGCGGCGTCATACTCAACTGGCTCAGCTGGCGCTGGCTGTTCCTGGTCAACGTGCCCGTGATCGCGGTCGGCGTGCTGCTCGCGCAGCGGTTCCTGCCCGCTG
>DATJZH010000142.1:0-4535 GCA_035499215.1 Streptosporangiaceae bacterium | reverse complement strand
CGGTGCGCTGCCAGCTGTCAAGTGCGGCCACGCAGGTCTCGAACGGGACGTCGACGATCCGCTGGAATGACAGCCATTCCGGCACCGGTATCATGCTCGCGCTCATGCTTGCCTGAACGCGCGGTTAGCGGCCGCAGCCGCGCAGGCCGCCGGTGATAGGTCGGCCTCGACCTTGTGATGCTTGAGCGCAAACTTGGTCGCCAGCCACTGCTTCCCCCGTTTTTCTTGTCTTCTGCTGGATGCCGTACCTGCAGCGGTCCCTGCTGCTCACCTGCACGGAGGAGCGGCAGGCCGACCTGATACACACCGGGACCGGCTGACTTCCACATGCCGGTCCACCGGTAGCGACAGCAGGCCACGCCGTCGTCGAATGAGTGGATGTCCGTGTAGAGCGGCATTGCGCCTCCCCGGTCGGGTAATCGAGTCGGTCGGTCAGCGGGCAGGCAGCACTCGGCGGCGCGGCGGGCGCGGTAGGTGGTACTGCTGCACGAGTGGTGCGGGTTAGCCTGGCGCTCGCGGGCAATCCGGGTCAGGTACGCGTGCACGGCCGTCACCTGCCGGGCGCGGCTGGCCGGGATGAACTGGCCTGCCGGGCGGGGCGAGCGCCTCGGCCCGGACTACATTGGGGTCTCGCGGGTCGGCTGGCGGGTCGGCGAGCCAGAGGCGCTCGCAGCGCGGTTGCGTGCCGACCACTTGCGGCGCCGAGCGGGACCCGCGCACCGCGGAAGGGCCCAGCCTCCGCACGGCGCGAACCGGCCGCGTGATGCTACGGAACAGCGATGCCACAGCGGAGACGAGCCGGGCCGCTTGCATGTCGGCGCGCTGGATCTCGGCTGAGCTCTTCACGCGCTCTGCCTGGTACAACCGGTAAGTGTCGTACGGCATCATGATCCTCGCCCCCTTCAAGGCGGACTTCGTCTGAGTCATGCGCGATCGTGTGGGCGCCCTCGGTCTCCTCGATCGCCCGGTCCCGCGTGTGGGCCTCACGGACCTGGCTGCCCGTCACGCCGGCGAATCCGTTGCACGTCCATGAACCTCGCCATGTCAGGCTCTCCTGGCACCCACCGAAAGGGAGGAGCCCGGTGCCGTGCGTTCCGCGGCTGCCGGAGCGGTATCAGCGCGGCGGACCTCTCATTCGGCCACCGCTGAACGGTTGTGCGGCGCGGCCCGGCTTCTGGTTGCCGCAGATCCAGATCCTCGCTGCCGGGTGAGCAGGCGGCTCCACGCCGGCGGCAGCAAGTCTTCGGCCCGGCGAAACGGTGATCTGCCGATGGCCGGCATGCTGGGCCTGCGCCGATGCGATAGTGCTTGCCTGGCCCGGCGGACGGCTTCGGCCTCCGCCAGCAGCATGTTCTGCCTCTCGCGTGCCAGCGCCGCCTGGATGTAGGGGTGGCTCATTTCGGATTGCTCCTTAACGCCTGGCCGCCTGGTCCACCGGCCCAGCGGGCCGAAGAATGCGGCGGACGGTTGGGTGATCATTTCTCTGAGAAGAGGCGCCTTGCGCCCGGATGCCGGGCGGTCAGGAGCCTTCCTGCACCTGGTAGATTTCGTCGGCGATCAGGCCATGGGCCTCGCGGTGCACGGCCTGGGCTGCCGCGGCGGACGGCGCCTCGGCCGGGCAGAACACCTTGCCGCGCTGCTCGTCGACCCAGTACCGCAAGTACCGGACCTCGTGCTTGCCCTGCGCCTGCAGGTCCGCCATGTGGGCCTTGGCTACGTCATCGGCGGCCACGCCGTCGTCGAATGAGTGGATATCTATGTAGAGCGGCATTGCTCCTCCTCGGCCGGGTTATCGAGCCGGCCCGAACGTATGGCGGCAGGCCGGTAGACCGGATCGGGAGCGGTTCCCCAGTTTTGGCCGTGGGACTCCCCAGATTTCCCGCCCACGGACCCATGCTGAACCGGCTGCCTGGCAGCGGCGTTATGCCTGGTAGCCGACAAGTCTGGATGTGGGGAGATTGAAGTCGTGCCGCTGTTGGAACGGGAAGCGCAGCTGGCCTTGCTGGACAGGTACGCAGGAGAGGCGCGGCAGGGGGACGGCCGGCTGGTTTTCATCGCCGGGGAGGCGGGCGTCGGCAAGTCGGCGCTGGTCGAGCAGGCGCAGCGCGGCCTGCCGGAGACCACCTGGTGCTGGGGGGCGTGTGACGGCCTGTTCACCCCGCGGCCGCTCGGCCCCCTCTTCGACATCGCCAGCACGCTCGGCGGCGAACTGCTGGAGCTGTGCCGGGCCGACGCTCCGCGCGAAGAACTGTTCAGCGCGCTGCTGGGTCAGGTCAGCGCGCCGGGCGAGCCGCACGTGCTGGTGGTGGAGGACGTCCACTGGGCAGACGAGGCCACCATCGACCTGCTGCGCTTCCTCGGCCGGCGCATCCGGGACGTCCCGGTCCTGCTCCTGGCCACCTACCGGGACGAGGGCCTGACCGCAACGGACCCGCTCCGCATCGCCCTGGGCGACCTGGCGGCCCAGCGGTCGGTTCGGCGCATCAGCCTGCCGCCGCTGTCCGCGGGCGCGGTGGCGGTGCTGGCCGGCGGGAGCGGCCTGGATCCGGCCGCGCTCTACCAGCTGACCGGCGGCAACCCGTTCTACGTCAGCCAGGCCGTGCAGGCTGGGATGAGCGAGGTGCCGGCGTCCGCGCGGGACGCGGTGCTGGCCCGGGCCGCACGGCTGGACAGCGATGCGCGTGCGGTGCTAGACGCGGCAGCCCTGATCGGCACCCGGGTCGAGCTGGCGCTGCTGGAGTCGGTCGCCGACTGCCCGCCGTCGGCTATCGATGAGCTGCTGGCATCCGGGCTGCTCACCGGCGACGGGAGGGCGCTGCAGTTCCGCCATGAGATCGCGCGGCTCGCGGTGGAAGGAGCGGTTACGGCCCACCGGCGCGGCGCCCTCCATGCGCGGATCTTGGCGTCGCTGCAGGCTCTCGGCTGCGACGATGACGCCCGGATGGCGTTTTACGCGGAGGCGGCCGGGGACGGCCCGGCGGCGCTGCGCCACGCGTCCGCGGCCGCCCGCCGGGCCGCCGCGCTGGCCTCGCACCGTGAGGCGGTCGCCCAGTTCGAACGGGCGCTGCGCGTGACCGATGGAGCCGATCCCGCCACGGCCGCCAGCCTGCACGACGGCTTCGCCTACGAGGCATCACTGATGGACCGCTGGCAGGAAGCGGCCGACGCCCGCCAGCGGGCGCTCGCCCTGTGGCGCGACGTGGGCGACCGGCGCCGCGAGGGCGACACGCTCCGCTGGCTCGCCTACTCGCTGTGCTCACTGAGCCGGGGTGGTGAGGGAATCACCGCCGCCCGGGCCGCGATAGCGCTTCTCGAGCCGCTGGGCCCGACCGTGGAGCTGGCCTGGGCGTACGCCAGCGTGGCGGCGATGTGGATGGTGCGCGGCGCCAACACCGATGCGATCGAGCTGGCGCAGCGGGCACAGGCGGTCGCCGGGCCGCTGGGCCTGACCGAAGTGCTCAGCGACGCGCTGAACAGCCAGGCGTGTGCCGTCCGCGCCACTGGCGGACAGTGGGCCGGCACGCTGCGCCGGGCTCTGGAGGTCGCGCTGGCCGGCCAGCATGAGGCCCAGGTGGCCCGGGCCTACGTGAACCTGCACGCCAGCTATGTCGCTGACCGGGACTGGGCCGCCGCTGAGCCGTATTTCACCGAGGGCGCCGCTTACTGTGACGACCATGACATCACCACCTACTCCATCTTCTTGCGCAGCGAGCGGACCAGCTCCCTTGAGCGGACGGGCCGCTGGGACGAGGCCGTGGCCATCTGCCATGAGCTGCTGCGCAACGGTGGCCCGTCCCCGAACATCCGGCTCTGCCCGCTGACCCGGCTCGGCACGATCCGGGCCCGCCGGGGCGAACCCGGGGCCTGGGAGTGTCTCGACGAGGCCATCCAGTACGCCGAGGGCGCCGGTGAGCCGCAGTCGATCGTTCCGGTGCGGTTGGCCCGCGCCGAGGCGTTCTGGCTGGATGGAAAGCGCGATGACGCCCGCCGCGAGGCCGCGCTTGCCGATGACGTGGCCAGCGGCTGCGACGAATGGGACCGCGGCGCAGTCGCGGTCTGGCTGCGGCGGACCGGCTCGGCCCGGCCGCCACGCGGTGAGCTCGCCGAACCCCACCGCCGGCTGCTCGACGGCGACGCGGCCGGCGCGGCCCGCCTCTGGCAGGACCTGGGCTGCCCCTACGAGGCCGGGCTGGCCCTGCTCGGGCCGACCGGCGAAGCGTCGCTGCGCGAAGCGCTGCGACTCTTCACCGACCTTGGCGCGTCGGCCACGGTCCGGCTCACCCGGCGCCAGATGCGCCAGCTCGGCATCCAGTCGATCCCCGCGGGGCCCCGCACGGCGACACGGAAGCACCCGCTCGGGCTGACCCGGCGCGAGCATGAGGTCCTCGACCTGATCTGCGCCGGGCACTCGAACGCGGAGATCGCCGGGAAGCTGTTCATCTCGGTCAAGACTGCCGGCCATCACGTGTCGGCGGTGCTGGCCAAACTGGGCGCGCCGACCCGCCGCGCGGCCGCGACCCGGGCCGCCAACCTCG
>DATJZH010000141.1:0-14634 GCA_035499215.1 Streptosporangiaceae bacterium | reverse complement strand
GGCATACCGCTTCTTCCACAAGATCACCGTCGGCTTGGACACGCCAGTCCGCCGCACGATCTCGTTCGTCCCGATCCCGTCCCCAGCCAGCAGCACGATCCTGGCCCGCTGGGCCAGCCCAGCCCGGATGGACGTGGCGCGCACCCACGAGGCCAGCACCTCACGATCGCGCGGCGGAACCTCCACGCACCCAGTTAATGCCATAACCCATGGTCACGGAACCTCAACCGGAGGTCAACATACCTCGCTCACGAGACACTAGCGGCCCGGCAATCTAGCGGCGCAGCGCCACGAGTTCCGGTCGCTGGCAGGCGGGGGCGGACGCACCGGGCGGCGCGCTGCCCAGGCCGGCGCAGGAGGCGAGCAAGACGGTGCCGTTCGTCTGGTCAGCGCTGCCGCCGAGCCCGGATAGGTCGGCGAAATAGTGCGGCCACGGCAGCGGGGGGCTGGTCCAGACGACCCGGTGCCTGGCCAAGCTGTAGCCGTACGCGTCGCCCAGGGAACCCTGGTCGAGGCCGAGCGCGACACCGTTGCGCACCTGGTAGAGTGCGGATGCGCCCTTTCCGCGCGCGTCCCTGACGCTGGTCCCGGTCAGCGGATCGATCCCGATCAGCGCATGAGCGGCGATGACATAGAGCGTCTGCCGGGCCTCATCATCGGTCTCGGGCACCACGCCTGACCTGCGCCAGAGCAGCCGGCCGGTGGACCCGCTGTAGGCGGTGAGGCCATCCGGCGCGGAAAACAGGACGACGCCGCTGACTGCGCCGCTCAGCGTCCCGGCGAACGAGCCGCCGACGGGCCGGACAACTTGTGCTGAGCCGTTCCGCAGATTGATCCGGCGAAGCGCCGTCACCGGGGCGGTTCCCAGATAGCCGCCTGCTGCGACCGTGACGTAAAGCTCCCCGTCGTCCACCCGCCATGCCTGCGCGACCGGCCCGGTGGCACGGCGCCAGACCGCGCGGCCAGTGGCGTTGTCGTAGCCCGTCACCGCCGTGGGCCCGACGATCACCGTGCGGGCGGCGTCCGCTGCCACGGCACCGCCGTACTGCGCAGCCTGGTAGACGCGGAGCACAGCGCCGGTTTGTGCCGACAAGACGACCTCAGCACGAGAAACCGGCCTCGCGGCCGCGGCGGGGATCGACACCCCGATCGTCACGACGCCCTGCCACGCTCGCACGGACACGATCGCAGCACCGGTGGGGAATGCCGGCCAGGCAGACCGGCCTGCCGTCCACAGCCGCTCGCCCGAGTCCAGGCTGAACCCCTCGGCGGTCAGGCCGAAGCCGATCGCGGCCACCCCGGCGTCAGCTGCCGCATAGGCCTCGCCCTGGCGCAGGACGGTGCCGACGGCCCCGTTCTCGGCGATCCACGAGCCGGGCAGCGCGCGGCTCCAGCGGACCGTGCCCGCCGTGATGCAATGCCGAGGGCGGCACGCCGATGCGGCCGAGCCGATGGCATGCGCTGGCAAGATCGCTGCCCCGAGGAGGACAGCCGCGAGCACGCCCCGCCGCGCCCATGCCGCAGGCCCGCGCCGGATCCTCACGCCCAAGCTTTGACCCTTCTCGTGGCCCGTCGCAGCGGCTCGCTGGCTTACCGCTGCCCGCTGAGGTTGCTGGCCAGACGCGCACCCCGGGACACGTGCACCGCCAGAATTCCCCCGGCCTTCCACGGTAGTGCCAGTGTGCGCCCGCAATCTCGCCTTCGGGGCCGGGCGGGCGGATCTCGCTGGCAGGCTGGGTACCACGGCCGCTGCGGCCGGCGCCTGAGTAGCGTAGGCATGGCCAACCTGGCTTCCCAACAAGGAGGAAAACGATGACGGAGCGGGCGCCGCTGCCCTATGACTTCCTGCCGAAGGTGCCATCGTTCACCGTGGAGAGCGACGATGTCAGCCACGGCGCCCAGATGGGCGAGGACCAGGTATACAACAGCTTCGGCATGACCGGGCAGAACATCTCGCCCCACCTGCGCTGGCACGGATTCCCCGCCGAGACCAGGGGATTCGCCGTGACCTGCTACGATCCAGACGCTCCGACCGGGTCGGGCTTCTGGCACTGGGTGGTCGTCGACATCCCGGCGGCTGTCACGGAACTGCCGGCCGGCGCAGGCAGCTCCGCCGGGACGGGACTGCCTGCCGGGGCCTTCTCGGTGCGCAACGACTACGGCAGCAAGGACTTCGGCGGCGCCGCTCCGCCAGCCGGTGATCCGCCGCACCGCTACGTGTTCACCGTCCACGCGCTCGACACGGACAAGCTGGGGATTGACTCCGACGTCTCCCCTGCTGTCGCGGGCTTCAACCTCAGGTTTCACACGATCGCGCGGGCGGTGATGATCCCGGTATACGGCCACTGACGGCGGCGGCAGGGCGCCCGCGACATCGGCGCCGAGCTGAGCCGGGCTGCCAGGCGCGATGCAGCTTCATGCGGATACGGCCCCGGTCGTTGTCATGCGGATACGGCCCCGGTCGTTCTTGTCGGTCGAGGAGTTCCGCGGGTAGTGTCGGCACGGTGCTCAACGGCACTTACCGGGATCTGCTCCCGGCTATCGCTGCCTGCGCGGCCTCGCTGACTGGCCTGTTGTTCGTAGCCATATCCGTCGCGCCCCGCCATAGCCCGGCCGACCGGCCGGTCGTCGTCCGGGAGGTCCGCGCCGCTGTCTCCTTCCTGGCGTTCACTAATGCGCTGGCGGTCTCGCTGTTCGGCCTTGTGCTCGGGAACAACCTCGGATATCCGGCCGTCGTGCTGGCTGTCATTGGGATCTTGTTTACCGCCGCGGGAACGCGATCGATCTTCTCCGGTCCGCTGGCACGGCGCCACGTGCCACGGCAGCTCGTATTGATCGCCTTTCTTCTCCTGACGTTCGCATTCGAGCTGGCCGGCGGCATCGGCCTCATCCTGAATCCGCACAGCATCAGCGCTGCCGGGCTGGTCAGCAACCTCCTGATCGGATTGCTGCTCCTCGGAATCGCGCGGGCGTGGGAACTCGTCGGCGACAGGGACACGGGCATCATTGCCTCGATCGCTGTGCTCACCGGCCATGACCCGAGCCCAGACGGCCCGTCCAGCGTCCCCGCTCCCCGGTCCGGTGGAGACCACGCGAGCTGGCGACGCCGGATCCTTCACACTGATCGGCCAGACGACCGCCGGCAGTGAGCCGCATTTCGCCGGCGAGCGCGCCAGCCGGGCGACGGTCGTCGAGCACGGCTGTACCGCGCGGCGACCCCCGCTTAGCCATCTTGAATAGCGAGCCTGGAGCGCCTGCCCGTCCGGGCTCGCGCGAACATGAGCTGAGACTGGGATGTTGCGACGGCGCCTTCATACCAGGGAGACAGACGATGTCGCTAGACGAGGATGCCTTGCGACTGGCCAAGGGCAAGAATCTGGCGACCGTGGTCACCCTGATGCCTGACGGCCAGCCGCAGGCCCTGCTGACCTGGATCGACACCGACGGCGACCATGTGCTCGTCAATACCGAGCCGCAGCGCCAGCGGGTAAAGAACGTTAGCCGCGACCCGCGAGTCACGGTCTTGATCCATGCCGCAGATAATCCCTGGGACTGGGCGGAGACCCGCGGCCACGTGGTGGGCACCATCGACGGCAGCCAGGCGCGCGAGCACATCGACGAACTGCCCCGGCAGTATGTGGGCACCGATTACGGCGCGCCCGCCGGCCCGAAGGGGCGGATCATCCTGAAGATCGCCGCGGACAAGGTCAACACTCCGAGAACCATGGGACGCCGCTAGCTCGCGGACAGAACGTAGCATCCGGCGCCCGTCAGCCTATGCGGCGGCCGGCAGTCGGCGCGGGCCTATCGCTGCCCGCTCCACTGCGGGCCCACCGCGAGCCATTCATCCTGCCAGCCGGCGAGCCTGCACCGATCCAGCACCAGCCGGCCGAGCCGGGCCAGGCAGGCGAGCAGCCCGGCGAGGACGGTCAGCGCGATCAGCGCCGCGACCAGGACGCGGTCCCCGAGCTGGCCCGCGGTCAGCGGAGGCACCTGCACGTTGCCGGCGCGATCAAGCCAGACGGGCACGGTGCTGTCCGCCCGGGCACCCGAGCTGACAGGAACATTGCCGACCCGCGGTCGGCCGTTTTCAGTCCATCGCGCCGGCGCCCGGGCAATCCAGGAGTTTGCGCCATCCATCGACATCGTCGGCCCTGGCGTGGCATGGAGCAGAACCGCGGGAGCCCGATGCCACGACTGCTGGGCCCGCAGGACAGCGGCGTTGTCCGCGCTGACCCACTGGGCGACGGCGCCCGCTACAAGGGGGCTCAGGAGCAGGAACCCGGCGATCGCGGCGGGCACCAGCCATGCCTCTGCCCTGTCCGCGCGCCGGCGCAGCGGATTGTGGTCGGATCCGAGCCGACGGCTCAGCCTCGTCCACGTCATTGTGGGCGTCGTCATAACGTCCATCCCATCGGCGAGCCAAAACGTAACATAAAATTAACATAGAACGCTTCGCCGTGCGAGTGTCCGTAACGTGGCTGTGTACTTCGTACCCCCGGCGTTTGGCCCGGCCGGCCTGCAAGGCCAGTGCACCGGACGCGGACGGTCCGCTGACGCACGGGTCAGGGTCGTCACCTGGTTACCGCGGGCAAAGTGCCGTCTTCGCGACGGCCCGTCCGACGGGCTCGCTCGCGACACCCGCATCCGCCAGGCGCAAGGCAGGCCACCACGAGCGGGACCAGGATCAAGACGAGCCCAGTTCAGCGCTGATGGACTTCGGGATGGCGGCGGCTGAGCCGTAGGCAGTCGGCGTCACCAGCGCATAGCCCGCCTGCTTGTGCAGCGCCAGCCCGCCGGGCGACAGCACAAAGGAGACGAAGGCATCGGCGGCGGCCTGGTCCTTGCTGCCGATGGTGGTGATGTCGATGCCGAGGGGTGAGCCGTGCTTGGTGACGTTGCCGGTGATCGTGATCGACGCCTTGGAATACCGCTTGGCCAGCGCACCGTCGCCGAGGTTGATGCCGGCTGGCAGGCTGATGTAGCGCAGGCGCAGCTGAGCCGCCTGGGCCGCGTAGGCGCTGGCGGCGTCGAGCCTCCCTGCCTGCAGCCTGGCAGGGAGCGTGGCCTCGTCGAAGATCTGCGGGGAGTTGGCCGAGCCCGCAGCGACACCGCCGAGGATCTTCGAGACCGTGTCCGCCGGCAGGCTGTACTTGGCCCGGGCAAGCTCGAGCATGTAGATGAATGCCCGGCCCTGCGGATCAGTATTGGGGTCGGTACGGCCGAGCTTGAAGCCCGGCTGCTCCATCAGGGTGAACAGGTTCTTGATCGGCTCCTTGCCGCTGGCGATGGCCTCGAACTGGCTGGCGTACTTGCTGTTCGGGTTGTAGGCGAGCACGAGCGAGGTTTCGGCGTAGTGGATGTACCACTTGGTGAATCTGGGGAACAGCGGCGTGATGTTGTCGCCGCCAACGGCTTCGAATACATTCGGCGTGATCTCGCCCGACGCGATCTTGGCCTCGAGCCCGTCGGACGGCCCGGCCAGGCCCGTGTAGCTCAGCCCCGTGGACTTCTCGAAGGCCGGCGCGATGACCTTCTCGTTGAGGTATGCCAGGGAGGCCGCGTAGGCGACGCTCGCCGGGCCCGATGCCCTGGCGCTGTCGCTGGCTGACGGCTTGGCGGATGGGGGCGCGCTGGAGGACGAAGAACTGCCGCAGGCGGCTGCCGTGAGCCCGGTGCAGGTGATGGCCAGCAGCGCGCCGAGCCGCGCGCCGCTCCTTCCGCTGAGGGCCAGCATCCCTCGACGATAGCCATTGACAGTTGCGCGACGCAGGGAAGGACGACATTCCTCGGGTAGCCGGGGCACCTGCACGGCTGCCCCGATCAGCGGCGGCAGAGGGAGCCTTCAGCTGGTGCTCAGGAAGTTACGCTTGCATAGCAGAGGCGACTTCACGGTCCGGTCGGCTCTAACATGGTCTGCGGCGCAGCCGGGCACAGGCTGCTCGTCCCGGGATCTGCGCCCGGACACGCCCGGCGGGCGAACTATTGCGCGCCGCGGGACGTTGCAACGCAGAGACGCCGCAGGCTTGGGACGCAGAGACGCCGCAGGCTAAGGACGCAGAGACGCCGCAGGCTAAGGACAAGGTGGCATGGGCAAGGCGGAGCGGAACCGGCGGGAGAACGCCAGGGCGAAGATCGCGGCACAGCAGGCCGCGGCCCGGCGTGCCGAGCGGCGCAGGCAGGCCCTGATCGCGGGCGGCAGCGTTCTCGTCGTGCTGGCCGTCGTGGTCGTCCTCATCGTGATCAAGCTCGCGCACTCGACCACGCCGGCGCACAGCACCGACGTCGCCGACGCCAGGGCCATCCCGGCCGTCGCGCAACAGGTAACCAGTGTCCCGGCCAGCACCCTGGACGCTGTGGGCAAGGGCGGCGCCAGTTCCCTGACTTCGCTGTCCGGCGCACCGGCGCTGACCGCTGGCGGCAAGCCCGAGGTGGTTTACATGGGCGCAGAGTACTGCCCGTATTGCGCCGCCGAGCGATGGGCGGTGGCGGTCGCCCTGAGCAGATTCGGCACCTTCGCTAACCTGCACTTCATTCACTCCTCGAGCACCGACACCGACCCGAACACGCCGACGCTGACGTTCTACAGGTCGAGCTACTCGAGCAAGTACCTTGCCTTCACCCCGGTCGAGCTGTACACCGACAAGCCTGCCGCCAGCGGCAGTGGCTACACGACTCTGCAGACCCCCACGAAGAGCCAGAACGCGCTGATGGCGAAGTACGACGCCCCGCCTTACGTGCCCTCCGCGGATTCGGGCGCGTTCCCGTTCGTCGATATCGGCAACAAATACCTGATCAGCGGCGCACAGTACCAGCCCACCGCACTGTCGGGCCTGACCTGGTCGCAGGTGGCCGCCGACATCAAGAACCCGTCGAGTCCGGTCGCCAAGGACGTTGACGGTGCCGCCAACTCGATCACGGCGGCAATCTGCAAGGCAACCAACGGCCAGCCGGCCACCGTCTGCTCGTCAGCGGGAGCACAGGCGGGCTCCGGGGCTCTCTGATGGCCAGCCAGAAGGAGCGCTCATCGGCGATCCGGCAGCCCGGCGGCAGGGCCGGCCAGTCAGCGCAGCCCGGCACCCGGGCACGGGGCCCGGCGCAGCCCGGCGGCACTGCCCGGCAGCCTGCGAAACCTGGCAGCCAGGCAGGGCGGGCCGGGCGGGACGGCAGGCGGCCGCGGGCTGATGTCGAGCCGCCGCGCGATCGGTCGGCCAAGTCAGCGCCAGCCCAGCCGGCCCCGCCCTGGCTGCAGTTCACCACCTTGGTGCTGTCGGTTGCGGGCCTGGGAGTCTCGATCTACCTCACGATCGCTCATTACACGTCCTCGTCGGTGCTCGCGTGTGCCGACAACGGCGTGGTCAACTGCGCGAAGGTCACCACGAGCTCGGAGTCGGTCGTCTTCGGGATCTTCCCGGTGGCCGTGCTCGGCCTGGCCTTCTACGCGTTCATGGTCGCCATCAACTCACCGTGGGGGTGGCGGTCGAAGCTGCAGGCCGTCCCCTGGATGCGCCTCGGCTCGGTGATCGTCGGCATGCTCTTCGTGCTCTACCTGGTCTACGCCGAGCTGATCGAGATCGGCAACATCTGCCTGTGGTGCACCGCCGTGCACATAATTACGTTCCTGCTTTTCGCCGTCATCATCTTCCAGGCGACCATGCAGGGCGGGACATCGACCGCGCGCCGCTAGCGGCCCAGCGGCGCAAGAGAGGCTGAGCACAGCTGATGGCCAAGGCGGACCGAAACGGGCAGCAGAGTGCCCGGCAGCGAATCGCCGCGCAGCAGGAGGCCGCCCGACGGGCTGAGGCGCGGCGGCGCCTGCTTCTCGGCGGCGGAGCCGTCGCGGTGGTGCTCGTCGTCGTCGTTGTCTTCATTGTCCTGAAGGTCAGCCAGAGCCCGTCGACGGCCGAGAAGGCGGCAGCCAAGCAGCCCGTCACCGGCACCGCGCTGCCCGCAAGCGTGGCAGCAGACGTCACCGGCGTCCCGGTCAGTGCGCTGGCTGCCGTGGGCAAGGGGTCAACCGTTACCGGGGCGCTGCGCCCGATCTCCGGGCCGCCGCTGACCGCCGGAGGGAAGCCGGAAATGCTCTACATCGGTGCCGAGTTCTGCCCGTACTGCGCGGCGATGCGCTGGGCCATGGCTGTGGCGCTGAGCCGCTTCGGCACCCTCTCCCCGCTGCGCGGGATCCGCTCGGCGCCGAGTCCTGAGGTGTACCCGAGCACGGCGACGCTGACGTTCTACAAGTCCGGATACGCCAGCAAGTACCTGGCCTTCGCGCCGGTCGAAAACGAGACGGTCACCCATGCGACGCTGCAGACACCGACGCCGCAGCAGCAGGCGATCTGGAACAAGTATGACGCGAACTCTTATCCATTCATCGACTTCGGCAATAAGTACCTGGCGACCGTCAGCTACGACCCGCAGGTGCTGCAGGGCCTGACCTGGAGCCAGATCGCCGCCGACCTGAGCAAACCGTCGTCTCCGGTAGCCCGGGGAGTGCTTGGCTCGGCCAACCTCATGACCGCGGCGATCTGCAAGCTGACGAGCAACCAGCCAGCGGGCGTCTGCACCGCGCCACCGGTCACCTCGCTCGAAGGCAGTCTCTGACCCACTCCGGCGACCTCAGCGCGCTGGCGCGGAATCAACCCCCCGGAGGTTTTGTTAGGCTTACGAACTGAACGAGCTGCGCACCAAGAGGGCGGCAAGCCATGACCGAGCTCGGCCTGAGCGCCGACAAGGTGGCCGCGTGCCGCACGGCGGACACGGCACTGACATTGATGCGCTTGTCCCGGATGCTCGAACGGGTCGATTCCGGCCTCACCTCGCAGCAGTACCGCATCCTGAAGATGGCTGGCGCCGGCGGCGAGCGCTCGGCACGGCTGGCAGAGCGGCTGGCCGTTGCCAAGCCGACGCTCACCGCCACCGCCGACGGCCTGGTGGCGGCCGGCCTCGCGCACCGCAGCGCCGAGCCCGGCGACCGCCGCGTCGTCCGGCTCTGCCTGACCCGGGCCGGCGCGGCCGCCCTGGACCGGGCCGATGCCGCTTACGCCGGCTGGCTCGCCCAGCTGCTCGACGCGGCAGGCGAACCCGACCGGATCCTGCGCGACCTGGACCTGCTCAACTCTGCCCTGGACGAACTGCGCCGCGCCCGGCTGACCGCACCGGCCAGGCGACACGGGACCCCGGGCGCTGCGCCGGCTGGGGTTCCCGTTTCGCGTGAGAGCACGCCAGCCACGGCGGAATCCGCACGGCCGACCCGACAGCCGAACGCGCAGGGGACAGCCGCGCAGGGGGCAGAGTGACGGCTCGGCGCCCGGCCGGGACGGCCCCCGGCTCGCAGGACCGGTGGCTGCGGCGGCTGATCGGCTACTGCTGGCGGTATCCGCGCTCCGTGATCCTGGCGCTTGGCGCATCGGTGCTTGCCACGCTGATGGCCGTTGCCATCCCGCTGATCCAGCGGGACATAGTCGACAACGCGGTCATCGCGCACAACCAGCCCATCTGGCTCGGGGCAGCGGCGCTGGTCATCGTCGCGGTGGTGCAATTCGCCGGCGTTTACACCCGCCGTTACATTGGCGGCCGGATGTCCCTGGACGTCCAGCATGACCTGCGCACCGAGCTGTTCGGCTCGCTGTCCCGGCTGGACGGCGCCCGCCAGGACCAGCTGCATACGGGGCAGCTCGTCAGCCGGTCCATCTCTGACCTGAACATGATTCAGGGCCTGCTCGGCATGGTGCCGATGCTGCTCGGGAACGCCCTGCTGTTCGTGCTGTCCGTCATCGTGATGGCCGTCTTGTCGCCGCTGCTAACAGTGATCGCGCTCGCCGTCGGGCCCGCGCTGTTCCTGATCTCCATGGCCTCCCGGCGCAAGCTGTTCCCGGCGAGCTGGGACGCCCAGCAGCAGGCGGGAAACGTAGCCGGGGTCGTCGACGGCGCCGTCACCGGCGTGCGCGTGGTCAAAGGATTCGGCCAGGAGGAACAGGAGATCGAGCGGCTGGAGGGCACAGCCAAGCTGCTGTACGCCGCCCGGGTGCGCGCGGTCCGGCTGATGGCCCGCTACAACCCGGCGCTGCAGGCTGTCCCCGCCCTGGGCCAGGTCGGCGTGCTTGCCTTCGGCGGCTGGCTGGCGATCCAGGGCCAGATCACGCTCGGCACCTTCCTCGCGTTCTCTTCCTACCTGGCCCAGATGGTCGGCCCCGTCCGGGCGCTGACCGGGCTGATCACGATTGGCCAGGAGGCCAGGGCCAGCGTCATCCGGGTGTTTGAGGTCATCGATTCCCGGCCGGTCCTGACTGAGAAGCCGGACGCGATTGTCCTTCCCGGCAGCACCGGGCTTTCCGGCACCGGGCTGCGTGCGGGGACCCCGGACATCGAGCTCGACGACGTCACATTCGGTTACCTGCCGTCCGAGCCGGTGCTGGGCGGCCTGTCGCTGCGCGTGCCGGCGGGCGAGACCGTCGCCCTGGTCGGCACGTCCGGCTCGGGCAAGTCGACGATCTCCCTGCTGCTGCCGCGCTTCTACGATGTCACCGGCGGGGCGCTGCGGGTCGGCGGGCACGACGTCCGTGACCTCACTCTCGGCTCGCTGCGCGCCTCGATCGGGCTGGTGATGGAGGACAGCTTCCTGTTCTCCGACACGATCAGCGCGAACATCTCCTACGGCCGGCCGGACGCGACCAGGAACCAGATCGTCGCCGCAGCTCGCGCCGCCGAGGCCGACGAGTTCATCACCGGGCTGCCCGACGGGTACGACACTGTGATCGGCGAGCAGGGCCTGACCCTGTCGGGCGGCCAGCGGCAACGGGTCGCGCTGGCGCGCGCGCTGATTACCGACCCGGCCGTGCTCGTCCTCGACGACGCGACGTCCGCGATCGACGCGAAGGTCGAGGCGCAGATCCACGGCACCTTGCGCCGGGTGATGGCCGGGCGGACGACACTGCTGATCGCGCACCGGCGCTCGACGCTCCAACTCGCCGGCAAGATCGCCGTCCTGGATCATGGGCGGCTGGTCGATTTCGGCACGCACCAGGAGCTGACCGCGCGGTGCGCGCTCTACCGGCTGCTGCTGGCCGGCCCCGGCGACGACGCCGAAGGCATCGACGCCGGGGAGCTCTGCTACTACGAGAACCCGAATGCGGCCAGGGCCGGGCCGCGGGCCGCAGCTAACGCCGACGCGAAGCGGCCGGCGGCGGGTATCACGCCCGGCCTCTGGCCGGCCAGGGCAACGGCTCAGCAGGGCGCTGCCGCGGGCCAGGCCAACGGACAGCTTCCCGGCCCTGTCACCAGCATGCCCGCCGCCAGCGCGCCGGCCGCCAGCACCGCCGCGGCTGCCAACGGGGCCGCCGCACCCGCTGCGGCCACGGCCATCGGCCGCGGCATGGGCATGGGCAGCGGCAGAGGCGGGGCAGGCGGGCGGGCCGGAGGCGGCGGCGGATCCGCGGCCGGCGGCTGGCTGACCGGGATTCCGCCCTCGCCGGAACTGCTGGCGAAGGTGGCCGCGCTCCCGCCCGCCACTGACACGCCGGGGGTCGGCGAGGCCTTCGCCCGCGCGCCCGAGCCGCGGTTCACCCTGCGCAGGCTGCTCCGGCCGTTCGCGATCGGGCTGCTTCTCGGGCTTGTCCTCGACGGCCTGGACGCGATGGCCAGCATCGCCATGCCGTGGCTCGTGCGCGGCGGCATCGACCACGGCGTCGAGACGAAGGTCTTCGGCGCGATCATCGTCGTCGCGATTGCGGCGCTGGCGATCGTGCTGGCCGACTGGGTCATCAACGCTGTCCAGACCGTCGTCGTCGGCCGCAACGGCGAGCGGCTGCTCTACACTCTGCGGATAAAGCTCTTCGCCCACCTGCAGCGGCTCGGCCTGGATTTCTACGAGCGCGAGCTGGCGGGCCGGATCATGACCCGGATGACCACGGACGTGGACGCGATGTCCTCGTTCCTGCAGACCGGGCTGATCACCATGGTGAACTCGGCGCTCACCTTCGTCGGCGTGATGATCGCACTGCTGGTCATCAACGTCAGGCTCGGCCTGACGCTGTTCTGCGTCCTGCCGGTGCTCATCGCCGCCACGGTAGCGTTCCGGGCGAAGTCGTCAAAGGCCTACGGGGAGGCACGGGAGAAAGTCAGCGCGGTCAACGCCGACCTGCAGGAGAACGTCGCCGGGCTGCGGGTCGCCCAGGCCTACCGGCGCGAGCAGGTCAACCAGACCCGGTTCGCCGGGCTGAGCGATGCTTACCTCACCTCAAGGCTGCGGGCACAGCGGTACATCGCGCTGTACTTCCCGTTCGTGCAGGCCCTGTCGACCATCGCCGGGGCGCTCGTGCTGTTCGTGGCGGCTGGCGAGGTGCACAGCGGCGCGCTGACGGCCGGCGGCCTCATCGCCTACCTGCTCTACATCGATATGCTGTTCTCCCCCGTGCAGCAGCTGTCCCAGGTGTTCGACGGCTACCAGCAGGCGGCCGTCGGACTGCGCCGGATCTCCGGCCTGCTGCGGACGCCCACCAGCATCCCGGCACCGGCGCGGCCGGTCCCGGTGGGGCGGCTGCGCGGCAGCATCGAGCTGCGGGACGTGCACTTCAGCTATCAGGGCCAGCAGCAGGAGGCCATCGGCGGGGTCAGCCTGGGCATATCCCCCGGCGAGACCGTCGCGCTGGTCGGCGAGACGGGCGCAGGCAAGTCGACGCTGGTGAAGCTGGTGGCGCGGTTCTACGACGTGACGTCGGGCCGGGTGCTCGCTGACGGCGTGGACATCCGCGACTACGACCTGACCGGTTTCCGCCGGCAGCTCGGCGTGGTGCCGCAGGAGCCCTACCTGTTCGCCGGAACCGTGCGCGACGCGATCGCCTACGGCCGGCCGGACGCTACCGACGCCGAGGTCGAGGCGGCGGCACGCGGAGTGGGCGCGATCGAGATGATCGCCAGGCTCAGCGACGGCTTCCATCACCTGGTTGCCGAGCGCGGCCGCAACCTGTCCGCGGGGCAGCGGCAGCTGATCGCGCTTGCCCGCGCCTACCTGGTGGACCCGGCCATCTTGCTGCTGGACGAGGCCACAGCGGCACTGGATCTCGCCGCTGAGGCCGTGGTGAACCGGGCGACCGAGCAACTGGCCGCCCGGCGGACGACGATCGTGGTCGCGCACCGGCTGACGACCGCGGCACGCGCCGACCGGATCGTGGTGATGGACTCCGGCAAGATCGCCGAGATCGGCACACACGCGGAACTGCTGCAGCGCGGCGGCGCCTATGCCAGCCTGTGGGCCGCCTTCGCCGGCGACGCTGAGCTCGTTGCCTGATGCGGCAGCTGCCAGGCAGGCCAGTCAGCGCGCGATCGCGGCCAGCTCGGGCTCGTCGAGCTCGGCACCCGCCGGGCGCGCCGCCACCTGGCGGTCGGCCCGCATCACGCGAACGTCGCGCGGAATCAGAGCGAGCGCGGAAGCAGCGATGATCAGCGCGGCCGCCCCGTACTGCGTCACCGAGACGCCCACCGCGGCCGCTAGCGGGCCGGCGACCAGGGCTCCGACGGGCATTGCCATGACCGAGCCGAGCGCGTCGTAGGCCGACACCCTGGCCAGCTTGCCTGCCGGGATGTTCCTTGCCATCACCACGGTCCACTGGACCATCATGATCTCCATCGTGATGCCAAGGCCGAAGGACGCTGCGCACACCACAGGAAGCGGCCACAGCATGGCCAGGGACAGCGGCGAGACTGCCATGGCGCCGCCGATGAGGACCACGAACAGCATCGGCCGCCGCGGCGTGAAGCGCAGCGAGACCAGGCCACCCACGATCAGGCCCACCGACTCCGCCGCCGTGATCGCGCCCCAGGCAGCGGGCCCGCCCAGATTAGCCCGCGCGACCACCGGGCCCAGCACCTGGAATCCCCCGTACCAGGCCATCAGGATCACGCCGAACTGGGCGACGGTCGCCCACAGCCAGGTGTGCGAACGGAACTCGGACCAGCCTGCCCGCAGATCACGCAGCATGCTCGACCGCTCGTGGCGGCCGAAACCGGTGACCCGCACGCGCAGCATCATCGGGATCGTGCCCAGCATCCCGGCACCGCAGATCAGCAGGGCCCAGCCGGGCCCGAGCACAGCGACGCAGAGGCCGGCGACGACCGCACCGGCCATCTGGCCGCCGTTCATGGCCAGCCGGCTCACGGCGCTGGCCTGCTGCAGGACGTCGCCCGGCACCAGCCGTGGCAGCAGTGCCTGCGACGCCGGGTAGAAGATCGCCATCCCGGTCCCCGTCACCGCCTCCAGGACGATCATCTGCCAGAGCCGCGGGTGCCCGGTCAGGACGAGCAGCCCGAAGGTTCCCTCGCCCAGGGCAATCATGGCATTCCCGGCGAGGATCACCCGCTGCGGCGGGATCCGGTCGGCGACGACGCCCCCGATGACCGTGAAGATCAGCGCCGGCGCGATCTGGGCGGCCAGCACGTAGGACAGCTCGGCGGTCGAGCCGGTAGCATCCAGCACCGCGAACGAGACGCCGACCAGCGAGAACGCGAACGCGGCCGGCGCGAGCAGGCGCTCGGCCAGCAGCAGCCGGAAATTACGGAATGCCAGCAGGGGGAAGCGGCGCACGAGCGCACGCGCAAACATGACGAACGTCCGATCTGCATCGTAGCTGGATGCGC
>DATJZH010000140.1:0-26442 GCA_035499215.1 Streptosporangiaceae bacterium | reverse complement strand
CCCCGGCCGTCCGGCTGAGCCGCGATGCCCGCTCGCGGACGGCGGTATGCTCCAGCGATGGGGGATGACGTCGAGCTGATCATCCAGCTGCCGCGCGGCAGTTCAGTAGACCGGCAGCTGCGCGCGGAGCGGTGGGCCAGCCGCACCCGCGGCCGGATCGTGCTGGAACATCTGCCGGCCGACCAGGAGGGCCGCCTGCTGCCGCAGCGGGCGGGGGAAATCGTGCTGTCCGTGCTCTCGCCCGAGGCGCTGCCCCGCGAGGCGGACAACGTCAGGCAGGTCATCAGGCGAGCTGACCGGGCTGACGAGGGCGGTGGCCCGCTCGTGGTGCTGGTGGAGGCGGCAGCGGAACTGCGCGACGAAGAACTCGCCGCGGTCCTGGACGCGGCCGGCCAGACGCGCCGAATCGTCATCTTGCGGATCATGGCTGGAATCTGACGGCGATCGTGGCGGATCCTCGGCGAGGAGAAGGGGAGAATCCGCCACGATCGCCAGGCGCACGGGCGTCAGGCGCGCACCCGGGCAGCTGGGCTCAGGCAGCGACCACAGCCGGAGCCGTGGCCGGCTCCAGTGCCGCCGCCAGCACCTCGCGGACGTCGGTGACAGGCAGAACGGTCAGCGCTGACCGCACCTTCTCCGGCACATCCTCCAGGTCCGGCTCGTTCCGCTTGGGAATCAGCACTGTGGTGATCCCGGCCCGCTGCGCTGCCAGCAGTTTCTGCTTCAGCCCGCCGATCGGCAGCACCCGGCCGGTCAGCGACACCTCGCCGGTCATCGCGACATCGCTGCGGACCAGGCGCCCCGACAGCAGCGAGGCCAGAGCCGTTGTCATGGTGACCCCGGCGCTCGGGCCGTCCTTGGGCACGGCGCCCGCCGGCACGTGCACGTGCACGCCGCGTTCCTTCAGGTCACCGACCGGCAGCTCGAGCTCCGCGCCGTGTGAGCGCAGGTAGGACAGCGCGATCTGGGCCGATTCCTTCATCACCTCGCCGAGCTGCCCGGTCAGCATGACCCCGGTCGTGCCGGTCTCCGGATCGGCCAGCGACGCCTCGATGAACAGCACATCGCCTCCTGTGCCGGTGACGGCGAGGCCAGTGGCCACGCCAGGCACTGCCGTGCGCTCGGATGACTCCGGGGTGTGCCGCGGATGGCCGAGATAGCCATGCAGGTCCTGCGGTCCCACGGTCACCGGGAGAACCGCTGTGCCGGCCTCGAGCTGGGCCGCGAGCTTGCGCAGCGTCCGGCCGATGCTCCGCTCCAGCGAGCGCACGCCCGCTTCCCGGGTGTACTCCGCCGCCAGCCGCCGCAGCGCGTCGTCGGTGATGGTCACGTCCGCGGCATCCAGCCCGGCCCGGTCCAGCTGCCTGGGCAGCAGGTGCATGCGCGCGATCGTCACCTTCTCGTCCTCGGTATAGCCATCGAGGCCGATCAGCTCCATCCGGTCAAGCAGCGGCTCGGGAATCGCCTCCGCCATGTTGGCCGTCGCGATGAACAGCACATCCGACAGGTCGAGCTCCACCTCCAGATAATGATCACGGAAGGTGTGGTTCTGCGCCGGGTCCAGCACCTCGAGCAGCGCGGCCGTCGGGTCGCCCCGGTAGTCGGCGCCGAGCTTGTCGACCTCATCCAGCAGGATCACCGGGTTCATCGAGCCCGCCTCGCGGACCGCCCGGACGATACGGCCGGGCAGCGCGCCGACGTAGGTGCGCCGGTGACCGCGGATCTCCGCCTCGTCCCGGACGCCGCCCAGGGCCACCCGGGCGAACTTGCGGCCCATGGCGGCGGCTACCGACTCGCCGAGCGAGGTCTTGCCCACGCCGGGCGGGCCGGCCAGTGCCAGTACCGCGCCGCTGCGCCGCCCGCCGACCAGGGCCAGGCCCTTGTCCGCGCGGCGCTTGCGCACCGCCAGGTACTCGATGATCCGGTCCTTGACGTCGTCCAGGCCGGCGTGATCGCCGTCCAGCACCGCGCGGGCGCCGTCGATGTCGTAGGCATCCTCGGTGCGGGTGCCCCACGGCACCTCCAGCACCGTGTCCAGCCAGGTCCTGATCCAGCCGGCCTCGGGAGACTGGTCGGAGCCGCGCTCCAGCTTGGCAGCTTCCTTCAGCGCGGCCTGGCGCACGTTCTCCGGCAGGTCGGCGGCCTCGATCCTGGCCCGGTAGTCGTCCTCTTCCGAGGCGGGCGTGCCGTCCAGCTCGGCCAGCTCCTTGCGGATGGCGGCGAGCTGCTGGCGGAGCAGGAACTCGCGCTGCTGCCGCTCCATGCCCTCGCGGACGTCATTCTGGATGGTCTCGGCAACGTTCAGCTCGGCGAGCTGGTCCCGCGCCCACCCGGTCAGCAATTCGAGGCGCCGCTCCGGGTCGATCGTCTCCAGCAGCTCCTGCCGCTGCTGCAGTGACAGGTACGTCGCGTAGCCGGCGCTGTCGGCCAGCGCGGACGGATCCGTTATGCGCTGCAGGACATCCACCACCTGCCATGCCCCGCGCTTCTGCAGGATGCTCGCCGCGAGGCTGCGGTACTCGCGCGCCAGCTCCAGCGCGCGCTCAGTGGCCGGCGGCTCGTCCTCGACGGCGCCCTCAACCCACAGCGCGGCGCCCGGCCCGACCGTGCCGGTGCCGATCGTGACCCTGGACAGGCCGCGGATGACCGCGGCAGGCTCCCCGCTGGGGAGCCGGCCGACCTGCTCGACGACGCCGAGGGTGCCCACCGGGGCGTACTTTCCGTCCAGCCGGGGCACCAGCAGCACCCGTGGCTGGGAGTCGGCGGCTTCGGGTGCCGATGCCGACAGCCGCGCCGCCTCGATGGCAGCGCGGACCTCCGTGCCGGAGGTGTCCAGCGGGACCACCATGGTCGGCAGCACCACGATGTCGTCCAGCGGCAGCACCGGCAGTGCGAGGCTTTCCCTCATATCGGTCACTTCCCTGAGTCTTCTTACTTGATTACACAACTACAAGCGGAGGACAGTGCTGTTTGTTTCCGGCCGCTGTTCGCGGTCAGCGGACGGCAGGCGATCACTGCCGCGGGGATGAGCAGGTGCCATATCGGCTGTCCCCGGCCACGAGCACGCCTGCCCGGTCCCGGAGCGGGGATGCTGCCGGATCTCGGTAAGCTGTTGACGGCACAAGGGACTTCTGGCCGCGATCGCGGTCGCTGCCTGCGGCGCTGCTGCCAGCGGAGGAGCGCACGGGCGAGACGGTCAGTGCGCTGGGCGAGGGGAGCAGGCCGGTCGTGCGGACAATGCCATATCGCGCACCGCTGAAGGTTGCCCTGCTCGGCTGCGGCGTCGTCGGCTCCGAGGTCTACCGGCTGCTGTCCGAGCAGGCAGCGGCGCTGTCGCCGCGGGTCGGCGCTCCGCTGGAAGTCGCCGGCGTGGCCGTGCGCGACATCGGCCGCAAGCGCAGCGTGACGGTCGACCCGGCGCTGCTGACCACCGATGCCATGGGCCTGGCGAGGCGGCCGGATGTGGACATCGTCGTCGAGCTCATCGGCGGCATCGAGCCTGCCCGCTCGCTGCTGGTCGCGGCGTTCGAGGCCGGGAAGCCGGTCGTCACGGCCAACAAGGCGCTGCTGGCGCATGACACCGTGGCCATCCGCAGCGCGGCCCGCGCGCACCGGGCGGATCTCTACCACGAGGCCGCGGTGGCGGGAGCGATACCGCTGCTGCGGCCGTTGCGCGAGTCGCTGGCCGGAGACACGGTCAGCCGCGTGCTCGGCATCGTCAACGGGACGACGAACTACATACTCGACCGGATGGACACCTCCGGCGCCGGGTTCGCTGATGCGCTGGCCGAAGCCCAGGCTCTCGGTTACGCCGAGGCCGATCCGACCGCCGACGTCGAGGGCTTCGATGCGGCGGCGAAGGCGGCTATCGTCGCCAGCCTGGCCTTTCACACGCAAGTCACCGCCGCGGACGTCCACCGGGAGGGGATCTGCGCCGTCACCGCCGCCGACATCGACGGCGCTAGGGCGCTCGGCTGCGTGATCAAGCTGCTGGCGATCTGCGAGCGCTGCAACGGCGGCATTTCCGCCCGGGTGCATCCGGCGATGGTTCCGCGGGTGCACCCGCTCGCGGCCGTGCGCGAGGCCTACAACGCGGTATTCATCGAGGCGGAGTCGGCGGGCCGGCTCATGTTCTACGGCGCGGGGGCAGGCGGCCGGCCCACGGCGAGCGCCGTCCTCGGCGACATCGTGGCCATCGGGCGCAACCTGCTCGCGGGCATCCGCGGCCCCGACGCCACCGCCTACGCCGAGCTTCCGGTCGTCCCGATCGGCGACGCGCTGACCCGTTACTACGTCGCGCTCGACGTGGCCGACCGGCCAGGCGTGCTGGCTCCCGTCGCCGAGGCGTTCGCCCGCCACGGCGTGTCCATCAAGGCTGTCCGCCAGGAGGGCCGGGGCGAGGACGCGAACCTGGTGATCGTGACTCATACTGCTCGCGAGGCCGCGCTGGCAGCGACCGTCGCCAGCCTCGGCGCGATGGAGGCGGTGCGCGCGGTCGACAGCGTGCTGCGGGTCGAGGGAGAGGAAGGCGAGTGAGCCAGGGGGCCGCCGGCCTGCGCGGCGGGCCGGCTGCGCGCCGGGGCGGGCTCATCGCCGCGTACCGCGACCGCCTGCCGGTAACCGCCGACATGCCCGTGATCACCCTGGGCGAGGGCGGCACGCCGCTGCTGCCAGCGCCCGCCCTGTCATCGGCGACCGGATGCGACGTCTACCTGAAGGTGGAAGGGGCCAACCCGACGGGCTCTTTCAAGGACCGCGGCATGACAGTCGCGGTCAGCGTGGCCGCCGCCCGCGGCGCGACCACGGTGATGTGCGCGTCGACCGGAAACACCAGCGCGAGCGCCGCGGCTTATGCGGCGCGCGGCGGGCTGGCCTGTGCCGTCCTCGTCCCGTGCGGCAACATCGCGCTCGGGAAAATGGCTCAGGCGCTGGTGCATGGCGCCCGGCTGCTGCAGGTGGACGGCAACTTCGACGACTGCCTGGAACTCGTCCGAAAGCTGACCGCCAGCTATCCGGTTGCCCTGGTCAATTCGGTAAACCCGGACCGCCTGCAGGGTCAGAAGACGGCGGCGTTCGAGATTGTCGACGTGCTCGGCGACGCGCCCGACGTGCACTGCCTGCCGGTGGGGAACGCGGGCAACATCGCCGCCTACTGGCTGGGGTACACCGAGTACCGCCGGGACGCGCGGTCGAGCAGGGCGCCCAGGATGCTCGGCTACCAGGCCAGCGGCGCCGCGCCGATCGTCACCGGCGCGCCGGTGCGTCATCCCGCGACGATCGCGACCGCGATCCGGATCGGCAATCCGGCGTCCTGGCGCCTCGCCGTGGCGGCGCGCGATGAGTCGGTCGGTCTGATCGACTCGGTCACCGACGAGCAGATCCTTGCCGCCTACCGGCTGCTGGCCGAGCAGGAAGGCGTATTCGGCGAGCCCGCGTCCGCCGCCGGCGTCGCCGGCCTGCTGCAGGCGCGGGCGAACGGCCAGATCCCCCGCGGCGCGACAGTGGTCTGCACGATCACGGGCAACGGGCTGAAGGATCCCGACACCGCGGTCTCGACCGCGCCTGCCCCGCCCACGATTGCGGCTGATGCCGAGGTGGCAGCCGCGGCGCTAGGGCTGACATGACGGCGCGCGGGAACGCCCGCAGCACAGCGCGCGGGAATGCCCGCGGGACAGCCCGCGCCTGCCGTGGCGCGACGGGCGCGCGGTGAGGTGGCCCGAGGGGCCTGTCGCAGTTACCGTCCCGGCGACGAGCGCCAACCTCGGGCCCGGGTTCGACTCGCTCGGCCTGGCCCTTGCCCGCCGTGACGTGGTCGAGGCGCGCGTGCTGCCAGCCGGGCTGGCCATCGAGGTGTCGGGACCTGGCCAGCAGCTTGCCGGGGCGGGTGAAGATCATCTGGTTATCCGCGCCATGCGGGCCGGCTTCGCCGCGACCGGCGGCCAGCCGCCGGGAATCGGCCTGCGCTGCCGCAATTCCATTCCGCAGGGCTACGGGCTCGGATCGTCAGCCGCCGCGATCATTGCCGGGCTGCTCGCGGCGCGGGCGCTCGCCCGGCAGGCCGGCCCGGCGGGCCTGCCCGATGACGCGGTGCTCGCCCTGGCGGCGGCGCTGGAAGGACATCCGGACAACGCGGCCGCATGCCTGGCCGGCGGGCTGACGATTTCGTGGCTGTCCGCGGCCGGCCCGAGGTTCGCCCGGCTCCAGCCGGCCGCGAGCGTCTGCC
Organism: Streptosporangiaceae bacterium; assembly: GCA_035499215.1. Taxonomy (GTDB): domain Bacteria; phylum Actinomycetota; class Actinomycetes; order Streptosporangiales; family Streptosporangiaceae; genus DATJZH01. The sequence goes on along the minus strand of DATJZH010000140.1, from coordinate 20,219 downwards.
CGGTGATCTGCCTGCCGGCCGACCCGATGGCCACCGTCGCGGCGCGGCAGGCCCTGCCGGCGGCTGTCCGGCACGCGGATGCGGCCGCGAACTCGGCCCGCGCGGCGCTGCTCGTCGCGGCGCTGACCGCAGATCCGGCCCTGCTCATGGACGCGACCGAGGATTTCCTGCACCAGGCGTACCGGGCGGCCGCGATGCCCCGGACGGCGAGGCTGATAGCTGGCCTGCGCGCGGCGGGAATCCCGGCAGTGATCTCGGGAGCGGGTCCGGCGGTACTGGCGCTGACGACTGCCGGCGGCAGCCGCGGCCCCGCGGATGTCGCGGCGGCGGCGGCCGCGGGCCCGGACGGCGGCTGGCAAGTGCTGCCGCTGGCCGTGGACCGCCGGGGCGCGACGGCCATCAGCGCGGAACGCTAGCCGGTCGGCCCAGCGGGCAGTCACCGCAGGTCCCGCCGCCCGGAACGCGGTAGTAGAGACAGCAGGACGCCCGGACGAAATCCAGGCCCCGGCCGGTGAGCGCGCCGGTGCCGCGCAGCGTTCCGGTCGCCAGCAGCACCATGGCCAGCTCCCTCGCCGCGGACCTTACCTGCGGCCGGCGGCGGGCCAGGACGCCTAGCGCGCCGGTCATTGCGGATGCGGCGTTGCCGCGCAGCAGGCCGGACGCGACCTTCGCGGGCAGTGCCCGTGCCAGCGGCTGGAGATGGGCCGCGACGACCGTCTGGTAGATCAGTGCTGCCTGCCGGCCGGGGTCCGTCGCCCGCCAGCCGTGCGGCCCGGCCAGTCCGAGCCGCAGCTGCGGCGCGGCATCGATCCGGAGGTCGGCAAGGTCGGGCACGATCCCGTGCAGCAGGGCGCAGGCCAGCACCGGAGACCAGAGCCGGGCGGCGTAGCCGAGCTGCACGATCGAGGCGGTTACCCGCGCCTCCGACGTGCCGAGCCGCACCGCTGCAGCATCCAGCAGCGGCGGCAGGCCGTCACGGTAAAAATCGGCGGGATGCTGCCAGGACGGCCCCGCGGCGTCGGGCCTCAGCAGGAAGAACGGCCCCACCGCGGCCACTTCGGCCAGGGCCCGCCGCACCCGCGCCGGGTCCGCGGATCGGCCGGTCCGGCTGTTATGGCAGGTATCCGTGCGGCGCTCCTTGCCGTGCGGTGGCTCAGTCTCTGGCGCAGTTGCCGTGCCCTGTCTCGGGCTCAGCCCGCTGCAGCCTCCAGGAGAAAAGCTAATGCGAGCGGGCCAGTCCGCCGCCTGCCGGGTGCCTGTCTGGCATCCGGCTTGCTCAGCATCCCCGTGGCGCCCGCGCAGCGCGTCTGTGCCGCAGGCCAGCGGGGACGCGGCTAGAGTGCGGCGGTGGCATCGCCCGGTTGGCGCGGCAGGCTGATCCTCGTCAGCGTGACCATCGGTGTGATCGCCGCGGCCGCGGCGCTGGTCTGTGCCTGCGCGGGCCCGCGGCCGGCGGCGGCGGGCCCGCCGCGGCCGGTACCGGCGGGAGGTTCGCCGCGGCGGGCAGCCGGGGCGCAATCGCCGCGGCGGGAGGTCCGGGCGCAGCCCGCGGTCGGCGCGGTCGGCAGCTACCGGGTCGGCGAGCGGCGGCTGACGTTCGTCGAGCCGGCCCGGCCCGGCCCGGCCGGCCAGGAACTCGGGCAGCGCACGCTGGCGACGCTGATCCGGTATCCGCTGCCGGTACCGTCGGCGGGCCTGCCGGGACCGGCCCGCGGACCGTTCCCGCTGCTGATGTTCGCGCCGGGCTTCCTCCAGTGCGGCGGCCCTTACTCCCGTCTGCTGCGGGCCTGGGCCAGCGCCGGCTACGTGGTCGCGGTTGTCAGCTTCCCCCGCACGGACTGCCACGTCGGAGCAGCCGCGGACGAGGCGGACCTGGTGAACCAGCCAGGAGACGTCTCCTACGTGATCAGCCGGCTGCTGGTTCTGAGCGCCCGGCCAGGCGGTCCGCTGTCTGGGCTGCTGAACCAGCACGAGATCGCCGCCGCTGGCCAGTCGGACGGCGGTGACACAGTTGCCGCCCTCGCAGCCAGCACCTGCTGCGCCGATCATCGGCTGGCCGCCGCGGCTGTGCTCTCCGGCGCCGAGTGGCCGCCGATGCCGGGCCGCTATTTCGCGCACCGCGCTCCCCCTCTGCTGTTCGTGCAGGGCAGCGCGGATGTGATCAACCCGCCATGGATGAGCCGTCAGCTGTATGCGGCTGACTCGCGCCGCGCGAGGTACTACCTGGACCTGCTCGGCGCGAACCACCTGATCCCGTATCTGGGCACCAACCCGGTGGAGCGGCTCGTGGCCAGGGTAACCCTGGCCTTCTTCGACCGGTACGTCCTCCGGCAGGCCGGCGCCGCAGCGGCAATGAGCCGGGCGGGCAATGTCCGCGGGGAGGCCGAGCTGGCCAGCGGCGGCCAGTTCCCGCCATGATCGCCACCGGCCGGCTGCCACCGGCCGGCTGCCGGCGCCGGCAAGCTCGATTCAGACAGCTCGCTGGCTGCCAGCACGCGCCGGCGGCGCCGCCTGACCCGCCGCCCGGCCAGGGGGGGCTACCCCGGCAGGTCCTGATCCACGAGCATGGCGTTCTGCGCGAGCACGGAAAGCCAGTAGTTCATGCGCTCGGCGTTGGTGGTGTCCGGCCAGTGACGGAACAGGCTCTCCGCGTCGCCGACCGGCAGACGGCCTTCGGCCTGGTGGATCTCGAGCGTGAACGACGCGCGGTCCAGGCCGCACGCTTCGGCCGCGGCTGCCACTATCGCCGCGAGCCCGGCTGGCCCGTACAACGTGGCCAGGGACTGCCGGCCCTCGTGGCTGAACGGAATCGGCAGCCGCATCAGGAAGGTGAAGTGGTCGGCCAGGCCGCCGACGAGGGGATGTCCGTCGTGCAGATGGAAATGCAGGTTCTTGCCGAGCCGCCCGATCGAGCGGGTCATCTCCAGCGTGTTATGCAGCGCGCTCGCCACGGCATCCTGGACGTCGGTGACCAGGTCTGGCAGGCGCTTGTCCTGGGGAGTGAGGCTGCGCAGGCTGATATCCGGGTGCTCGCCCGCGAACCTGGCGCAGGCCTGCCGGATCCCCACGTGGCCCACGTCGATGCAGCAGCTGACCCGCTCGGCGTTCCTGAGCCGCTCCGCCAGGTCGACGAACAAGCCGGGCTCGAGGCCGGCCGCGTATTCGAGAAACAGCCACGGCGCGCCCGGCGAGCGGGCGAGGCGGGTGTCTAGCTCCCGCAGGGCCGCTACCAGCTCGCCGGTCCGTTCGCCCATGTCGGCGTGGTCGTGGACCACGATGCCAGACAGCCGCCCCGCGAAGCGGGCGGCGAAATCCGCGGCCACGGCTCGGTCGCGTTCCCGCAGCATGTTCAGCCCGCGGCTCAGGTGGACCGTAGGCAGGCGGGGGTGCGGCGGCACGTACCTGAGAACATGGTCAAGCTGGTCCGGCGTGTCGGCGTATGCCTCCGCCGCCAGGCCTTCCTGGGCGAAGCGGAGGCCGGCGAGCCTGAGCAGCGCATCGTCCCCGGCGACGCGCTGCTGGAACAGGGCGTGCAGCGGCCGCAGGCCCGCGGCGGCGCTGCCGTTGCGCCGCCGCGGGCTCAGTGCCCGCTCCTGCCGTGGCCCGGAGCCCGAAAACGTCGCCCGGCCGATCCGTTGCGCGGCATTCTCTTACCATCCGCCATGTTGGCGGGGATGTCGAGGGCATTCGCCGCCGGAGCTGCCGCGCGATCGGCCCTCGCACTGACCTGGGCGCCAGACGCTGACGACGCCATTCGCGGGCGTCAGCCTGTCAGGCCCGCCGCCGCGCTGCCGCGCCCGCGATAGCGGCCCTGCCCGATCCGGATAGCGTTGGGGCATGCCGCCGCTGGAGGTCACCGCGCGAGTTCTGGTGAAAGCCGATGCCGAGCGAGTCTGGCAGCTCGCGATGAACTGGTCCCGGCAGCGCCAGTGGATGTGGGGCACGCAGGTCAGCGGCGGTGCGAGCGTTGGCGCTGAGGTGGTTGCCCGGACCGGCATCGGCCGGCTGGGCTTCGAGGACACCATGGTGATCACCGAGTGGGACCCGCCGCGCCGCTGCGTCGTCCGGCACACCGGGAAGGTTGTCCGCGGTCATGGCATCTTCGAGGTGGTGCCGCACGGGCCGGTCAGCGAATTCCGCTGGACCGAGCAGCTGGACCTGCCGCTGAGTTCTGCCGGGCCGCTGGGCCGCTGGGTAGTGGACCCGGCGGGGCGCTGGGCGGTAGCACCGCTGGCCAGGCTCGGCCTGGCCGGCTCGCTGCGCCGGTTCGCCCGGCTGGTGTGAGCCGCTGGCCGGCGTGCGCGACGCCGCCCAGCCGTCAGGCGGCCGCGGTAATCCGGCGCAGCACGTCAGCGCGCAGCATGGCAGCGTCCGCGCCGGCTCCCGCGAGGGTCTCCAGCGCCGCGTTGTGTCCCTGGTCGATGATCCCGATCAGCAGGTGCCCGGTCGAGATGCTTGATTGCCGGAGGCCGGCCGTCGCGCGCAGCGCAAGCTCCAGTGACTTCTTGAGGTCAGCGCTGGCCGGCCGGCGGCCGATGGCGCGGAACCGGCCCCGCCGGGCCGGGCTGCCCCGGTCCAGCGCGCCGGGCCCGAATGCGGCGTCAGCAGCGCGCCGGACAGCGTCCAGGTCGATGCCGAGCGAGGCGAGCGCCTCGGCGTCCAGCGGGTCCGGGCTGCCCGACGTCTCGCCGGGCAGGCTGGCGCGCAGCTCGGCCAGGTCCAGCCCGGCAGCGGTCAGCGCCTCGGCGGCCGGACCCGGCTCGGCGAGCAAGCCGATCAGCAGGTGCTCGCAGCCAATGTGATCGTGCCCCGCGCGTATTGCCTCATGCTGGGCGCGCACGACAGCGCGCCGCGCGTCCTGGCTGAACCGCTCGAACATGCTGATCTCTCCTTATCTGCGCGGCAGGCGGCCGGCGTGCTTCTTGTGCACGGCCTGCTTGCTGACGCCCAGGAAGAACGCGATCTCCTGCCACGACCAGCCGTGCGCCCGCGCGTTGTCGACTTGCAGTGCCTCCAGCCGCTCGGCCAGCTCGCGCAGCGCTCGGGCGGCTCGCAAGCCCTCGGCCGGGTCGCCGCCGCTGGCTGCCTCGGCCAGCTGCACCTCATTGCTCATTCTGTCAATATAGGTTGACGCCCCGCATTCGTCAACCCCGGTTGACGAATGGCGGCGGCACCGGAACGACGGGCAGATGGTGCGCCTGGGCGAGCAGCGCCAGCAGTACGCCCGCATCAGTCCAGGCGAGCGGGGCGACGGAGGCTGGCCTGCCCTGCGGGGTGACTTGTTCTGGCAGCGCGCCGAGCCGGGTGCGATGGGCGGCCAGCCAGGAGAGCAGGCCGGCGGCCCGCCGTCCCAGCCCGGCAGCCGCGTCGAACAGCGCGTAGGACGCGGTCTCCGCGGTCCAGGCGACCCCGCGGGCCCCCGGCCAGCTGGTGCCCGGTCGCAGCCCGCCGGCTGGCAGCGTCAGCGCGGCCTGCGCGCGCAGCGCGGCCCGCCGCACGCCGGCGCCCGGCTCGGCGAAGGGCGGCCCGAGGAACGCCACGGCGGCGTCGGCGCCGGACCTGGCGAACGGCAGCCGGTGGTAGCCGAGCCTGCCGAAGGCGTGCTGGATGGCCGCCGACAGCCGGGCTGCCGCGTCGGCCCACCTGCGCGCCGACGCCGAGCCGATCTGACCGCCGAGGTCGGCTGCCGCGCGCAGGCCGGCCAGCAGCGGCGCCGCCGTGCCGAGAGTGACCGCGACGGACTCCTCCCAGTAGTCCATGGCCGGCTCCGGCAGCCCGTCACTGGTCAGCGATCGTGCCGCCGCATCGGCCGCGGCAGAGACCATCGGCCATAGCTGCGCCAGCTCGCGGCGCACGGCGGGACCGGCGGGCTGCGCCGCCGCCCAGGACCAGACGGCCCAGGGCACCCAGCCGTCGGCGTCGAGTTCGCCGGGGCGCCCGTCGCGAACCGGGCCCGTACCATCAGGCCGGTACCGGGCGGCCCACGTCCCGTCGGGGGACTGCGCGCGCCGCAGGAACCTCAGGATGCGAAACGCGTCAGCCGGGTGACCGGAATCCGCCAGGGCGACGGCGGCCCAGCTGGAGTCCCGCGGCCAGGCATACTCCCAGTGCGGGTACCAGCCCGCGAGCACGGCGCCGTCGGGGCGGACCGACAGCCGCAGGTCGAGCAGCGCACGGCGGCTCATCGACAGTTCCGCCGCGCCGCGGCCGGGAGTCAGGCCTGAGCGCAGCCAGCGCCGGCTCGCCGCAGCCGCCGCCCGCACGCAGGCTGCCTCCCGGCCGCCAGGCGGCACGCTGACGCCCGATGCCGACAGCACGCCGCCGCCGGTGCGCAGCACGCTGCTGCCGGCCAGGTAGCTGCCGGCTGAGCCCGGCGGCACCGCGAGCACGCGGCCCGGCGAGCACGGATCCTGCGCGATGCCCTGCGTCAGCAGCCGGGGCGGAGCCGGCTGCTGCCGGGCCGAGGCGACGGCAGCCGCGGCCAGGAGCACTGCCGCCGCGGCGACGATCAGCGCGGCCGGCCGGCTCCAGACGGCCCGGCACGCCGGGCTGCGCGGCGCCGCGATCCGCACGCTCGGCGGCCCGGCCAGGCGACCCGGGCCGGGCACGTGCTGGGGCTGCTGCACGGTTTCCGCCGTCTTTGAGGAAGAGGTGGCCGAGCTGGCTGGGATTACCGGTATTCAGGCTATCTGTTGAGCCCCCGCCGCAGGCCAGGCCCCCGCCGCAGGCCAGCCCTGCCGCAGGCCAGGCGTCATCGCGGGATGACGCGAACGGTCCGGCCGCCAGGCTGATGATTCACCAGGCCGGGCGACGCTGCCAGCGCGGCGCAGCCGGTCCGGGAATCGCGACGAACTGAGGGCGCCCCCGGCCGGGGGGGACTGACCGGGGGCGCCTGTCTTGAAGGTTTTCACAGTTTAACGATCACTTACACCGCTTACGGAAGTCTCGTGACGCTATGTTCGGCGCCCGGTGGGTCTCAGGGCGGGTAAGCACGGTTGTCGCGGCAATGGTCCCTGACGCGGCCGGGTAAGCTCGCGCCCCGGTGCCCGGGCGCATGCCGGGCCGGGGCAGGGGACGCGATGACCGAGGAGATCACGAGCGCGGCGAACCCGCTGATCAAGCGCATGCGGCTGCTTGCCGACCGCAAGCATCGCCGGCGCGAGGGCGCGTTCGTGGTATACGGCGTCCAGCCCGTCTGGCAGGCGGTCGAGGCCGGCGCCGACGTCGAGGCGCTGATCGTGGCGCCCGACCTGCTCGCCCGGCCGGCTGCCGGGCGCATGCTGGCCCAGCAGGAAGATCACGGCACCAGGGTCGTCACGGTCTCCGGCGCGCTGCTCGCCCGGCTGGCCGGCCGGGACGGCCCGTCCGGGCTGGCCGCGATCGTCAGAACGCGGACGAGCTTGCTGGCCGACCTGCCGGTGCTGCCCGGCTCGGTGTTCGTAGCCCTGCACGAGGTGGGAAACCCCGGCAACCTTGGCACGATCATCCGCACCGCCGCCGCGGCCGGCGCTGGCGGCGTCATCCTCATCGGCCAGACCACCGATCCCTACGATCCCGCAGCGGTCAAGGCCAGCATGGGCGCCTTGTTCAGCGTGCCGGTCGCGCACACGGCGGCGGCTGAGGACTTCTTCGCCTGGACAGCAGGGCACGGCATCAGCGTCGCTGCCACCTCCGCCCGGGGCGCAGTCACGCTCTGGCAGAGCCGGCTCCGGCTGCCCGGCGCGCTGCTGCTCGGCAGCGAGGGAGCCGGCCTGCCAGCTGACGTGCTGGTGCGCGGCGACCTGCAGGTGCGGATACCGATGACCGGGACGGCGGAGTCGCTCAATCTCGCCGTGGCCGCCGGGATCCTGCTGTACGAGACCCGGCGGCGCAGCGGCTGCCTTCGCTGACGTCATCCGGTGCTGCCCGCGACGGACCGGGCACGGCGGACACGCGCGGATCTGGACACCGGACGCCGCGCAGGCGAACGCGGGCGGCCGCGGCGCTCAGCCCGGCGGCGAACGGCGGTGGCTGACGGGCCGGGGCGGCCGGTCGGGACCGGCACTGTCGCCGTGGGCGGGCGGGCCGCCGGCCGCCCTGAGGCTGTCGGCCCGGAGGCTGTCGCCCCGCCTCCGGCCGCCGGCCTGGCCGCCGCCCGCCGCAGCAGAGTGCGCCGGGCCGGCCGTCTGCGGCCGGTCGTCCCCCGCCGGGCCGGGCGCCGGGCTGGCCGGCTGGTCGCCTCGATCCGCGACGGCGCCAGCGGCCCGCTCCTTCCTGAATTCGTGCACTCGGTGCACGATGACAGCTGCCATCGCGAGCACGACCAGGGCAACGATGATGTATCCGCCGACCGACACGTAATGCGAAACGCTGGTCCAGGCGCTGCCGAACGCGTAGCCGATGCTGGCGAGCGCCGTGACCCAGACCACGGTCCCGATGACGTTGAACAGCTCGAACTGGCCGACCGGCACCTCGATGAAGCCCGCGACGATGCCGACGAAAGCGCGGACGACGGGCAGCATGCGGCCTACGGCGACGGCCCACGAGCCACGGCCGGAGAAGAATCGCTCGACGCGGTCCAGGTCTGACTTGGTTACCAGGACATAACGGGCAAGCTTCTCGACCGTGTGCCTGCCGCCGATCCGGCCCACGCCGTAGGAGGCCGAGGAGCCCGCGAGCTCAGCCAGCGAGCCGATGACGATGACGAGGGCGAGGCTCAGGTGCCCCTGATAGGCGAGGACACCGGCGAAGCCGAACGTGATCTCCGAGGAGATCGGGATGCTGCAGGCCTGGATGAATCCGAAGAGGATCAGCGCGAGGTAGCCCCAGTGCTGCAGAAAGGTCTCCATGGCCACCTGTTGTACCGCATCCGCGGGGATGCGGTGAACCGCATCGTCGGCCGGGGCGGCACCTTTGCAGAAACTTAGTGTTTCTGACGCCGGGCGTGCGGTCTGGTGCTTCTGACGTCTACGAGGCAGCCCAGTTGTTCGGGTCCGGCTGGCCGAGTGGCGCTGTCGCCGTCGCCGCCGGCAGCGCCGACGGGTTCACGAACGTGCTGCCGCTCGGGCCCGCCTCCACCGCCATGTGCAGCGCGCTGCCCGCTACGTACCTGGGCCAGGGCAAGAACCACTCGGTCCAGCCGTTGTCCCAGGCGCCGGCCCGCGGGCTCCCGGTGACCGTCACCGGATCGCCGGGAACTTCCATGTTGTAGTAGGCCTGCGCGTCTGCTGGCGGCATGTTCACGCAGCCGTGGCTGACGTTGACGCTGCCCTGCTCGCCGACCGACCAGTAGGCGTCGTGCAGATAGTCGCCGGTCCAGGTGAACCGGACCGACCAGGGCACCTCGATGTTGTAGCCGGGCCCGACCATGTCCACCGGGTTGCCCTTGTCGATGGTCAGGTAGGTCCCGTTGGGCGTGTTGTCACCGGGCCGGCCCGTGCTGATCGGCCAGCGGTCGATCAGCTGGCCGTCCCGGTACAGCCGCATGTAGTGCGAGCTCGTGCTCGCCACGACGATCAGCGAGCTGCCGATGGTGAACGACTGGGTCAGCGTATGCGCGCCGTAGACCCCGGGAGCCTCCTGCACGCCGTCCAGGTGTCCGGTAAAGCTGACGACGGTATCCGGCGGCCAGTAGCTGCGCGGCCGGAAGCTGAGCGACGTGCTGCCATCCCAGGACCAGGCGCCGACCACCGGCTTGGAGGTACGCAGCTGCAGGGCCCGCTCCACCGCGGCCTTGTCGACGACCGGGTGGCTGAACGTGAGCATGATCGGCATGCCGACGCCGTAGGTCTGGCGGCTGCCCTCGAAGATCATGGTCGTCGCCGTCCGGCCCGGCGTCAGGGTCGTGAACGTGCTGCTGCGGGTAACCGTCTGGCCGGATGAGGTGACTGCCCTGGCGGTAACCGTGTAGTGCTGCGACACTCCCAGTGCCCACGTGCTGTGCCAGGAGGTGCCGCCCGCGTTCAGCGTCCCGCTGGTCGGGCCGCCAGCATCTGCCACCTGCACACTGGTGATCTTGCCGTGCGCCGCGGTGACCGTTAGTCCGCTGCCCGGATTGACGCCCGAGCTCCCGTTCGCCGGCCTGATCAGCAGCTGGTCGCTGGCCTTCGGTGATTCGCCGGCCCCGGCCGGCGAGCCGCCCTGGCAGGCAGCGGCCAGCAGGGCGGCGATGGCGCACGCCGCCGCCGCGGGCAGCCGCCCGCGCCGCCGCAACGAGGTGCCGGTTCCGGGCACGACTGGCCCTCCCACCGCGGATCTGGCAGCTGGCGACGCTCCCGCCGTCACTCATGCCCGGCTGCCGACAAGATCTCACGGCTCTTCCCGGCGAACGTGCGCCGCGTCGGTACCGGGGTCGGCCGATCTGCCCGCAGGGGCCCTCGGCTGGGCGCCGTCCGCTGCCCGAGCGGATCGGCCGGGCCGGTGGCTGCGCTTCAAGGGTATGCCGGCCCGGCGATCCGGGCGAGACTCGTGCTGCCGGACGCGGGCGGCGGAGATCAGCGCGATAGCCGCGGCGAGCACGGCGACTGCGGTTGCCGACCAGGGCACGTAGTCCCCGAGCCGGTCATAGGGAGTGCGGGCCGAGGCGGCCGGCAGGCTCAGCGACACGGTCAGGGCGCCCCGGTCCGATGAGCGCGCCCAGCCGAGCAGCCGGCCGCGCGCGTCGAAGGCGGCCGAATCTCCGGTGAGAGCTGCCTGCACCACCGGCCGGCCCGTCTCGGCCGCGCGCACGGCGCTGAGCGACGCGTGCTGGGCCAGGGCCCAGCTGCCCTGGAAGGTGGAATCGGATGTCTGGTAGATGATCACCTGGGCGCCATGGTCGGCGTCGACCCTGGACATGTCCGGAAAGGCCGACTCGAAGCAGATCAGCACGCCGATCGTCAGCGGCCGGCCGTTCCTGAGCGTCGCATGCAGCACGCGGGCTCCGGTGCCGGCCACCACGTTCCGCGGCGCGGCCCGGCTGATCTTGTCAAGCCAGCCGAGCTCCGCCCGCAGCGGGATGTACTCGCCGAACGGAACTAGCCTGGTCTTCACGTATGTCCCGGCAATGCCGTCCGGGCCGATCAGCATCGCGGTCTTCGCCTTGGCCCCGCGCGCGTTGAGAGCATCCTCGTTGACCAGGAGCTGGGCGCCGACCGAGGCGGACAGCCGCCGCAGCCTGCGCAGCAGCTTCGTATCCCGCCTGAGGTCGAAGCCGACGCTGCTCTCACCCCAGACGATCAGGTCGGCGCCGCGGGCGCGTGTTGTTGCGGTCAGCCGCTCGTCAGCGGCTGCCCGTGCCGCGACCCCGTCGGTGGTTCCCGGCTGGACCAGCGCGATCGTGATGTGCCTGACCGTGGGCGCCGGCGCCGTCCCGGCGAAGGCCGCGGGGCCCGCGGCGATCGCGACGGCCGCGGCTGCGGCGCCGAGCAGCCGGACCGGCGCCCGCCCGGCCACGAGGGCGATGACGATGCCGGTATTGGCGGCTGCCAGCGCGACGGTGACCAGCCAGATGCCGCCCACGGCGGCCAGGGCCAGGACCGATGGATGCTGCCACTGGCTGGCCCCGAAGACCGCCCACGGCCCGCCAATGCCCTGCCAGGACCTGATCCATTCACCTGCCAGCCAGCAGCTCGGCACCACGGCCAGTGCCGCGAGCGCGCGCCGCGCGGTCACCGGGGCGCGCAGTAGCCGCCAGGCAGCCAGGCCCACGGCGATCCACAATGCGCCGAGCACGATCGCGACGAGGAGCAGAGCCGGGCCCAGGTTGGGCACCAGCCAGTAGAGCGCCGCGAGCAGGTAGCCCGTTCCGAACCACCATCCCCGCACTGCCGCCTCGCGCTGGGTCGGGGCGGCGCGGATCAGCAGCAGGCCGGGGACGAGGCCGAACCAGGCGAGGAACTCCAGGTTCGGCGCCGGGAAAGCCAGCGCCGGCAGGCCGCCCGCCAGCAGGACGGCATACCGGGCGGGCTGCGTGAATCCGCGCCGGATCGCCACAGTCCCCATTGTGGGACCGGGACCCGGTTGCCCGCTGACGGCCAGGACGCGGATTGCGGCAGGTCAGCCGACGGGAGGCCGGCGAACCCGGCGCTGCCGCCGGCGGGCCAGCCCGGCGGGGATGAGCGCCCAGGCCACCGCGGCCAGCGTTGCCGCGGTCAGTGCCGTCTCTGTCCAGCCGCCCAGCCGGTCAGCCGGGGTCATGGCTGTTCGCAGCGGTACCCGCGCCTCGAGCACGGCCTGCTGCCACAAGCCGCTGCGGGCGATCACAGCTCCGTCAGGCGCGATGATGGCGCTCTCCCCGGTCGTGGAGGCGTACACCACCGCGCGGTCGCTCTCGATCGCACGGATCCGCGCCATCGCGACCTGCTGCTCCGACTCGCCCGGCTGGCCGTCGAGCTCGAAGTCCGCGTCGTTGGACTGCACGGACAGCAGGTTCGCCCCCGCCGCGACCTCCGACCTGACCAGGGAGTCGAACCCGACCTCGTAGCAGATCACGTCACCGAGCCTGATCTTGCCCAGCCGGAAGACCACCGCACGGCGGCCGGGCGTGAAGTTGACCGGCTGCAGCGCGGTCAGCGAGGTGACGTGCGATAGCAGGCCGCGGAACGGGATCACCTCGCCGAACGGCACCAGCTGGCGCTTGATGTAGACCGCGGCGGGCCCGCGGCGCGGCAGCCAGAGCTGGCCCGCGTTCCGCAGCGGGCCCTGCAGTACCGCGCCGACGAGCACCGGCCGGTCCACGGCATCGACGGCAGCCGCGATCGCAGCGTAGATGGAGGGATAGCGGCCGGGATCCAGGTCAGTGGAGTTCTCCGGCCAGATCACCACGCCAGGGGCCGGCCGCGTCCGTGCCCGCACCCAGGCGGCCAGCCTTTCCGTGGCCGCCGCGTGGTTCTGGGTGACAGTGCTGGCGCGCAGCAGGCCGGGCAGGTTGCGGGCGTGCGGCACGTCACCCTGAACGGCGGCCACCAGAGCGGCCGGGTCGCCTGCGGCGCCCTGGTCCACCGGAAGGAGCCGGCCGGCCAGCACCAGCCCGGCAGCGCAGCCGAAGGCCACGGCGGCCAGGGCGCGGCCGCGCAGTGCGGCGGGCCGCTCCTCGCGCCGGGATGCGGCGGGCCGCCCCTCGCGCCGGGATGCGGCCCTGGTCCGCGGGCCGCGGGCGGGACCGAGCAGCAGCCAGGCCAGGGATGCGCCCGCCAGGGCAAGCAGAAAGGTCAGCAGCGGGGCACCGCCGATCGCGGCCCAGCGCGCCGTGGGCGCGCCGGCCTGGCTCATGGCCAGCCTGCCCCACGGGAAGGCATAGGGCCACCGGGCGCGCAGTGCCTCACCGGCCACCCACCAGCCTGCGACGGCTACCGGCCACGCCCGCAGCCGCAGCAGCAGGCGCTGGCCGACGGTGAGCAGCCCGAAGATCACCGTCTCGGCCGCTGCCAGCGCCGCCCACGCGTACCAGGCAACGTTCACCAGCCAGGACAACAGGGGGACGAAGAACGCGGCGCCGAACACCAGCCCGACCAGCAGGCTAGCCCGCAGGCTCCGGCGCCAGACTGCCACCGTCAGCAGGGCCGGCCCGACGATTGCCAGCGGCCAGATGCCCGCCGGCGGGAATGCGGCAGCCAGCGCGAGCCCGCCCGCCAGTGCCGCCGGGACCGCCCAGCGCAGCGGCACTCCGGCCCGCACTGGCAGGCCGGGCCGGTCCTGCGCCTGCTCCGCACCCGCCGCTGCCGGCAGCGGGCCGGCGGCGCCAGGGCGGATGCCATCGAAGCGGGCGGCATCCAGGCTGAGGGTTTCCGGGCGGCCTTTGGCCGCGCGGCCATCGGCCGGGCCGGCGGCCTTGCCGCCCCCCGCGCCGCTCGCGCCGGTCAGCCGCACAGTTCCTCCCTGGTCCTGCCTGCACGGTCCTCGTGTGGTCCCTTTGCGAGCGTAGCCGTGGTCCCGGCCGGGGCCCGCGATGACGTCAGCCAGATGATCGTCCGTCCAGGGAAGCTTGTGATGTCCATGGGATTGCAGCGATCCAACGTGATACGGTCGTCACCGTCTGTCTACCAGTGAACGGGCGAAAACCCTTTTTCGGGCACGCTGGCGAGGTCCGGACGTTGATCAAGATTCAATACGCAGACCTTCCTGCGGGATTACACGTGCAGGTGCAGGGCCGGGGCGGGCACACCGTCATCTACCTGCTGCCCGGCCTGACACCGGCGGAGCGGCGCGCGGCGCTGCAGCGGACGCGCAGCAGCGCGCGCATCGGGCACGGGCCCGCGCTCTCGGCGGCCGGGCTGGCCCGCGCCGTCGTGGCAGACCGCGTCCGAACCGTCGTGCGGGGCGGCGCGGCTGCTTGCCACGCGCATCCGGCGCTCTGCATTCCGCCGATGATCATTGTCGTCTCGGTCGCGGCCGCTTATCTGCTGCTCGCGTCGGTCTCGATCCGGATCCGGCCGCCGGCCACTGCTCCGCTGCCACGGCCTGTCCTGAGCTCGCAGCCGAGGCCGGATGTCGCGGTGCCCGCCAGCCTGGGTTCGGCAGGCAGCTCGCCGCCTGAACCCGCGTCGCCCGGCGAAGCGGCGGCCGGGCTGCGCGGCCAGGTGCCGCGGCCGCAGTCCGGCCCGCGTGGCCTGGCGGGCGGCGATCGGCATTCGTCGGCGCCGCCCTGGCCGGTCCCCTCGCTGTCGTCGCGGCCGGCTCCGTCCGCGCCGCCGCCGCCGCGTGCTTCGTCCTCGCCGCCGTCCCGTTCGTCGCCCTCGCCCTCGCCCTCGCGCTCGCCCTCGCGCTCGCCCTCGCCCTCGCCCTCGCGCTCGCGCTCGCGCTCGCCCTCGCCGTCTTCCTCGCCCGCGCCGGCTGGCCGGGACAGTGGCGGCGCGTGCCTGAACGTCGGCCCGCTCGGCGTGTGCGTGAACCTGTAGCCACCCCGGCTGCGGGCGATCAGAGCGCGCTGCGAGAGTGGTCGGGTCCGGGGATCCGTCGTGCCCGATGCTGAGGCGGCCCGGTCAGCGCGGAGTCCCGTGGCCGGTCGACGCAGCGCGGAAGGAGGGACAGGTGAGTCGCCGCGGCTGGCTGCTCTTCGCAGCGATGAGCGTGATCTGGGGGATCCCCTACCTGCTTATCAAGGTTGCGGTGGGCGGCGTGCCCGTTCCTGTGCTTGTGCTGGCCCGCGTGTCTATCGGCGCTGCGCTGCTGGTGCCCATAGCCGCGCGCCGGCGTCAGCTCGGCTCCCTGCGCCCGCACTGGCGCTGGCTCGCCGCGTTCGCCGGGGTCGAGATCATATTGCCCTGGTTCCTGCTTTCCGCGGCCGAGACCCGGCTGTCGAGCTCGCTGAGCGGGCTGCTGATCGCCTCGGTGCCGATCCTCGTCGCCCTGCTTGCACGCCTGACGGGCGGCAGCGAGCGGCTGTCGGCCGCTCGCTGGGCCGGGCTGCTGGTGGGGCTCGGCGGCGTGGCCTTGCTGGTAGGCCCCGGGGTGGCTGGCGGCAGCACAGGATCGGTCGCGGAGGTGCTGCTGGTCGCCGTGTGCTACGCAACCGGCCCGCTCATTGCCAGCCGGAGGCTCGGCGGACTGCCCTCGCTCGGGATGACCGCGGTGTGCCTGGCCTTCGCCTCGGTCGTCTATGCGCCGGCTGCGGCGCTGGACTGGCCGGCCGCCATGCCGTCCGCTCAGGTCCTGGGAGCGCTTGCCGGGCTGGCGGTTGTCTGTACCGCCCTGGCGTTCCTGCTCTTCTTCCGGCTGATTGCCGAGGCCGGTCCGAGCCGGGCGAGCGTGATCACCTATATCAACCCGGCCGTCGCTGTGGCCCTGGGCGTGTCGATCCTCGGCGAGCGCCTGACGCCTGCGATGGTGGTCGCGTTCGCGCTGATCCTGGCTGGATCGGTGCTCGCGACCAGGCCAGGCAGGCGGGGCGAGCGCGCGGCTGCGCTGCCCGCCTTATCCCCCCGGCGCGGTGTCTGCGGCGCGGATAGACTCGCGCAGGTGATTGACCTCAAGGCCGCACGACAGGACGCCAGCCGGTACCGGGCGGCGCTGGCCCGGCGGGGCGCCGCCGAGGACTTCGACGTGCTGCTCGCGGCCGACGCGACCTGGCGGGAGCACACCGAGCGGGCAGAGGGCCTGCGGGCACTGCAGAAGAAGCTGTCCAGGGGCAAGCCGGACGCCGGCCAGCTTGCCGAGCTCCGGCGGCTCGCGGCGGAACTCGCCGAGGCTACCGAGGAGCAGGCTCATGCCGCCCGCGAGCGCGATCAGCTGCTCGGCAGGATCCCGAACCTGCCCGACCCCGCCGCTGCCGACGGGATGGACGAACAGGACGCGCAGCTGGTCCGCGGCTGGGGCGAGCCGCCGCGATTCAGCTTCGAGCCGCGTGACGCCCTGGACCTCGGCTCCCCCCGCGGCTGGATCGATATGGCCAGGGGCGCCCGGCTGTCCGGATCGAGGTTCGCCTACCGGATCGGTGACGTGGCCCTCGCCGAGATGGCGCTCTACCGCTATGTCATCGACAAGCTGGCCGGCGCCGGGTTCCTGGTCGTGCTGCCGCCGGTCCTGGTCGGCGAGCGGGCGATGTACGGGACCGGATTCCTGCCGACTGAAGCTTCCAACCTGTATCACCTGGAGAAAGACGACCTGTACCTGACCGGCACATCCGAGGTGGCGCTGGCCGGCATTCACGCCGACGAGCGGCTCGAGGAGAATCAGCTGCCTGCCAGGTATGCCGCGCTCACGACCAACTTCCGCCGCGAGGCCGGGGCCGCGGGCAAGGACACCAGGGGAATGTTCCGGGTGCACCAGTTCGACAAGGTGGAGATGTACGTCTACTGCCTGCCTGAGCAGTCGGCGCAGATGCACGAGCAGCTGCTGAGCTACGAGGAAGAGATAGCGCGCGACCTCGGCCTGCCGCACCGGGTGATGAACATCGCCGTCGGCGACCTCGGCGCGCCCGCCGCGAAGAAGTACGATATCGAGGCGTGGTTCCCCACCCAGCGGCGCTACCGCGAGATCACCTCCTGCTCCAACACGACCGACTACCAGGCCCGGCGGCTGAACATCCGGTTCCGCCGCGGCGGCAGGCTCGAGTTCGCGCACACGCTGAACGGCACCGGCGCGACCGCGCGGGCTCTCCTGGCGGTGATGGAGAACTTCCAGGACGAAGGCGGCACCGTGGCGGTGCCCGCGGTACTGCGGCAGTTCGGCGCGCCTGCCACGCTCGGCCGCGCCCGCTAGCGCGGGTCCGGCGATGATCGCGGTTGCCGGTGAGGCGCTCATCGACGTGATCGTCGACTCGGGCGGCCGGGCGCACCCGCGGCCGGGCGGCGGCCCGGTCAACACGGCGCGGACGATCGCCCGGCTGGGCCAGACAGCGGTGTTCGTCGGCCGGCTGTCCGGCGACCGGTTCGGGCGGCTGCTGCGCGACCGCCTCGCAGCCGACGGCGTCCGGATCGCCATTGCCGATCCGGCCAGCGAGCCGACGACCCTCGCCGTCGTCCACCTCGGCGCCGCAGGCGTGCCGGAGTACAGCTTCTACCTGACCGGGACCGCGGCGGCCGAGGTGGATTACAGTCTCCTGCGGGCGGCCCTGGCGGACTGGCCGCGGGCCCTGCACGTCGGCAGCCTCGGCCTGGTGGCCGATCCGGTCGGCGCCAGCCTGGAACGGCTGACTGCCGCCGCGCCCGAGGAAACGCTGGTGATGCTCGACCCGAACTGCCGCCCGGAAGCGATTACCTCCCGCCAGCAGTACCTGCGCCGGCTGGGCCGGGTCATCGAGCGGGCAGATGTGGTGAAGGCAAGCGTCGAGGATCTCGCCTACCTGTCGCCGGGCGCCAGCCCCGAGAGCGCGGCAGCCGCCCTGCTGCGGGCCGGCCCGGCCCTGGTCCTGGTCAGTGACGGTCCGCGGCCGGCCCGTGCGTTCACGGCCAGTGACGAGGTGAGTGTTGCCGTTCCGGCAGCCGAGATCGCCGACACGGTGGGCGCCGGAGACGCTCTCGGCGGGGCATTCCTGTCCTGGTGGGCCGCCCGCCAGCGCACCCGAGAGGACCTGCGGCAGGCCGGCGAGGTTCAGCTGGCGGTCCGCGCTGCCGTCGAGGTCGCCGCGCTGACCTGCGCGCGCTCCGGCGCCGAGCCGCCCTGGGCGGCCGAGCTGGTCGGCCGCCCGGGCTGGATGTGAAGCAGTCAGGCAAGATCGCGGCGCTGGGGATTGCGCGCGCGGCGGCGGCCGGCTCAGCCCGGGCTCGCCGCGCCTTCGCCCGGCGAGCCTGCGGTGCCCGTGGCGCCCGCTGCGGTGAACATGGCCAGCAGCGCGGCGCCGTCCGGCGAGCCGAGCCCGCTGCACGCGTCCCAGCCGGGCCCGGCCTGGTAGGCGCCGTTGCTGCCGCTGGTGATATCCCGGAACCCGGCCGCCGGCTTGCGCGCTGTAACACCCGCATGCAGGAGCTCCTGCAGGAAGCCCGGCTTCCGGCCCGTCGCCTGCGCGAGCCGGCTGGTCAGCGCCGCCCAGAGCGGCGCGACGGCGCTGGTGCCGCCGACGACCTCCTGCTGACCGTCGACCAGGACCTGATAGCCGGTGGCCGGGTCGGCGTTGCCTGCCACGTCGGGCTCGCCGCGGCCGGTGCCGCCGCCGGGCCTGGCCGGGACGCCGGCGGCAGCCTGCCAGGCCGGCAGCGCGAAGACATCGCTGACACCGCCGCCTGTCGCCCCGCCGCCGCTGCCGTCATTCCAGACCGTTTCCGAGCTGATCACCCCGGTCGCCGTGTTGCCCTGCAGGCTTGTCCCGCCGCAGGCCAGGGCGCTGGGGCTGGATGCCGGGAAATCGCAATGGGGCTTGCTGCCGGCGGCGCCGTCGCTGCTGCCGTTGTCGCCGGCCGCCACGCAGACGGTCACGCCCAGCGCCGCGGCGTCGGCGATGGCGGCATCCAGCGCGGTGCGGGCCTGTGCGGTCCAGGAATCCTCGGACTGGCCCCAGCTGATGCTGACCGCAGCCGGCGTGGGGGTCGCGTGGATGGCGTCGGCGACCGCGTCGACGAACCCCTGGTCGGTGTTCGGCGCGAAATACACCATCTGCGCCGCGCCGGGTGCCACCGACCCGGCCACTTCGATGTCGAGCAGCACCTCGCCGTCGGCGCCCGCCGGGTCCTGGCCCCCGCCGTTGCTGGCGCCGTCGACGCCTACGGCCGTGACCGAAGGCGTCGGGATACCGAGGCCGGGGAAATAGGTGTCCAGGTCGGTTTGCGCGAAGCCGCCGCCGAGCTCGATGATGGCAATCGTCTGGCCGGCTCCGTCGGTCTCCGCCGGGAACCCGTAGAAGGCGGCTACCTGGGGCGGGGTGTAGGAGACCTGCTGCGCTGCCGGGGCCGCGCGGCGCAGCTGGGACCGGGCCTGCGGCCGGTTGTCCAGCCCGAGGACCGCGACCACGATGCCGTCCAGCTCGGCGGGCACCTGCAGGCCGCCCTCCCGGTACCGGTGCGTGACCGGCGCGGACTGGCCCCGTCCGGTGCTGGTGACCAGGCTCAGCGTGGCCCGGAAGGCTCGTGCCAGGGCCGAGACCGGGCCGGCCACCGTCACCCGCCGCGAGCCGGGGTCGCGCCCGGTCACCTCGAGCCCGAGACCGAGGCCGGTGAGCACGTCGGCGACCAGTGCCTGGTCGGCGTGATCGGAGCCGTGCCGCTGCCGCAGCTCGTCCGGGCTGAGCCGGACCGGCGCGTCGCTGGCGCTGCGGGGCAGCTCGGCCATCCGGCGGGTCACTACGGTGATCTCGATCCGCTCTGAGTCGTCCAGGCTGCCCGCCGGGGCGGCGGCGGGAATCGGCTCTCGCGAGCTGCCTGGCAGCGGCACATACGATGGGTCGGTCATGATTCGCTCCTAAGACTTGCCGTCGGCGAGCCGGCGCCGCCGGAAGCGCCGTCCCGGCACTAGTCAATAACGACGCGGTCCGGATGACAGCCTTTCTTCCGGAATCCGCATGAGCCGCGGCCGGCTCGCCGGCCGGGCAGCACGGGCAGCGGCCGGCGCAGGGCCAGCCAGGCCGGGCAGCACGACAGCTACCCGGCTCAGCCGGGGTTTAGCTGATGGTTTGCGGGTAGTTGTCTGAAGTAATTCGCGAGGTGCTCAGTCTGGCATAGCCGCATTTATCCGCCTATCCGGAGGCAGGGGTGCGCATCATAACCGTGCTGGTCATTGTGTGGCTGGTCATCGGCGCCATTGCGGCCGGACAGCGGCACTACTACAACCATCGCGCGGTGACCTGCGCGCACGCGGGCACCATAGCCCTGACGGTCCTCGCTGGCCCGCTG
>DATJZH010000139.1:0-5759 GCA_035499215.1 Streptosporangiaceae bacterium | reverse complement strand
GAGGCCGCGTGCCAGCTTCGCGATCATAGGAGCTTGTCGACCCAGGCGCTGAGCTGACGCAAGGTGCGGACCTCGGTGACGGTGTCACAGTAGGGCCGGTACGCGCCGATGCGGGAGTCGGTGGTGTCCCAGTCGGCAGCCGGCTCGGGGTTGAGCCAGTGAATGGCCCGGACCCGCCCGTGCAGCGCGCGCAGCAGGTCGGCCCGCTCGGGGCGGTAGTTGGCCCGGGCGTCGCCGCAGATGATCAGGACGCAATCCCTGGACAGCCCGCCCGCCTGTTCGTCAAGGAAGTGGCGCAACACGGCGCCGTAGTCGCTGTGCCCGTCGCCGCGCACCACCCCGGGGCGGGCGAGCAGCAGCCGGGTGTCTATCACTCCCGGGCTCGACTCGACGACATCGGTTACCTCGGCGACGCCGTCGGCGAAGACGAACGAGCGGAGCCGGGGCAGTTCCGCGTGCAGCGCGTGCAGCAGGGACATGGTGAACTTCGCGAACTCGGCCACGGAGCCCGATACGTCGCACAGCACGAGCAGCTTCGGGCGCGGGCGCCGGCGCTTGCGCCAGGCCGGATCGATAGGCACCCCGCCGGCGGCGATCGCCCGGCGCATGGTCCGGCGCACGTCGAGCTTGCCGGTCCGGTTCAGCCGCTTCCTGCGGCGGGCCGTCGCCGCCAGCCGCCTGGCCAGCGGGGCTACGACGGCGCGCATGGCGTCGAGCTCGGCGGGTCCCGCGCGGAGGAACTCGGTGTCCAGCACCGATTCCTTGAGCTGCCGCAGCGATGCCTCAAGCCCGCGGAGCTCGGCGAGATGGTCACGCAGCTGCGCGGCGATCTCGGCGCGCAGCTCCTGCATCCGCTCCTGCTGCTCCAGGCCTGCCATCCGCCGCGTCAGCCCCGGTGGCAGCGTCTCGTTGTCGAGCCGCATGGCCCGCTGCAACAGCGCGCTCAGGTCGAGCTGGCGCATGATCCGGTACTCGTAGTACCGCTGCGAGCCCGTGACCTGGCCTTCGCCCAGGCCGCCGTAGGCGCTGATCACCTCGGCGGCGAACTCGCTCACGCCCGCCCCGGAGTCGCCGCGCAGCAGCGAGACCAGCCGGGTCAGCAGGTCCGGTGCCGCAGGCTCGCCGTCCGCCCCGGTCGCGGCATCGCCGTGCGCCGCGGGCGGCGCCGCCTGCCCGCCGGCACCATCGCTGTCGAGGGCAGGAAACAGGAGGTCAAAGGCGGCATGGAAAGCCGGGATGTCCGCGGCCCGCTTGACCAGGGTGACCTGAAGCCGCCCGCGGAGCTGGCCGCGGTCCAGCAGGTCGGCATCACTGATGGCGCGCAGGGCATCGGCCGCTTCCGAGGCTGATACGTCCATGCCCAGCCAGCGGAGTCTGCGGGTGAACTCGGTGACGGTCGCGGGAACAGCCGCGGCGAACGGGGCCGCTGGGACAGGCAGGTAACTCGCGTTAGCATGCCTGTACATGGACAGCAGCCTAGACGAGGCCCAGCCGGTACAGCTCAGCGTCGTCATCGACGGGCGGCTTGACGGGGGGCGCGCGCACCAGGTGGCCACCCTGGCCGGCCGGCTCGGCCTCGCCGGGATCTGGCTGCGCCTGCCCTGGTGGCCGCTGGCCGGGCCGAGCGGAGTGGGCGCCGACCTGCTGCCCGCGCTGGGCTCCTGCGCCGGAATCCGGCCGGGACTAATCGTGGACGCCGACGCGGCGGATCCGGATGAGGCGGACGCTGGCTGGCTGGGCCCCCTCGTCGCGGTCCCGGCCGGCCTGAGGATCGCCCTGACCGGAACCCCGGCCACCGTCGCACGGTGGCAGGAACTGATCGGGAGGCGGCCGGACCTGGCCGTTTCGCAGCTAGTGCTGCCTCCCGGCTGCGGCACCGCCCCGCTCGCCGTCTTCGTCCCATGCGCTCCCGGCCGTGACCTGGCCGCGGAGGTTTCCGCCGCCGTCGCGGCCGCCGCGGGCCGGCCCGTGCTGGCCGAAGTCACCGTGTCGGTGGGCCGCACCGCCGCCGAGGCCAGGGCGCGTGCCGACACGGACGAACTGTTCACGCTGGCCGGCTATCCCGCCCGTCAGGGACTGTTCGGCACGCTGGAGGAGTGCCAGGCCACCGCGGCACAACTCGGCCACTCCGGCGTGACCGAACTGGTCTGCTACCTGCCGCTGGCCAGCGACCTACCCGACGTGCTCGCGCAGGTGCGGTCCATCGCCATCGGCGCCGGGGTGCTGCGGCCCGGTGAACCGCCCTCGGCGGCGCCGCCGCCCCCGCCCGGCTGGGGCGGCCGGCGAATCACGGCGTGACCGCTGCCTGCCGGGCGACGCAGGAATGTGCAGAACCACGCCGCTTTCGTGCAGGACCCAGGCGGCCGGATGTGCTCACACTCGACGTATGGACCACGTGCACCCGTGCGAATAGCGGATAAGGAGCTAGCCATGGCCTACGAGACACGCCTGGCGTCCCTCGCCAGTTACGAGAAGGGCGGGGTCGAGGTCATCGACGACGACCCCAAGAACTACGCCTTCTCCAACATCTTCGAGGTTGCGTCGCTGGCCAAGCCGTTTGAGCTGATCGCGGTGGCGAAAAACTTCGAGTATGTCCTCGAGGCCGTCCGGGTCGAGGGGACGTCCGGCTGGCGGGCGGCGGCACACGACCAGAGCGCGCTGGTCCTCGACGGCGAGGTGGAATTCACCTTCAAGACCCTGCGCGCCGGGCAGGCGCTGCCAGAAAGCGGCTCGGCCGGCGTGCCGGAGGACGCGGCGGAAACCCTGATGGGACGGGTCGTGGCCCGCCGCGGGCACCTCACGCTGCTCCCCGCGGGACGCGCCTACCGCTACTCCTCACCAGGCCCGGCGGTGCTGCTCGTGCAGACCGTGGAGGGCCCGGAGACCCAGTTCCGCTGGGCCGAGATCTGCCAGACGGCCTGACCAGAGGGAGGACTGACGATGACCGTCTCCGATGCTGCCACCCGCAGCGAGACAAGCGAGCCGAACGAGTTCGGCTACCGGAGTTTCACCCTCGGCGAGTTCCAGTTCAGCCGGGACGAGTACTTCGCCTACGTCAACTGGCCCACCGGCCGTCACGTGATAAGCGTGGACGCCTTCCTGCGCGCCCTTCAGCGGGACGTGGCCTGGGAGTTCTTCTACGGCATCGTCAACTTCGACGGCGTCGTGGGCACCATGAACCACTACGGGACGGTGGACCTGTTCGCCGGCCGGTACAACGACGCCTACCGCAGAGCCGAGCTCGACCACGTCGAGACCATCGAGACCTCGATCATCAAGGGCACCTTCGCCGCCATGCTCTCCGACTGGACGAACGAGGAATTCGACCCGTTCGCCAGCCCGGAGGAGACCGGCTCCGCGTTCGGCCCCAAGCAGGGGAACAACGACGCGGCCATCACCAGGCACCGGGTCACCGCACGGCGGATGGTGTCGCTGCCCGGCGATGAGCCACTGCGCACCGATGACAACGGCCACCCGGTGAACCGCATGTTCGCCGACGTGAGCCAGGATGAGCCGGAAGTCCACGCCGAGCCCGGGTTCGAGGCCGAGATCGGCTCGTTCAGCCTGTTCGCCTACCTGTCCAGGTCCCAGGTGACCTGGAACCCGAGCGTGGTGAGCGTCTGCCGGGAATCCCTGTACTGCCCCACCACCGAGGAGTACATCCTCCCGATCATCCACGGCAACGACCGGGCCGAGTGGTTCGTCCAGCTGTCCGACGAGATCATCTGGGATGTCGAGGACCGGGACACCGGCAGCAAGCGCGCCAAGGTGGTCATGAAGGCCGGGGACGTGGCGGCGATGCCGTCCGACATCCGGCACCAGGGCTACTCGCCGAAGCGGTCCATGCTCCTGGTCTGGGAGAACGCCAGCGGCACGATCCCGCAGCTGATCAGCAGCGGCCAGTTCCCCACGCAGCCTGTTGAGTTCTGACTGGTACCCCCCGTGAGCCAGCGCCTCGGCGAGGCCGCGACCCTCCGGGAGCGCCTGCTGCGGGAAACCGGTTACGTCGCCGACGACCTGATCGCCGACGTGCTGTTCCTCGCGGACGGCCTGGACAAGCCGCTGATGCTCGAGGGACCGGCCGGGGTGGGCAAGACCGAACTGGCCAAGGCCGCGGCGGCGCTGACCGGCTCCCGGCTGCTGCGGCTGCAGTGCTACGAGGGCCTGGATGAGGCCAAGGCGCTGTACGAGTGGAACTATAAGAAGCAGCTGCTGCGAATCCAGGCGGACGACGAGCGCTCCTGGGAAGAGACCGAGGCGAACATCTTCACCGAGGACTTCCTGCTCGAGCGCCCGCTGCTGGCGGCGATCCGCTCAGCAGAACCGGTGGTCCTGCTCATCGACGAGGTGGACCGGGTCGAGGTGGAGACCGAGGCGCTGCTGCTCGAGGTGCTGTCCGACTTCCAGGTATCCATCCCCGAGCTCGGCACGGTAACCGCCCGCCAGGCGCCGCTTGTCATCCTCACCTCCAACGCGACCAGGGATCTGTCCGAGGCGCTCAAGCGCCGCTGCCTGTACCTGCACCTGGACTATCCCGACGCCGAACGCGAGCGGCAGATCATCGAACTGCGGGTGCCTGACATCAAGCCAGCGCTCGCCGCGCAGGCGGCCCGGGTCGTGCACGCGATGCGGGCCCTGGACCTGCGCAAGCCGCCGAGCATATCGGAAACCGTCGACTGGGCCCGCAGCCTCGTCCTGCTCGGCGTGACCGACCTCGAGTCCTCGGTCATCACCCGCACCCTCCCGGTGCTGATCAAGAACCAGCCCGACCGGGAGCAGACGGTCACCGAACTCGGCCTGACCAGCGCGGAGCCCTGACAGGACGCGATGGCCTTACGCGCTGCGGCGGACCGCCGCCGGCGTCGTGCCCGACTGGGCGCGCAGCACCCGGGTGAGGTGCTCCTGATGCGAGAACCCGCACTGGATCGCCACCTCGGCGATCGGCACGATGCTTGACCGCAGCAGCCGGCAGGCCGTTTCCGCCCGCACCCGCATCAGGAACCGGTGCGGCGTTTCCCCTGTGCTCGCCTTGAACCGCCTGCTGAACTGGCTTACCGACAGCGACACGGCGGCGGCCAGGTCAGCCAGCGGGATGGGCTCGGCCAGGCGCGCTTCCATCACCTCTCGCACGATCGCGAGCTGGCGCTGGGAAAGGCCGGGATGGCCGCTGGGCCAGCTGCTCACCGGCCGCACCGAGTGATAGCGCGCGAGCTGCGCTGCCAGCAGCACCGACAGGTGATCGACGTAGGTGCGCGCGGCAGGCTCCCGGCTGCGTACGACGCGGTCCAGGTTGAGGACAAGCTGCTCGATGAGCGGATCGGAACGCCCCAGCTCCTCGGCAAGCTCCACAGGACCCCTGCCGTCCGCGGCCTCCTGTATCGCCTCGTCGGCGAGGTAGACGTGCACGGTCTGCAGGTCACCGCCGAGCTCCACGGTCAGGTCACGGGAGGCCGGGTGCAGGAACAGGCCGCCGGGCAGCACGCGGCGCGGGCTGGCGAGGCCGCCATGCCCCCGGCGCACCGTGACCGGGCCGTCCAGGTGCAGGATCAGCTGATGCGTCCTGGCCGAGCAGAAGCTCGCCCGGTACGGGCGTTCCGCCTGCGTGGATACGTAGAGCCGTTCCCAGCCGAGGCCAGCGCTCGTCCGCACCGGCTTGATCCATGACTGATTCAGGATGCCGTTGGTGTCGGCCAGCCCGAGCTCCGCCACCATGACCTCCCTGCGCGCCGAGGACTGGGTTGCCGCATTATAAGGCCGCC
>DATJZH010000138.1:0-2198 GCA_035499215.1 Streptosporangiaceae bacterium | reverse complement strand
GCAGGGCGTTCTCACCGCCTCCGGGGCAACGGCCGACAATCGCAGCATCGGGATGCCCGCTGCGGCCAAGACGGGTACCGCCAATGGCGGTTATTACGCAGCCTTCGCGGGCTACACCCCGCGCCTGGCCGGTTATGTGTCGGTATTCAATCCGCTTTATCCCACTACCAGCGGGGCAATGATCGGCAGCAACGCTTGTTACCGCGAGGTGGCCGGAAACCTGGCGTGCCCAGGCCAGATGTACGGTGATGATGCGCCAGGAGCAACCTGGCAGATGACGTTCCGGCATGCCGATCTCGGCAGCCCGGCGGCCTCCTTCGTCGGCGTGCCTCCGGGCAGCCCGTTCTTCGCCGAGGGCACCGGGATAAATTCGCCAAAGCCGCCGGCACCGCCGCACCCCGGCCGCGGCGGGCCCCGCCCCGCCCCGACCACCGGCCCCCGCCCTGGCGGCGGGAACGGGAACGGCAACGGCGGCGGGAACGGGAACGGCGGCGGCGGCGGGAACGGGAACGGCAACGGCGGCGGGAACGGCGGCGGCGGCGGGAACGGTAACGGAAACGGCGGCGGCGGCGGGAACGGTAACGGCGGCGGCGGGCCAGGAGACCAGTGACGGGCAGCCGGTGGTCATTCGGCCAGTTGCCGGCGCACCTCAGCGGCCACCCGGCCGCCGTCGGCCCGGCCAGCCGCCTGCGACGTCACCGCCTTCATCACCTGGCCCATTGCCCCCTTACCCGAGGCTGAGGTCTCAGTGATCGCGGCCGCGACCACAGCCGCCAGCTCAGCGTCGCTGAGCTGGGCCGGCAGGTACCCGGTCAGCACCGCATCCTCCGCGCGCTCGGCAGCGGCCTGCTCATGCCGCCCGGCATCGGCGAACGCGCCGGCCGCTTCGCGCCGCCGTCTGGCTTCCCTGCTCAGCACCTTCAGTACCTCCTCGTCGCCGAGCTCGCGGATGGACTTACCCGCCACCTCCTCGTTCGTGATCGCGGCGAGAGCCATCCGCAGCGTCCGGGTGCGCACATGGTCGCGGGCCTTCATGGCCACGGTGAGGTCGCTGCGGAGCCGGTCCTTGAGTTCGGGCATAACGCCATCCTGCCCTGCGGCACAGGCGGCGCGGACACAGCCGACGCGGCGTGCCGCCGGACCGGCTATGCGGGACTGTCCCGTCGGCGCCGGCATGGCACCATGTGTGCATGCGACCACGAGCCCTCATCGGGACCGCCGCCGTAGCGGGAACCGCCGTCGCCGCCTATGCATCGCTCGTCGAGCGCAACTGGTTCGCGTTGCGCCGCTGCGACGTTCCGGTACTTGCCGCCGGAGCACGGCCGCTGCGGGTTCTGCATATCTCCGATGCGCACCTGACTCCGGGGCGGCATCGCCTGCTGTCATGGATCCGGTCGCTGGCCGCGCTCGAACCGGACGTCGTCGTCAACACCGGTGACTCGATCGCCCATCCGCAAGCTGTCCGGCCGCTGCTTGACGCGCTCGGTCCGCTGCTTGACCGGCCCGGCGTCTTCGTCTACGGCTCGAACGACCTGTACGCCCCGCAGCCGAGGAACCCGGCGCGCTATCTGTGGCGCACCAGCGCGCATGAGCACCGGCCCATTAATCCTGACCTGCCGTGGGCGGAACTCGGCCACGGCATGGAAAGCGCGGGCTGGCTGAACGCCAACAACCGGCGCGGCCGGATCAAGGCCGGAGATCTCGATATCGAGGTGGGCGGGGTGCACGACTCGCACGCCGACCGCGACCGGTACGACCAGATCGCCGGGCCCGTCGATCTGTCGGCTGACCTGCGGCTGGGGGTGATGCACTCGCCCGAGCCCGCGATCCTGGACCGATTCGTCGCTGACGGCTTCGACCTGCTGCTGGCTGGTCACACGCACGGCGGCCAGGTCTGCCTTCCCTGGTTCGGCACGCTGGTGACCAACTGCGGCATCGATCGCCGACGTGCTCGCGGGCTGCACCGCTACCCGGCGGCGGGGGCAGCCCCGAATCCGGCCTGGCTGCACGTCTCGGCCGGGCTCGGCACCTCCCCCTGCGCGCCAGTCCGGTTCTGCTGCCGGCCAGAGGCAACGCTGCTCACGCTAGTCGCCGGGATCAGCTAGACTTCTCGGACAGTCAGCCGGGGTG
Organism: Streptosporangiaceae bacterium; assembly: GCA_035499215.1. Classification (GTDB taxonomy): domain Bacteria; phylum Actinomycetota; class Actinomycetes; order Streptosporangiales; family Streptosporangiaceae; genus DATJZH01. Next base: position 68 of record DATJZH010000138.1, on the reverse strand, counting down.
TGGCGCAGCTTGGCAGCGCGCTTCGTTCGGGACGAAGAGGCCGCCGGTTCAAATCCGGCCACCCCGAC
>DATJZH010000137.1:0-40820 GCA_035499215.1 Streptosporangiaceae bacterium | reverse complement strand
GTGCCCGGACTGAGGGACGGGTCCTGCGGTCAGCGGCGGATCCCGATGGGCCGACGGGGCTCCGCCCAGTTGCCCTGGCGGTATCCTGCGGGAGTCGGGACCGTAATCCGCCAGGCGAGCGACCGCCCGCGGCCTGCAGCGATACCGAGGAGCCGAGCCGAGTGAGCGCTAGCGGTCCGGCCGCCGTCATCATCCTCGCGGCGGGCGAAGGCACGCGGATGAAGACGTCCGCGCCCAAGATGCTGCACGAGGTGTGCGGCCGGGCAATGCTCGGCTACGTCATCGCCGCCGCTCGCGAGCTTGCGCCAGCCCGGCTGGTTGTCGTCGTGGGACACGGCCGCGGCCAGGTCGCCGGCTATCTGGCCGAGCATGCGCCGGACGCCCAGATCGTGGTGCAGACGCGTCGCGGCGGAACCGGCCATGCGGTCCGCACCGTGATCGAGGCGGTGGGCATGATCCACGGAACCGTGGTTGTCACCTACTCGGATACGCCGCTGCTGCGCGGCGAGACGCTCGCCGAGCTGGTGGCCGGGCATGCTGCCACTGGCGCGGCAGTGACCGCGCTGACAGCGGTGGCGACCGACCCGACCGGTTACGGCCGGATCGTGCGGGATCCTGGCGGCTCCTTTGCCGCGATCGTCGAGCAGGCAGACGCCAGCCCCGAGCAGCGCTCGATCCAGGAGATCAACTCGGGCATGTACGCATTCGACGGTGACATGCTGGCTGACGCGATCAAGCGGGTGCCGACGGACAACGCCAAGGGCGAGGAGTACCTCACCGACGTCGCCGCGATCCTGCGCGGCGACGGCTATCCGGTCGCGACGGTCCGGTGCGCGGATTTCGACGAGGTTCTGGGCGTCAATGACCAGCTCCAGCTGGCACGGGCCCGGCGGATCATGAACGAGCGGCTGATCGGATCGTGGATGGGTGCCGGCGTGACGGTCGTTGATCCGGCCAGCACCTGGGTGGACGTCGGGGTCACCCTGGAGGCCGGCGCGCGGATCGAGCCCGCCACACAGCTGGAGGGCCGTACGGTGGTGGCCGCAGGGGCGCATGTGGGGCCTGGCTGCCTGCTCCGCGATACCACCGTGGCAGCTGGCGCCACGGTCATTCAGTCAGTCTGCGAGTCCGCCGTCGTCGGCGAGGGCGCCAGCGTCGGCCCGTTCGCGTACCTGACGCCAGGGACCAGGCTGGAGGCCGGAGGTCGGGCCGCCGGCAGCGGCCCGACCTCCGTGCCGCGACCCGAGGGAGAGCAGCCGCAGTGACCGGCATTACCGCATCCGGCGAGAAGAAAATGATGCTCTTCTCCGGCCGGGCCTATCCCGAGCTCAGCGCCGAGATAGCCGGCTGCCTCGGCATCGAGCCGACGCCGACAACGCTGTACGACTTCGCCAACGGCGAGATCTTCGTCCGCTTCCTTGAGTCGGTCCGGGGCTCCGACGCGTTCGTGCTGCAGAGCCACACCGCGCCGATCAACCAGTGGATCATGGAACATCTGATCATGGTAGATGCGCTCAAGCGCGCCTCGGCAAAGCGGATCACCGTGGTCGCCCCGTTCTTCGGCTATGCCAGGCAGGACAAGAAGAGCCGGGGCCGGGAGCCGATCTCGGCGCGGCTGATGGCCGACCTCTTCCTGACCGCGGGCGCCGACCGGATCATGGCCGTGGACCTGCACACCTCGCAGATCCAGGGTTTCTTCGACGGTCCCGTCGACCACCTCTTCGCGCTGCCGATCCTCGCCACCTACATTGAAGGCCGGCTGGACCTGCCCCGGGTAACCGTGGTGGCGCCGGACGCGGGCCGGGTCCGCGTCTGCGAGCGGTGGACAGACCGGCTCGGCTGCCCGCTTGCGATCATTCACAAGCGCCGCGACCCGGACGTGGCCAACCGGGTCAAGATCCTTGAGGTCGTCGGCCAGGTGGCCGGCCGCACCTGCGTCCTGGTCGACGACATGATCGACACTGGCGCCACGATCGCGAACGCGGCCGAGACGCTCTTCGAGCAGGGCGCGGCCCAGGTGGTCGTCACGGCGACGCACGGCGTCCTGTCCGGCCCGGCGGTGGATCTGCTGAAGAACTCCCGCATCAGCGAGATCATCGTCACTAACACGCTGCCGATCCCGGATGACAAGCGATTCGACAAGCTCACAGTGCTGTCGATCGCGCCGCTGATCGCCAGGGCGATCAGCGAGGTATTCAGCGACGGCTCGGTGACCAGCCTGTTCGACGGTCAGAGCTAAGCCGGCGGCCGGGACGCGCCCGGCGGGGGACACTGCCGTCCGCGGTCGGCTAGACTTCGGGTGGTTCTCCGGGGTACCGGAGCAATCCCGCCTGCCGGCATGCCCGGGGATGCGGGGCACCACTTGAGTCCGCTAGATCTGAGGTTGCAAGGAGCGCCGCCGTGCCCGAGGTCCGCATTCCCGCCGCGCCGCGCACTGAGTTCGGCAAGGGCCCGGCCCGCAGGGAGCGCCGCGCGGGCAGGGTCCCCGCCGTCCTGTACGGTCACGGCACCGAGCCGCGGCACGTCAGCCTGCCCGGTCACGAGGTGCTGCTGGCACTGCGGACCGCCAACGTGCTGATCCGGCTCGAGGGCCTGGCGGGCGGCAGCCAGCTCGCGCTGCCCAAAGCCGTCCAGCGGAACGCCATCAAGGGCTCTGTCGAGCATGTCGACCTGATCATGGTCCGCAGGGGCGAGAAGGTGACCGTCGAGATTCCGGTCACCATCACCGGCGAGGTCGCTCCGGACGGGATGCTGGACCAGCAGCTGGTCCAGGTCGCCGTGGAGGCCGAGGCGACGAATATCCCGCGGGGCATCGAGGTCAGCGTCGAGGGCATGGAGATCGGCGAGTCGGTCCATGCCGCCGATCTGAGGCTGCCGGCGGGGGTCGCGCTCGCCGTCGAACCCGAGATCCTCGTGCTGCACGTGCTGGCTTCGCCGACCGCCGAGCAGGTGGCGGCCGAGCTCGGCGAGCCGGGCGAGGCGGCGGAAGGAGCCGCTGCCGTGCCGGAAGCGCCGGCGCCGGCGCCGGAACGCGGGCCGGAAGCTGCTGCCGAGGAGTCCGGCTGACCTGGCCGTCCTGCTGACCGCCCGGCGGAATGAGGTCACGCGCCCGGCGGCACGGGGCGCGTGACCCGAGATGAGCCGTGACCCGAGATGAGCCCTGCATGGCCGAGGAACGCTGGCTGATCGCCGGGCTCGGCAATCCGGGTCCGCATTACGCCGGCAACCGGCACAACGCAGGGTTCATGGCCGCCGACGAGCTCGCCGCCCGGATGGGCATGCGGCCGCGCCGGGATCGCTCGCGTGCCCGGGTGGCGACCGGAAGACTGGCCGGCGTCCCTGTCGTCCTCGCCAAACCGATGACGTTCATGAACTTGTCGGGCAGGCCCGTCGCGGCTCTCCGCAGCTTCTACAAGATCCCCTCGGACCGCCTCGTCGTGCTGCACGATGAGCTGGACATCCCGTTCGGCGCGATCAGGCTCAAGCTAGGCGGCGGCGATAACGGCCACAACGGACTCCGGTCGCTGACCGCCGCGCTGGGCACGCGCGAATATTTCCGGGTCCGGCTGGGCATCGGCCGGCCACCCGGCCGGATCGACCCGGCGGACTTTGTTTTGCAAGATTTTTCGGCCGCCGAGCGGGAGCACCTGCCGCGGCTGCTGGCACGATGCGCGGACGCGGTGGAAACCCTGCTGCGACACGGCTTGCGGGCCGCGCAGAACGAGTTTCACACGCCCGCCGACTCGTGACCAGCCACCCAGCATCCTGCGCAGATGCCCCCTGACCTGCGGGAAACAGGTGTCCTGCCTGTTATGTATCGATGGCATCTGGCCTAAGATCGCCTTCAACGTGCTAAACGTGGCTATTCGATGTCAACCGCCCGGTTTGGTCAGGCGTCTCTACAGTGCTCGCGCGGCGCAGACCAGGTGGCCGGGCGACTGCTCACGCAGGGGGGACCGTGGCAGCGGGAAGTGCAGCGGGGAAGGGCGATGCGCCGGTGGCCGGCGATACCGCCATCAGCGGCAGCCGCCGGACCGACCACGTCGTCGCGCGACTCGCCGCGCAGACGTCCGCAGCGTGGACCAGCCGATACCTGCGCCTAGCTGTAGTGGCGGACGGCATGTGCGCGCTTGCGGCCGGCCTGCTCGCGTTCCAGCTGCGCTTTGACGGCCAGCTGCCTGGCCCTTACCTGTTCCTGTCGCTGGTGCTGCCGTTGCTCTGGCTCCTCGCGGTCTGGCTGGCCGGCGGATATGACTGCCGGTTCATCGGCGTGGGAACCGACGAGTTCCGGCGGGTTCTGAACGCCGGAATCTGCCTGACCGCGGGCGTCGCCATCCTGTCCTACGTCGGCAAGGCCGAAATCGCCCGCGGGTACGTGGTCATCGCGCTGCCGGCCGCGACGCTGCTCGACCTGCTGGCCAGGTTCGCCCTGCGCAAACGGCTGCACAGGTTCCGCAGGCTCGGCAGCTGCATGCGGCGGGTCGTGGTCGTCGGCCACGCGACCGTCATCGCCGACCTGGCCACCGTGCTGCGCCGCGAGACTTATCACGGACTGTCCGTGGTGGCGGCGTGCGTCGCCGGGGCCACGGAGCAGCAGGGCCGCATCGTCGGAGTCCCGGCGATCGCCGGCATGGGCGGCGTTGCCGACGCCGCGCAGCGGTTCGACGCCGACACCGTGGCGGTGCTGGCCTGTCCCGAGATGAGCGGCATGCGGCTGCGCGAGCTGGCCTGGGCACTGGAGAAGACGGGCACCGAACTGTGCGTCGCGCCTGCGCTGCTGGACGTAGCCGGGCCCCGGACGACGATCAGGCCGGTCGCCGGGCTGCCGCTGCTGCACCTCGACCACCCGGAATTCACCGGCTTCCGGCGGGCGGTGAAGTCGGGCTTCGACAAGGTGTTCGCCCTGTCCGCGCTGCTGCTCGCCGCCCCGCTGCTCATGGGCGTGGCGCTGCTGATCAGGCTCGCCGACGGCGGCCCCGCGCTGTTCCGGCAGACCAGGATAGGCAAGGACGGCCGGACCTTCACCGTCTACAAGTTCCGCACGATGGTGCTGGACGCGGAGGAGCGCAAAGCGCAGCTCGCCGGCAGCAATGAGCACGACGGAGTGCTCTTCAAGATCCGCAACGACCCGCGGGTAACGACCGTCGGCGGCTGGCTGCGCCGCTGGTCGGCCGATGAGCTCCCGCAGCTGCTCAACGTTCTGCTCGGCGACATGTCGCTGGTCGGGCCGCGTCCCGCGCTCCCGGAGGAGGCGGCGCTGTACGGTGACCATGTCCGGCGCCGGCTCGTCGTCAAGCCGGGCCTCACCGGCTTGTGGCAGGTTAACGGCCGGTCCGACCTGTCGTGGGAAGAGGCGGTGCGGCTCGACCTGCGTTATGTCGAGAACTGGTCTTTCGTGCTCGACTTGCAGATCTTGTGGAAGACCTGCGCGGCAGTCGCGCACGGTTCCGGCGCGTACTAATCTGCCTGTCCGGTGTCAGTCCGGCTGCCCACGTCGGTCCGGCGGCCCAGTCCAGGTGCGGAGTCAGTCCGAGGTGTGGAGCTTGCGTGACGTTCGACGATGACCATCTGCTTGCCCGCGATCTTGCCGACGCCGCGGGACAGCGGCTGCTCGCGCTGCGCCGGGCTCGCGGTGACGGCGACGCCGCGCGCCTGCGCCGCGACGGGGACCGCCAGTCCCATGAGTTCCTCGCTGAGCAGCTCGCCCGCAAGCGCCCGGCGGACGCGCTGCTTTCCGAGGAGGGCCGCGACGATCCGGCCAGACTGTCCGCCAGCCGGGTCTGGATCGTGGACCCGCTGGACGGAACGCGGGAATTCGGCGAGCCGGGCCGCACCGACTGGGCGGTGCACGTGGCGCTCTGGGACGAGGGCGAGCTGACCGCGGGCGCGGTGGCGCTGCCTGCCCGGGGCATGACTGTGTCCACGGCCGAGCCCCGGGCGCGGGGCGGTGCGGCGGCCGGCCAGGCCGATGACGCCCGCCGGTCTTCGGCCCGGCCGCGGCAGCAGGCTCCGGGGGGGACTCCCGGCGGCCCGGCAGCCGCACCGCGGCAGAAGCTGCGGCTGCTGGTCAGCCGGTCCAGGCCGCCGGCGATCGCGGTGGCGCTCGCCGGCCAGCTCGGCGCCGAGCTTGTCCCGCTGGGCTCGGCCGGCGCGAAGGCCGCCGCGGTGATCACGGGCGCTGCCGACGCCTATGTGCACAGCGGCGGCCAGTACGAATGGGACTCGGCTGCCCCGGTGGCCGTCGCGCTGGCCCGCGGGCTGCACGCCTCGAGGATCGACGGCTCGAAGCTGGTGTACAACCGCCCGGACCCGTCGCTGCCGGATATCCTTATCTGTCCGGCCGAGCTTGCCGGCGTGCTGCTGGCGGCGATCAGCTCGCAGCAGCAGCGCCCAGAGTAAAGCCGGATCCGGCAGCGCCACCTGACCTATCGACGCCGACGATCCGGAGTTTCCGCTATGCCAGTCGCCCTTTCCGACTACCTGCTGTCCCAGCTCGACGTCCTGGAGGCCGAGTCGATCCACATCATGCGGGAGGTCGCCGCCGAATTCGAGCGGCCGGTACTGCTGTTCTCGGGCGGCAAGGACTCCATCGTGATGCTGGCGCTGGCCGAGCGGGCGTTCGCGCCGGCCCGGATCCCCTTCCCGGTGATGCACGTCGACACCGGGCACAATTTTGCCGAGGTGCTGGAGTTCCGCGACCGCAGGGCCGCCGAGCTCGGTGTCCGGCTGATCGTAGCCTCGGTGCAGGAAACCATTGACGCCGGCAAGGCGGCCGAGGAGACGGGACGGTGGGCCAGCCGCAACCGGCTGCAGACGACAACGCTGCTCGATGCGATCACCGAGCACCGGTTCGACTCGGTGTTCGGTGGCGCGCGCCGGGATGAGGAGAAGGCCCGCGCCAAGGAACGGGTGTTCTCCTTCCGGGACGAGTTCGGCCAGTGGGACCCCAAGGCCCAGCGGCCCGAGCTGTGGAGCAACTACAACACCCGGATCCGCAGGGGCGAGCACATCCGGGTGTTCCCGCTGTCGAACTGGACCGAGCTGGATGTATGGCACTACATCGAGAGCCAGCGGCTGGAGATTCCCGCCATCTACTTCGCGCACCGTCGGAAGGTATTCGAGCGCGACGGGATCCTGCTGGCTGACAGCTCGTTCGTGGACCGGACCGAGGACGAGCCGGTGTTCGAGACCTCGGTCCGGTACCGCACGGTGGGGGATATGACCTGCACCGGAGCGGTGGAGTCCACGGCCGTCAGCATCGCCGCGGTGATCAGCGAGATCGCGGCGACCCGGATCACCGAGCGCGGCCAGACACGCGCGGACGACCGGGCCAGCGAGGCCGCGATGGAAGACCGCAAGCGAGAGGGCTACTTCTGATGGCGGCCACGGCTGCCGGCTCCGGCGCTGGGCCGGCCGACGGGGACAGGCACATGGACATCCTGCGGCTGGCGACGGCCGGCTCGGTTGATGACGGCAAGAGCACCCTCATCGGACGGCTGCTGTATGACTCCAAGGCCATTTTCGAGGACCAGCTCGCCTCGGTGGAGCGCACCAGCCGGGAACGCGGCGAGGAGTACACGAACCTCGCGCTGCTGACCGACGGCCTGCGGGCCGAGCGGGAGCAGGGCATCACCATCGACGTGGCCTACCGCTACTTCGCCACGCCGCGGCGCAAGTTCATCATCGCCGATACCCCCGGTCACATCCAGTACACCCGGAACATGGTGACCGGGGCGTCGACGGCGGACCTGGCGATCGTGCTGGTCGACGCCCGCAACGGGCTCACCGAGCAGAGCAGGCGGCACGCCTTCCTGGCCACCCTGCTGCGGGTGCCGCACCTGGTGCTGGCGGTCAACAAGATGGACCTCGTCGGCTACGACGCGGCGGTATTCGACAGCATCATGGAGGAATTCACTAACTTCGCGGCGAAACTAGAGATCGGCGATCTCACCTTCATCCCGATCTCCGCGCTGCATGGCGACAACGTCGTCCAGCGCTCGGCCAATATGCCCTGGTACGACGGGCCGTCCCTGCTGCATCATCTTGAGCACCTGCACATCGCCTCGGACCGCAACCTGATCGACGTCAGGTTCCCCGTGCAGTACGTCATCCGGCCACATCAGGCAACTGACCCGGAGCTGCACGACTACCGCGGCTACGCCGGCCAGGTGGCCGGCGGCATCCTCAAGCCCGGCGACGAGGTGATGCACCTGCCGTCCGGCCTGACCACGACAATCCAGCGCATTGACGGCCCGGCCGGCCCGGTGCCCGAGGCCTTCGCGCCGATGTCGGTGACCCTGCTGCTCGCCGACGATCTCGACGTCTCCCGCGGCGACATGATCTGCCGCCCGCACAATCAGCCGCAGGTCACGCAGGACGTCGAGGCGATGGTGTGCTGGATGACGGACGCACGGCCGCTGACGCCGCACAGCCGGCTGGTCGCCAAGCACACCACCAGGACCGTCAAGTCCATCGTCCGCGACCTGCACTACCGGCTTGACGTCAACACCCTGCACCGCGATGAGAGCGCCGTCCAGCTCCGCCTCAACGAGATCGGCCGGGTCACGCTGCGGCTGACCCAGCCGGTGTTCTGCGATCCCTATAACCGCAACCGGATGACCGGCGGGCTGATCCTTATCGACGAGGCGACCAGCGCCACGGTCGGCGCGGCGATGATTACCGATTCCGGCTGACACCATGGCCCGTGCCCGGCTCGATAAGAGACCCGGCGACGTCTCGGCGATGTTCGACAAGGTCGCCGAGCGCTATGACCTGCTGAACGACGCACTCTCGCTCGGCCAGGACCGGCTCTGGCGCCGGGCGGTAGCCCGGGCGGTCTCTGCCGGGCCTGGCGCGGTCGTGCTGGACCTGGCCGCGGGCACGGGCACCTCGTCGCGATCTTTCACCGGAGCCGGCGCCCGCGCCGTCGCGTGTGACTTCTCGCTCGGGATGCTGGCCGTCGGGGCACGCAGGCCCGCGCCGGGAGTCAGCTTCGTCGCCGGTGATGCACTGGAACTCCCGTTTCGGAGTGAGTCGTTTGACGCGGTCACCATCTCCTTCGGGCTGCGTAACGTGGCCGACGCCGACCGGGCGCTGGCCGAGATGCTCCGGGTCGCCAGGCCAGGCGGACGGCTGGTCGTCTGCGAGTTCAGTCACCTGCCGCGCCGCGGCCCCGATGCGATCTACCAGCGGTACCTGGCCGCGGCGCTGCCGGCCGTGGCCCGCCGGCTCTGCGGCAATGCCGAGGCCTACGACTACCTGGCGGAATCGATCAGGGACTGGCCGGGTCAGCGGGAGCTGGCCGGCCAGATCGCCGCGGCCGGCTGGTCAGCGGTCCGCTGGCGGAACCTGAGCCTCGGCGTTGTCGCGCTGCACGTCGCCACCAGGAAGCACGGCCTGCCGCGGTGATCCGCCGCGCAGGCGGCGCCGTCAGCCCGGCGGCGCAGGGCGGCGCCGCGCAGCCCTGGCTGACGGACTAGACTGCATGAAGATACTTGTGAAGGCGTTCACAAGATAGTCAGGACGGGTCCGTGACCGAGCAAGTTCGCCCCGCAGGCACGCCGGACTTGGCCCCAGGCGATCCCAGCAAGGCCAGCCATGCCGCGCGCGCCGGCCATGCCGCCGCGCCCGGGCGCGGCGACATCGCCGACGTCATCATCGTGGGCGCAGGTCCGGCAGGCTCCGCGGCCGCTTTCTACCTCGCCGCTGCGGGCCTGGACGTCCTGGTGCTGGAGAAGACCCGGTTCCCGCGGGAGAAAGTCTGCGGCGACGGGCTGACCCCCCGCGCGGTCAAGGCGCTGGCGGGCATGGGCGTGCCGACCGCCGAAAGCGACGGCTGGCTCAGGAACAAGGGCCTGCGGATCATCGGCGGCGGCGGCCGCATCGAGCTGCCCTGGCCGGACCTGTCCAGCTTCCCCGGCTACGGCCTGGTGCGCACCAGGCTCGAATTTGACGAGATCCTGGCCCGGCACGCGGAGAAGGCCGGCGCCCGGCTGCTTGAGGGCGTCAACGTCACTGGCCCGCTGCTCGATGACCGCACCGGGCGGATCATCGGGGTCACCGCGCCGCCGGCCGGCGCGGAAGACGCCAGCGCCGCCGCGGCATCGGCGCAGCGGGAGTTTCGCGCCCGGGTGATCATCGCTGCCGACGGCAACTCCTCGCGGCTGTCGGTCGCCATGGGCCTGCGCAGGCGGGACGACCGCCCGCTCGGGGTGGCGGTGCGCACCTACTACGACAGCCCGCGGCACGACGACGACTACCTCGAAGCGTGGCTGGACCTGTGGGACGGTGATCAGCTGCTGCCTGGTTACGGCTGGATCTTCGGCATGGGCGATGGCACGAGCAACGTGGGTCTCGGCCTGCTGAACACCTCGAAGGCGTTCCAGAACATCGACTACCGCGGCTTGCTGCGCCGCTGGCTTGCCGCGATGCCCGCGGAGTGGGGCCTCACCGAGGAGAACCGGACCCAGCCGGTCAGGGGAGCGGCGCTGCCGATGGGGTTCAACCGGACCCCGCACTACACCAGGGGGCTGCTGCTGGCCGGCGATGCGGGCGGGATGATCAATCCGTGCAATGGCGAGGGAATCGCGTATGCCCTCGAATCGGGTGAGACCGTCGCGCGGGTGATAATACAGGCACTGGCCCGGCCCACCGCGGCGAGTGCCGAGCGCGTCCTGCAGAGCTACCCCGCGGCACTGCGGGACGCCTACGGCGGCTACTACACACTGGGGCGCGCCTTCGTGCACCTGATCGGCAACCCGAAGTTCATGAGGTTCGCGACCCGCCATGGCGTCAAGCGCCCGGCGGTGATGCGCTTCACCATGAAGTTCCTCGGCAACCTGACCGAAACCCGCGGTGGCGACGCGGTGGATCGCCTCGTGAATGCGGTGTCTAAGATGACGCCGGCGGCATAGCAGAAAGATGACGCCGCGGCGCTGCGCTGCGGCGCCCCGATATCAAGGGGGTGCTACGGCATGAGCGGCTATGTGCCGATCCTGGTGCTCGCGGCACTGGCGGCCGTGTTCGCGGTCGGCTCGCTGATCATGGGCTCGCTGGCCGGCCCCAAGCGGTGGAACAGGGCCAAGCTCGAGAGCTATGAGTGCGGCATCGAGCCGACCCCGAAGCTGGCCGGCGTGCACTTCCCGGTCAAGTACTACCTCACCGCGATGCTCTTCATCGTGTTCGACATCGAGATCATCTTTCTCTACCCGTGGGCGGTCGCCTTCGACCGGCTGGGGGCCTTCGGGCTGGTCGAGATGGTCACGTTCATAGCCACGGTCCTTGTCGCCTACGCCTACGTCTGGCGCCGCGGCGGGCTGGAATGGGATTAGGTCATGGGTCTTGAGGAGAAGCTGCCCGGCGGCGTGCTGCTGGCCTCGGTCGAGAAGCTGGCCGGCTACGCCCGCAAGAGCTCGGTCTGGCCTGCCACCTTCGGCCTGGCCTGCTGCGCGATCGAGCTGATGTCCACCGGCGGGCCCCGGCACGACCTGGCCAGGTTCGGCATGGAGCGCGCGTCCAATACCCCGCGCCAGGCCGACCTGATGATCGTGGCCGGCCGGGTGAGCCAGAAGATGGCGCCGGTGCTGCGGCAGATCTACGACCAGATGGCCGACCCCAAGTGGGTCATCTCGATGGGGGTCTGCGCGTCGAGCGGCGGGATGTTCAACAACTATGCGATTCTGCAGGGCGTCGACCATATCGTCCCGGTCGACATCTACCTGCCCGGCTGCCCGCCCCGGCCGGAAATGCTGCTCGATGCCATCGTGAAGCTGCACGACAAGATCCAGAACATGAAGCTCGGGGTCAACCGCGAGCGGCAGGTCACCGAGCTCGAGCAGGCCAGGCTGCGGCGGCTGCCGCTGATGTCCGGGCTGCAGTCCGGGGGGCACGAGTGACCGGGCAGGCAGCGCCCGGTGACAAGGGCCCCGACCAGGCAGCGCTTGCCGGGCACGAGCGGCTCGCCGAGCAGGTGGTGCGCACCGGGATGTTCGGCGCGAACACGACCGGCGACACCTCCGGCTACGGCGGGCTGCGGATCAGGCGCGCGCCCGCGCTGTCCAGCCCGCGGCCTTACGGGTCCTATTTCGACGAGGTCGCCGACCGGCTGGCCGGCTCGCTGCAGCAGGCCGGCGGGAGCTTCGGCGACGCGGTCGAGCGGGTGATCGTGGCGAACGGCGAGATGACCTGCTACGTGCGGCGCGAGCACCTGCCCGAGGTCGCCCGGCGGCTGCGCGATGACCCGGCGCTGGCATTCGAGCTGTGCACCGGGGTGTCGGGCGTGCATTACCCCGTGGACATCGGCCGCGAGCTGCACGCCGTCTATCACCTGGTCTCGCTCACCCACAACCGGCGGCTGCGGCTGGAGGTGGCGGCGCCCGACGCGGATCCGACGATTCCGTCGCTGGTCGACGTCTACCCGACGTGCGACTGGCATGAGCGCGAGACCTGGGATTTCTTCGGGATCGTTTTCACCGGGCACCCGGCGCTGACCAGGATCGAGATGCCCGATGACTGGAAAGGCCACCCGCAGCGGAAGGACTATCCGCTGGGCGGCATCCCGGTCGAGTACCGCGGCGCCACGATTCCGCCGCCGGATGAGCGGAGGTCCTACCAATGACCGCCCAGGCCGATCCGCGGGCCAGCGGGGGGACCGGGGGTCCGCCCCCCCCGGGCAGTACCGCAGCAGGCAGTACCGCAGCGGGCGGCACGACCGCAGGCGGGACCACCACAGCCGGCACCGCAGAAGAAGGTCGCGTCTACATAGTCGGCGGCGAGGACTGGGACCAGCTGGTCGATGCCGTCCGGGCACGAGGCGAGACCAGCACGGAGACCCTGGTCGTCAACATGGGCCCGCAGCATCCGTCCACGCACGGCGTGCTGCGGATGGTGCTGACCCTGGACGCCGAGACGGTGACCGAGCTGCGGCCGGTCATCGGCTACCTGCACACCGGCATCGAGAAGAACATGGAGTACCGGACGTGGACGCAGGGCGTAACGTTCTGCACCCGGATGGACTACCTGTCGCCGTTCTTCAACGAGACCGCCTACTGCCTGGCCGTGGAGCGGCTGCTCGGCATCGAGGAGCGGATCCCGGACCGGGCCAACGTGATCCGGGTGCTGATGATGGAGCTGAACCGGATCTCCTCGCACCTGACGGGGATCGGGCCGTTCGGAATGGAGCTCGGCGCCACGACGGTGTTCCTGTACGGGCTGCGCGAGCGGGAGAAGGTGCTCGACCTGTTCGAGCTGATCACCGGGCTGCGGATGAACCACGGCTACGTCCGGCCCGGCGGGGTGTCGCAGGACCTGCCGCCTGGCGCGCTGGAGCAGATCCGCGAGTTCCTGGACGTGATGCCCGGGCAGCTCGGCGAGATACGCGCTCTCCTCGACGCCAACCCGATCTTCCTCGCCAGAACCAGGAACATCGCGTACCTGGACCTGACCGGGTGCATGGCGCTGGGCGTTACCGGGCCGATGCTGCGCTCCACCGGCCTGCCCTGGGACCTGCGCAAGAGCCAGCCCTACTGCGGCTACGAGACATACGAGTTCGACGTTCCCGTGCAGACCAGCTGCGACGCCTACGGCCGGTACCTGGTCCGGATGGACGAGATGGACCAGTCACTGCGGATCATCGAGCAGTGCGTCGAGCGGCTGGCCGGCCCCCGCCCGCCCGACGACCCGGTGATGATCAAGGACGCCAAGATCGGCTGGCCCGCCCGGCTGGCGCTCGGGCCAGACGGCCTGGGCAACTCGCCGGACCACATCGCGCACATCATGGGCCAGTCCATGGAGGCGCTCATCCACCACTTCAAGCTGGTCACCGAGGGCTTCCGGGTCCCCGCCGGCCAGGCGTACCAGGCCGTCGAGTCGCCGCGCGGCGAACTGGGCTGCCACGCGGTCAGCGACGGCGGCACCCGGCCCTACCGGGTGCACTTCCGCGATCCGTCGTTCACGAACCTGCAGTCGGCACCGGCGATGTGCGAGGGCGGGATGATCGCCGACGTCATCGCCGCCGTCGCCAGCATCGACCCGGTGATGGGAGGAGTAGACAGGTAATGGCGCTCAGCCTGGAAGCGCGCTCGCGGCTGGTGCCGGAGGCCGCCGAGATCATCGGCCGCTACCCGCGGCCGCGCTCCGCGCTGCTGCCGCTGCTGCACCTGGTGCAGGCCGAGGAGGGGTATGTCTCCGCAGACGGGATCGCGTTCTGCGCCGGGCAGCTCGGGCTGTCCGAGGCGGAGGTCACGGCGGTCGTGTCCTTCTACACGATGTTCAAGCGCCGGCCGGTCGGCCGGTATCACGTCGGCGTCTGCACGAACGCGCTCTGCGCGGTGATGGGCGGCGACGCCATCTTCGCTGACCTGCAGCAGCACCTCGGCATCGGCAACGACGAGACCACCCCGGACGCCGCGATCACCCTCGAGCACCTGGAGTGCAACGCGGCCTGCGACTACGCGCCGGTCATGATGGTGAACTGGGAGTTCTTCGACAACATGACGCCGCAGCGGGCGCGGGAGCTCGTTGACGGGCTGCGGGCCGGGGCCGAGATCTCGCCGACCCGCGGGGCACCGCGGCTGTGCAGCTGGCAGGAAGCGTCCCGGATCCTGGCCGGGTTTCCCGACGACCAGGCAGCCGGCGGCCATACCGCCGGCGAGGCGACGCTGGCCGGCCTGCGGATCGCCCGGGAGCATGGCTGGAGACCGGCGGCGCCGCAGGCCGGCAGCGGGCAGGCCGGCCCGGCTGACGCCGGCCAGGGCCAGCCGGGCACCGCGGAGCCCGGCACTGCCGACGGAGGCCAGCAGTGACATCGGTTCTCGACCCGGTTCTGACCGCTCGCTGGGACGAGCCGGATTCTTTCCTGCTCGGCGCCTACCTGCGCTCCGGCGGGTACCAGGCGCTGCCCAAGGCGCTGGCGATGCATCCTGACGACGTCATCGGCATCATGAAGGCCTCCGGGCTGCGCGGCCGCGGCGGCGCGGGGTTCCCGACCGGCGTGAAGTGGGGATTCATCCCGCAGGGCGACCGCAAGCCGCATTACCTGGTGGTCAACGCCGACGAATCCGAGCCCGGCGCCTGCAAGGACACCCCGCTGGGGCTGGCGAACCCGCAGGCGCTGATCGAGGGCATGGTGATCGCCGCCTACGCGATCAGGGCCAGGCAGGCGTTCATCTACGTGCGCGGCGAGGTGCTGCACGTGATCCGCCGCCTGCACCTGGCAGTGAAGCAGGCCTACGGCGCCGGCTACCTCGGCAGCAACATCCTCGGCTCAGGGTTCAGCCTGGACATCGTCGTGCACTCCGGCGCCGGCGCCTACATCTGCGGCGAGGAAACGGCAATGCTCGACTCGCTGGAGGGCTTCCGCGGCCAGCCCCGGCTCAAGCCGCCGTTTCCGGCGATCGCCGGCCTGTACGCCTGCCCCACCGTGGTCAACAACGTGGAGTCGATCGCCAGCGTGCCGTACATCCTGGCGAACGGCGCGGACTGGTTCGCCGGGATGGGCACCGCGAAATCCGCGGGGCTCGGGATCTTCTCGCTGTCCGGTCACGTCACCACGCCCGGGCAGTACGAGGCGCCGCTCGGCACCACGCTGCGCGAGCTGCTCGAGCTGTCCGGCGGCATCCGGGCCGGCCACGCGCTGAAATTCTGGACGCCTGGCGGGTCGTCCACGCCGCTGTTCACCGCCGAGCACCTGGACGTGCCGCTTGACTACGAGTCGGTGGCGGCAGCCGGGTCAATGCTCGGCACCCGGTCGCTGCAGATTTTCGACGACACCACCTGCGTGGTCCGCGTCGTGCTGCGGTGGACCGAGTTCTACCAGCACGAGTCCTGCGGCAAGTGCACGCCGTGCCGTGAGGGAACCTACTGGATGGTGCAGGTGCTCGACCAGCTCGAGCGCGGCGAGGGCAGCGAGGCAGACCTGGAGAAGCTCCTGGACATCTGCGACAACATAGTCGGCCGGGCGTTCTGCGCCCTGGGTGACGCCGCTGGCATGCCGGTCATCTCATCGATCAGGCATTTCAGGGATGAGTACATCGAGCACCAGAAGCGGGGAGGCTGCCCGTTCGACCCCGCGGCCTCGACCCTCTTCGGCGAGCTGCCGCAAGCCAGCCCGAGTGCCAGGGAGCCCGCCCGATGACAGTGCAGGCCAGTCAGGAGACCGCCCGGCCCGCGGACGGGGTGGCCGTCACCATCGACGGCTTCGAGATCACAGTTCCCAAGGGCACGCTGGTGATCCGCGCCGCCGAGCAGCTCGGCATCCAGATTCCGCGGTTCTGCGACCACCCGCTGCTCGACCCGGTCGGTGCCTGCCGGCAATGCCTGGTGAGTGTGGACGGGCAGCCCAAGCCGCTCGCCTCCTGCACGACGACCTGCACCGACGGCATGGTGGTCCGGACCCAGCTGACTTCCGAGGTGGCCGAGAAGGCCCAGCGCGGCGTGATGGAGCTGCTGCTGATCAACCATCCGCTGGACTGCCCGATGTGCGACAAGGGCGGCGAGTGCCCGCTGCAGAACCAGGCGATGTCCACCGGCGCGGGCGAGACCAGGTTCAGCGGCGCCAAGCGCACCTTCGCCAAGCCCATCGCGCTGTCGGCGCAGGTGCTGCTGGACCGCGAGCGCTGCGTCCAGTGCGCCCGGTGCACCAGGTTCGCCGAGCAGATCGCCGGCGACCCGCTGATCGACCTGCTCGACCGGGGCCCGAAGGAGCAGGTCGGCGTCGCCGACGGGGTGCCGTTCGACTCCTACTTCTCCGGCAACACGGTGCAGATCTGTCCCGTCGGCGCGCTCACCGGCGCCTCGTACCGGTTCCGGGCCCGCCCGTATGACCTGGTATCCACGCCCAGCGTGTGCGAGCACTGCGCATCGGGCTGCAGGCAGCGCACCGACCACCGGCGGGGCGCGGTCACCAGGCGCCTGGCCGGCAACGACCCGGAGGTCAACGAGGAGTGGAACTGCGACAAGGGCCGCTGGGCTTTCACTTACGCCACCCAGCCCGACCGGCTCGCCGTCCCGCTGATCCGCGATGAGGCGGGGGTGCTGGAGCCGGCATCCTGGCCGGAAGCGCTGGAATTCGCCGCGCGCGGCCTGACCGCCGCGCGCGGCCGGGCGGGAGTTCTCACCGGCGGCCGGCTGACCCTGGAAGACTCCTACGCCTACGCGAAGTTCGCCCGGCTGGCGCTGCAGAGCAACGACATCGACATGCGGGCCCGCCCGCACTCGGCCGAGGAGACGCGGTTCCTCGCTGACCGGGTGGCCGGCCGCGGCATGCCGATCAGCTACGCCAGCCTGGCGCGGGCGCCCGCCGTGCTGCTGGCCGGCTTCGAGCCGCAGGATGAATCCCCCATCGTGTTCCTGCGGCTGCGCAAGGCGGTCCGCGCCGCCGCCCTGACGGTATACTCGCTGGCTGCGCTGGCCAGCCCCGGCCTGGCCCGGCTGTCGGGCGTGCTGCTGCCCGCCGTGCCGGGCGGCGAGGCCGCGCTGCTGAGCCGGCTGGCGGCCGGCCGGGACCTTGATGACGCGGCCAGCGCGGCGGTGGCCGCGCTGCGCCAGCCCGGCGCGATGATCGTCGCCGGCGAGCGGCTGGCCGAGGTGGCCGGCGGGCTGTCGGCGGCTGCCGAGCTGGCCGGGCAGACCGGCGCGCAGCTGGCCTGGATCCCCCGCCGGGCAGGCGAGCGCGGCGCGATCGAGGCCGGCGCGCTGCCCACGCTGCTGCCGGGCGGCCGCCGGGTCGCCGACGACGCGGCGCGGGCTGACCTGGCTCGCGCCTGGGGAGTCGCCTCGCTGCCGGCCGCGCCGGGCCGCGACACCGGGCAGATCCTGGCCGCCGCCGCCGCCGGCGAGATCGAGGCGCTGGTTCTCGCCGGGGTTGATCCCGCCGATCTGCCCGACCCCGCGGCGGCGCTGGCGGCGCTGGAAAGCGCCGGATTCGTCGTCAGCCTGGAGCTGCGGGCCAGCGCGGTCACTGACCGGGCCGACGTCGTGTTCCCGGTAGCCGCCGTGTCGGAGAAGGCCGGCACGTTCGTGAACTGGGAAGGCAGGACGGGCACGTTCGGCCCCGCGCTGCAGGTCCCGGCCGCCCAGCCGGATCTGCGGGTGCTGGCCTCGCTGGCCGACGAGATGGATATCCATCTCGGCCTGCCCGACGCCGCAGCGGCTCGGCGCGAGCTGGCCGGGCTGGGCGCCGCGGTGCCGGCCACCGCCGGGGCGGCCGCTAGCGGGCGGGTGCCAGCCGGCCCGCAGCAGCCGGGCCCCGGCCATGCGCTGCTGGCCACCTGGCACAATCTCCTCGACTGCGGCCGCATGCAGGACGGCGAGCCGAATCTGGCCGGCACGGCCCGCCGGGCGGTCGCGAAAATGTCGGCGTGGACGGCCGAGGAAGCCGGGACGGCGGGAGGCGGCAAGGTCACTGTCGCCACCTGGCGCGGCTCCGTCACCGTTGAAGTGGAGATCACTGACATGCCCAACCGGGTGGTCTGGCTGCCGACCAATTCGGCCGGCTGCGCGGTGCGCGCCGAGCTCGGCGCCGGCCACGGCTCGGTCGTGACGCTGCAGAGCGCGCGATGACCGCCGTGGCGGCCGGCCCGGCCGACCCGACGCTGTACAGCTTCGGGCATCAGCCCTGGTGGCTGATACTCCTGAAGGTCGTGGCCATCTTCGCGTTCCTGATGCTGACCACCCTGTTCATGATCTGGGCCGAGCGGCGGGTGATCGGCCGGATGCAGCAGCGCCCGGGGCCGAACCGGGCCGGGAAATTCGGCCTGCTCCAGTCGCTGATGGACGGCATCAAGCTGCCGCTGAAGGAAGACATCATCCCGCGCGGCGTGGACAAGCTGCTGTTCGTGCTGGCGCCGGCCGTCGCGGCAATCCCCGCGTTCATCAGCTTCTCGATCATCCCGTTCGGCCCGATCGTCTCCATCTTCGGCGTCTACACCCCGCTGCAGCTGGCCGATCTCCCCGTCGCGGTCCTGCTGGTGCTGGCGATGAGCTCGATGGGCGTCTACGGGATCGTGCTGGCGGGCTGGGCGTCCAACTCGCCGTACTCGCTGCTCGGCGGCCTCCGGTCGTCCGCCCAGGTGATCAGCTACGAGATCGCCATGGGGCTGGCCTTCGTGCCGGTCTTCCTGTATGCCGGATCACTGTCGACGACGTCCATCGTCGCGGCCCAGGCGCACGGCGCCCCGTTCCGGCTGGGCGGCGACATCTTCCACTGGCCGTCCTGGTTCGCGATCCTGCTGCTTCCCTCGTTCGTGATCTACCTGATCACCATGGTCGGCGAGACCAACCGGCTCCCCTTTGACCTGCCCGAGGGCGAGGGCGAGCTGGTCGGCGGCTTCCACACCGAGTACTCGTCGCTGAAGTTCGCGCTGTTCTATCTCGCCGAGTACGTCAACATGATCACCGTCTCGGGGCTGGCCGTGACCCTGTTCCTCGGCGGCTGGCGGGCGTTCTGGCCGATTACCGTCTGGTCCGGAGCTAACAGCGGCTGGTGGCCGGTGCTATGGTTCCTGGGCAAGGTCGCGGTCCTGCTGTTCTGCTTCATCTGGCTGCGCGGGACGCTGCCCCGGATCCGCTACGACCAGCTGATGGCGCTCGGCTGGAAGGTGCTCATCCCGGCCGCGCTGGCCTGGACGCTCATCGTCGCGACCTTCCGGGTCTACCACCGGCAGGGCGGCGGCGTCGCGGTGTACCTGGTGGCCGGCGGCATCATCGTGGTGCTGATGCTGCTCATCTGGTCCTTCGACGCGGCCGCGCAGCGCAAGAGCCGCGCGGCCGCGGCGCAGGATGAGGCCGACGCCGCCGACGAGGCCGAGCACGGCTTCCCGGTGCCGCCCATGGACCTGCCGCACTACCACGGCGCCGGCCCCGGCGCGGTGGCCGGGGCCGGAATTATCGAGGCCGACAGCACTGTCAAGGAGGTCACCGATGCCTGACTTCCTGAACCCGGTCAAGGGGTTCGGCGTCACCTTCCGGCAGATGTTCAAGAAAGTCGACACCGTCCAGTACCCGGAGGAAAAGGAGCCGACGGCGCCCCGGTTCCACGGCAGGCACCAGCTCAACCGCTGGCCGGATGGCCTGGAGAAATGCATCGGCTGCGAGCTCTGCGCCTGGGCGTGTCCCGCCGATGCCATTTACGTCGAGGGCGCCGACAACACCGCCGAAGAACGTTTCTCCCCCGGGGAACGGTACGGGCGCGTCTATCAGATCAACTACCTGCGCTGCATCCTGTGCGGCTTGTGCGTCGAGGCCTGCCCGACCAGGGCACTGACCATGACCAACGACTACGAGCTGGCCGACGACAGCAGGGAGAGCCTGATCTGGACCAAGGAACAGCTGGTCGCGCCGCTGCAGCCGGGCATGGAGGCCCCCCCGCACCCGATGCGGCTCGGCGAGACCGAAGAGGACTACTACCTGCTCGGCGGCTCGGCGCCGGCCGGTCAGGCGGCTGACGAGGAAACCGGAGAAGCACCATGAGCACCTCGGTCGTCGTTGCCGCCAGTGTCGCCGACAACGCCCGCGGAATAGCGTTCTGGCTGCTGGCCATCCTTTCCGTGACGGCGGGGCTCGGCATGGTCGTGGCCCGGCGCGCAGTGCACTGCGCTGTGCTGCTCGCTGTGGTGATGCTGTCGCTGGCCGTCTTCTACGCGATGCTCGGCGCGCCGTTCCTGGCCTTCGTCCAGGTGATCGTCTACACCGGCGCCGTCCTGATGCTGTTCCTGTTCGTGCTGATGATCGTCGGCGTGACGTCGGCTGACTCGATCGTGGAGACGATCAAGGGCCAGCGGCTCGCCGCCGGCCTGGCCGGGATCGGCCTGCTCGTGCTGCTCAGCCTGACGATCGGGCACGCGGTCATCGGCCCGGCCGCCGCCGGCCGGCCGGCCTACGGCGCGACGAATGTCGGCAGCCTCGCCACGCTCATCTTCACCACCTACGTGTTCCCCTTCGAGGTCACCAGCGCGCTGCTGATCACTGCAGCGCTCGGGGCCATGGTGCTCGCCCACCGGGAGCGCACCCGCCCGAAGCTGACGCAGCGGATCAGGGCACGGCAGCGGGTGGCCGGCGGTCATCCGGCTCCGCTGCCAGGCCCCGGCACCTACGCCCGGCACAACGCCGTCGACATGCCCGCGCTGCTGCCAGACGGGTCGACGTCCGCGCTGTCGGTCAGCCAGGCGATCTCCAGCCGGGGCGAGGACGGCGGCCAGCTGCCCGCCGGCGCGATCGGCGGCGGCACGCCCGAAGGCACCGCGAGCGACGCGGGGTCCGCCGGTGACAGACAGTCCGCCGGTGACAGCGAGCCCGAGGAGGCCCGGTGGTAAGCCCGGGCCACTTCGTCGCGCTGGCGGTGATCCTGTTCGTCATCGGCGGCGTCGGGGTGCTCATCCGCAGGAACGCGATCGTCATCTTCATGTGCGTCGAGCTGATGCTGAACGCGGTCAACCTGGCGTTCGTCGCCTTCGCCCGGATGCACGGCGGCCTCGACGGCCAGGTCATCGCGTTCTTCGTGATGGTGGTGGCCGCAGCCGAGGTTGTAGTCGGGCTGGCGATCCTGACCGCGATCTACCGAACCCGAAGGTCCGCGTCCGTGGATGACGCGAACCTGCTGAAATATTGACCAGCAAGCCCCGGGCCGTCAGCGGCCAGGGGCTTCATCCAGGGGGCGCCCTGCCTCCAGGGGGCCGACCACGGCAGAGAGGTAGCAGGTGACAGGCTCTCAGGCCGGCGCGCTGATGCCGCCGGCGACGGTCATGACCAGCCTTCCGGCTGCCGGCGTGCAGCGCGCGGCGTGGCTGCTCCTGGCGTTCCCGCTGGCCGGCGCCGTGATCCTGCTGCTCGGCGGAAAGCGCACCAACTCCTGGGGGCACCTGCTCGGCGTCGCCATGCCAGTCGCCGCGTTCTGCTACGGCGCAATCGCGTTCGCCGCGATGCTCAGCTATCCGGCCAGCCAGCGCAGCAGGGACCTGACCCTGTTCACCTGGTTCGACGTCGGCCGGCTGCACGTTCCCATCGGCCTGCAGCTCGACCCGCTGTCGATCTGCTTCGTGCTGCTCATCACGGGCGTCGGCGCCCTGATTCACATCTTCGCCGTCGGCTACATGTCGCAGGACCCGGAGCGGCGGCGATTTTTTGGCTACATGAATCTTTTCCTGGCCGCCATGCTGCTGCTGGTGCTCGCCGACAACTACCTCGGCCTGTACGCGGGGTGGGAGGGCGTCGGCCTCGCCTCCTACCTGCTGATCGGGTTCTGGCAGTACAAGCCGACCGCGGCGACCGCGGCGAAGAAGGCATTCATCGCCAACCGGGTGGGCGACGCCGGGGTGTCTCTGGCGATCATGCTGATGTTCGCGACCTTCGGCTCGGTGAGCTTCACCGGCGTCTTCGGCGCGGTCGGCGGCGCGAGCCGGGGCACCGTCACCGCGATCGGGCTGCTGCTGCTGCTCGGCGCGTGCGGCAAGTCGGCCCAGCTGCCGCTGCAGTCCTGGCTGCTCGACGCGATGGAGGGCCCCACTCCGGTGTCGGCCCTCATTCACGCCGCCACCATGGTCACCGCCGGGGTGTACCTGATCGTCAGGTCCAATCCGATCTTCGATCTGTCGCCCGATGCCCTGCTGGCCGTGGCGATCGTCGGCGCCGCCACGCTGCTGTTCGGCGCGATCATCGGCTGCGCGAAGGACGACATCAAGAAGGCGCTGGCCGGCTCGACGATGAGCCAGATCGGCTACATGATGCTGGCGGCCGGGCTCGGCCCGGCCGGATACGCGTTCGCGATCGCCCACCTGCTCGCGCACGGCTTCTTCAAGGCCGGCCTGTTCCTCGGCGCCGGGTCGGTCAAGCATGAGATGAACGACGAGGTGGACATGCGCCGGTTCGGCGGGCTGCGCTCGGTCATGCCGGTCACTTTCGTCACTTTCCTGTTCGGCTACCTCGCGATCATCGGCATCCCGCCGTTCTCCGGCTTCTACACCAAGGACCCGATCATCGAGGCGGCCTTCGACAAGGGCGGCACCTCCGGGGCGATACTCGGCACCGCCGCGCTGCTCGGCGCGGGCATCACCGCCTTCTACATGACCAGGGTCGTGATCATGACCTTCACCGGCGAGCGCCGCTGGCACGAGAAGGCCCATCCGCATGAGGCGCCGCCGGTGATGACCTCGCCCATGGTCGTGCTCGCGATCGGGTCGCTGTGCGCCGGGGGGTTCCTTATCCTCGGCAACCGGCTGGTGAACTTCCTCTACCCGGTGGTGGGCACGCCGCCGACAACGCACGGGATCTTCACCCCGGTGAGCCTCGCAGCGCTCGCGCTGGTGCTGGTCGGCGCCGCGATCGCCTGGGCGCTCTACGCACGGCGTGATGTGCCAGTCACCGCGCTGGCCGGCACCCTCGTCACCGTCGCGGCGCGCAAGGATCTGTACGGCGACGCGATCAACGAATCGCTGCTGATGCGCCCCGGCCAGTGGCTCACCAGGCTGTCGGTCTATTTCGACAATCGCGGCGTGGACGGCCTGGTCAATACTGTCGCCGCCAGCCTCGGCGGCACCTCGGGACGGATGCGGAAGGTGCAGACCGGATTCGTCCGGTCATATGCGCTGTCCATGTTCGTCGGCGCGGTGCTGCTGGTCGGCGCGCTCCTGCTGGTGAGGCTCTAGAGCGGATGAGGCTGCGGATCCCATGAGCACATTTCCCTGGCTGACAGTGGCGGGCGCGGTCCCGCTGGCCGGCGCGCTGGCGATCGCGCTGACGCCGGGCCGGCCCCCGCCCGGCGCCGCGGCGGGCCGGCGCGCCCGCGACCTGCTGGTCAAGCGCATCGCGCTGGTCTTCTCCCTCATCACCCTGGCTGTGACGATCGCGATGGCCGCGGCGTTCAAGCCGCATGGCCCGCATTTCCAGTTCGCCCAGACCTACCGGTGGATCCCGCAGTTCGGCGTGCATTACGCGGTGGGCGTGGACGGCATCGCCCTCGTCCTGATCCTGATGTCCGTGATCTTGATGCCGGTGGTCATCCTGGCCTCCTGGAACGACGTCGAGGGCGGGTCGAATCCGGCCGGCGAGGCGCCGGCCCGGCGCAGCGCGAGGACCTATTTCGCGCTGATGCTGGTGCTCGAGACCATGATGATCGGCGTCTTTGCCGCCACTGACGTGTTCCTGTTCTACGTGTTCTTCGAGGCCATGCTGATCCCGATGTACTTCATGATCGGCAGTTTCGGCGTCGGCCAGCGCCAGTACGCGGCGGTGAAGTTCCTTCTCTACAGCCTGCTCGGCGGGCTGCTCATGCTGGTCGCGGTGATCGCGCTCTACGTGTACTCGGCCCGCGGCGGTCATCCGGGCACCTTCCTGTTCAGCCAGCTCACCCACGTCGCGCTGAGCCCGACGACGCAGAAATGGCTGTTCCTCGGCTTCTTCATCGCGTTCGCGATCAAGGCCCCGGTGTGGCCGTTCCACACCTGGCTGCCGGACGCGGCCACGGCCGCCCAGCCCGGCGCAGCTGTGCTGCTGGTCGGGGTGCTCGACAAGGTGGGCACGTTCGGCATGATCCGGTACTGCCTGGAGCTCTTCCCGTCGGCCGCGCACTACTTCACGCCGCTGATCATCGCCCTGGCGGTTGTCGGGATCCTGTACGGCGCCGTGGTAGCGATCGGCCAGCGCGACCTCAAGCGCCTGATCGCCTACACCTCGGTTTCCCACATGGGCCTGATCACGCTGGGCATCTTCGTGATGACCAGCCAGGGCCAGACCGGCGCGACCCTCTACATGGTCAACCACGGCTTCGCTACCGGCGCCCTGTTCATCCTGGCCGGATTCATGATGGCGCGGCGGCGCTCGTCGCTGATCGCCGACTACGGCGGCGTGCAGAAGGTGGCGCCGGTGCTGGCCGGGCTGTTCCTGATCGCCGGGCTCGCGGGCCTTGCGCTGCCCGGCCTGTCCACCTTCGTCAGCGAGTTCCTCGTGCTGATCGGGACGTTCACCCGCTATGAGGCGGCCGCCGTCCTGGCCACCGTCGGCATCATCCTGGCCGCGATCTACATCCTGTGGATGTACCAGCGGACCATGACCGGGCCGGTGCGCCAGGAGGTCGCGGCCATGCCGGACCTGCGCGCCCGCGAGCTGTGGGCCGTGGGCCCGCTGATCGTGCTGGTCATCGCACTGGGCGTCTATCCCCAGCCCGCGCTCAACGTGATCAATCCCGCCGTGCACCAGACCCTGGTGCAGGCGCATTCCACCGACCCGGTCCCGCCGCATCCGGCTAGCCCGGTCACCAGCGCCGGAAGAAGGAGCTTCCCGTGACCGGGCCGGTTGCCGCACTCGCGCCAGCGATCCCCGCGCCGCATATCGAGTTCGGCCTGCTCTCGCCGATGCTCCTGGTCTTCGGCGTGGCGGTGGCCGGAGTCCTGGTCGAGGCGTTCGCCGCCCGGCGGCTGCGCCGCGTCCTGCACATCACGCTCGCCCTGGGCGGGCTCGCCGGAGCGTTCGTGCTGACCGTCGTGGTGGCCGCCACCAGCAGCATCTTCACCCGCCGCAGCCCCGGCCACATCGCCGCGGTCGGCGCCGTGGCGATCGACCGGCCGACTTTCTTCATCCAGGGCACCATCCTGGTGCTCGCATTCGTCAGCGTGCTGCTGATCGCGGAGTCCTCGCACCAGGTCAGCGCGTTCGCCGCGCAGGCCGCCGCCATCCCCGGCAGCGCCGAGGAGCGGGAGGGCCTGGAAGCGGGCATCAGCCACACCGAGGTCTACCCGCTGACCATGTTCGCGATCGGCGGCATGCTGCTGTTCCCGGCCGCCAATGACCTGCTGACAATGTTCGTCGCGCTCGAAGTGCTGTCGCTGCCGCTGTACCTGCTGTGCGGCCTGGCCCGCCGCCGCCGCCTGCTCTCGCAGGAGGCGGCCATGAAGTACTTCCTGCTCGGCGCGTTCTCCTCGGCGTTCTTCCTGTTCGGGATTGCCATGCTCTACGGCTACGCGGGCTCGGTCCGGCTGTCGGCCATCGCCGCCGCCGCCGCGGCGAACGTCGGCTCCACCACCCTGCTGTATGCCGGGATCGCGCTGCTCGGCCTCGGCCTGTTCTTCAAGATCGGGGCAGTGCCGTTCCAGAACTGGAAGCCCGACGTCTACCAGGGCGCCCCGACGCCGGTCACCGCGCTGATGGCCTCCTGCACCCTGGTCGCCGCGTTCGGCGCGCTGCTGCGCGTGTTCTACGTCGCCTTCGGGCAGCTGACCTGGACGTGGCGGCCGGCGATGTGGGCCATCGCCATCCTGACCATGCTGGTCGGGTCGATCGTCGCGATCACCCAGACCGACGTGAAGCGGCTGCTCGCCTATTCATCGATCGCGCAGGCCGGCTACATCCTGACCGGCGTGGTCGCGACGAACATCGCTGGCCTGTCCGGCAGCATGTTCTACCTCGCCGCCTACGGGTTCGCGACGATCGGCGCCTTCGCGGTGGTCACGCTGGTCAGAGACCAGACCGGCGAAGCCGCGCACCTGTCCCGCTGGGCTGGCCTGGGCAGGCGCTCGCCGCTGGTGGCCGGCGTCTTCGCGCTGTTCCTCATCGCGTTCGCCGGCATCCCGCTGACGAGCGGCTTCACCAGCAAGTTCGCGGTGTTCCAGGCGGCCATCCGGGGCGGTGCGCTGCCCTTGGTGGTCGTCGGGGTCATCAGCAGCGCCATCCTGGCATTTCCCTACGTCCGGGTGATCGTGCTGATGTTCTTCAGCGAGCCAGCGCCCGACGGGCCCTCCGTGGTCAGGCCCAGCGCTTTCACCGGGCTGGCCGTCGCGGTCGGCGCAGCGGCAACGCTCGTGCTCGGGATCGTGCCCCAGCCGCTGCTCAGCCTGGCCAATCATGCCGCCATCCAGCTGTTCGTCCGCTGACGGACAAGCGCCCCGGCGGCCCTGGGCGCTGGCGCCGCCACAGCTCGCATTACCTAGGCTTGCACATATCTTGGGGGTGGCTTGGCAATCAATGCGCTGATGCCGGTTCGGCAGGACGCACCGGCAAACCGATGAGGGGGCCCGAGTGAGTGCCGCTCCGCCGGTGGAACTGTACGACGCCGCGCTGGCATCAGACGTCGTCGACGGCCTCGCCCGGGTCGAGGATGGCCTGCGGGCGGCTGCGCGCGCGCAGCACGACCTGCTGGCGCAGACATCCGCGCACCTGATCGATGCCGGCGGGAAGCGGTTCCGGGCGACGCTCGTGCTGCTAGCCGGGCAGTTCGGCAACCCCATGGACGCGCGCATCGTGCCCGCCGCCGTGGCCATCGAGCTCACCCACCTGGCGACCTTGTACCACGACGACGTTATGGACGAGGCGGCCGTCCGCCGCGGGACGCCCAGCGCCAACTCGCGCTGGGACAACACCGTCGCCATCCTGACTGGCGACTTCCTCTTCGCGCGTGCCTCGCAGATCCTCGCCGAGCTCGGGCCTGACGCGATCAGGATCCAGGCGAGGACTTTCGCCCGGCTGGTCGCCGGCCAGATATCCGAGACAATCGGCGCGCAGCCCGGCGAGGACCCGCTGGATCACTACCTGAGCGTGATTACCGAGAAGACCGCGTCGCTGATCGCCACCTCCGGTCTTTTCGGCGCGCTGTTCTCCGGCGCACCGGACGAGATCGTGGCCCGGATAACACCAGCCTGCGAGGCGATCGGCGTTGCCTGGCAGCTGTCCGACGACATCCTCGACGTGGCCAGCGAGTCCGCCGAGTCGGGCAAGACGCCGGGCACGGATCTGCGGGAAGGCGTCCGGACGCTGCCGGCGCTGCACGCGCTGCGCTCGGCCGGGCCGGGCGATGCCCGGCTGGTAGAGCTGCTGAGCCGCTGTGACCTGGCCGACCCCGCACTGCATGCCGAGGCGCTCGAGCTGCTGCGATGTCACCCGGCCATGGACAGAGCCCGCGCCGACCTCAAGCGCTGGACCGACGCCGCCGCAGCGGAGATCGCCGCCCTTCCCGACGTGCCTGCCAGGGCGGCATTCGAAGCGCTGTGCGAGTACGTCGTGGAGCGCACGGGTTAGGCGCACGGGCCGGGCCCGCGGCAGGTCACGCTAGCATGGCATGGCATGAGAGCCTCGGGGCGCACACCGGACGATGCGGCTGCTCCGGGGCATCGCCCGGTCACCGGCGCGGCGGCGGCCGAGGGGCGTGCCGGTGCCCGAAACAGCGACTTCGTGCAGTCACTGGACCGCGGCCTGGCCGTAATACGCGCGTTCGGGCCCGACCGCGAGCGGCTGAGCCTCAGTGAGGTCGCCAGGGCCACGGGCCTGACCAGGGCAGCGGCGCGCCGGTTCCTGCTGACCCTGGTCAAGCTCGGATACGTGCGGTGCGACGGCCGGGAATTCTCGCTGCGGCCGCGGGTGCTCGAGCTGGGCTACGCCTACCTGTCCGGCCTCACGCTGCCCGAGGTCGCCGCGCCGCACGTGGAGGAGCTTGTCGCGCGGCTGCACGAGTCCTCTTCCATCTCGGTGCTCGACGGTCACCAGATCGTCTACGTCGTGCGAGTGCCTACTAAGCGGATCATGACTGTCACGATCTCGGTGGGCACGCGCTTTGCGGCGTACGCGACGTCGATGGGCAGAGTGCTGCTCGCGGCCATGGCCGATGACGAGCTTGACCGCTACCTCGCCGAGGTGACCCTCGAGCCGTTCACCAGCCGGACAGTGACCGATCAAGGCCAGCTGCGCGCCATCCTCGGCGACGTCGCGCGGCAGGGGTATGCGATCGTCGACCAGGAACTCGAAGAGGGCCTGCGTGCGGTCGCCGCGCCGATCAGGGGACCGGCGGACGTCGGGATGGCAGCCATCAATGTCTCCGCGCACGCGAGCCGGGTAAGCCTGGCGGCCATGCGCACGGAGATTGCCCCCGCCCTGCTGGAAACCGCTGCCCTGATCGAGGCCGACCTGCGGGCGCATGGTCGCGGGTAGCTTCGCCGCAGGCCGGGTCGAGTTCCTGCTGCGGCACCGCCGGAGCTTCGGGGAATCGCGCGCGCCCGCTTGTTGTTGCCCCGGTGCGCGGGTCGGGCGGTTCCGGTACGCGGCTGGCCGGCGGTGCCGGGCTCTGGCGAGGAGGCAGCTGTGCGACTTTTCCGACTCCGCAAGGCACGGATGATCACGCCGGGCGAGGCACTGCCCGGCCGGGCGGAGCAGATGCCCGTGCCCGACCGGCACGCGGTGCTCGGCACGCCCTTGCGGCCGCCGTATCCGGACGGTTCCGAGATTGCCGAGTTCGCGCTCGGGTGCTTCTGGGGGGCCGAGCGGATTTTCTGGCAGACCCCGGGCGTGATCTCAACTTCGGTGGGCTACGAGGGCGGCTTTACCCCGAACCCGGCCTATGCGGAAGTATGCAGCGGCAGGACCGGGCACGCCGAGACAGTCCGGGTCGTTTTCGACCCGGCGAAGATCTCCTACGGCGCGCTGCTCAAGATCTTCTGGGAATCTCATGACCCGACGCAGGGCATGCGCCAGGGCAACGACACCGGCACGCAGTACCGGTCGGCGATCTTCTATTTCTCGCCGGAGCAGCAAGCCGAAGCGGAGCAGTCGCTGGCCGCCTACCAGAAGAGGCTCGCCGAGGCCGGGTTTCCGCAGATCACCACCGAGGTAGTGAGGGCCTCGGACTTCTACTTCGCCGAGGATTATCACCAGCAGTATCTTTCAAGCGGCAAGAACCCGAACGGGTACTGTCCCGACCACGGAACCGGCGTCTCCTGCCCGATCGGTGTTGTCGGCGCGAGCGATCCGCCGGGGGCCGTCAAGGCGGAGGGCTGAGCTGGCGCCGCCAGCTGGCCGCTTGCAGCGGGCCAAGGGCCGGGTGATCGCGGCCGCGCGGCCCTCGCTGGCGATCAGGCTGACGCGAGCGAGCCGGACCGTACACTCCGGTCGCGGGATGCTATCCACCCGGGCACCGCGCGCATATTCGGCCCCGGCCTTAACGCCCTTGTCACTTGCGACAACCGGCGCTGACCGCTGTCCGGGCTGACGCATTCGGGCAGCCGGCGGCGAGGGGCGGGACAAAGCTGACGGTCACGCCGTGCCGCGTGCAGTGGGAGAGCAGCCGCATGAGCGGCGCAGGGTTGCCGAGCGTGCCGGGCACGGCCACGAGCAGGCCGTCGTGACGGCCAGCGATGACCGCCGCTTCCAGCCTGCCCAGGGCAGGGCCGGGACGGCCGGCCTGACCGGGGCCGTCGTCGGCGTAGATCGCCGGGGCTGGCCAGCCGCGCTGCCGGGCTGCCTGCGCCATCGCCTGCCGATCCGCAAGAACGCCGTCATCAGAGCAGGACGGACCGCCGATGTAGGCGGCTGGCCGCTCAGCCATCGTCATGACCAGCTCCTTTGGCTTCGCAGCCGCAGCCGGATTCAGGGTGGCCGACAGCGACTTACGCGACCTCTGGGACCTGCACTGCAGCACGCTACGCAGGTGCGTGCCGGCGGGGTATGGGGAGAACTCCCTAGCAGGGGAGCATTCGCAGTATCCTGTTCGGGCGGCCGGTTATGACGCTATAGGCGAGCGCCCGGACGCAGCCCCGGGTCCTGGCTGACCAGGCCGTGCTCCAGCGCGAAGAGCGTTGCCCCAGAACGGGTGGACACTCCGGCCTTGCCGTACAGGCTCTGGATGTGGTGGTCGCAGGTCTTCGGGGAGATCCCCATCTGGCGGGCAATCTGCTTGGTGGCCAGCCCGCGGGCCAGCAGGGCCAGCACCTCACACTCCCGCTCTGACAGCCCGGCCGGCCTCGGCGCGGCCCGCCGCGGCTGCCCCGCGGCGGTGAGCACCGCGTTCACCGCCTCCGGCGCCAGCCGGCCGGCCTCCGACTCGCGGCACAGCTCGTCCGAGGCCACGTCCGGAGACAGCGCGGGCCGGTGCGCGCGAGGCTCGCGCATCGCCTGATGGCAGTCGGCCGCCGCGAGCAGCCAGGCCGTCAGCGGCAGATCGGCCGCGCGGCTGCCACGGTGGTAGCCGGATCCGTCGCAGCGCTCGCCGTGCGACCCGGCCAGCCTGGCCAGCGGGCGCAGCCCCACAGCCACATCAAGCGCGCGCTCGCTGTGGTAGGCGTGCAGCCGCACCTGCTCGCGCTCGTCTCTGGTCAGCGGACCCCGCTTCGCCCATACCCGGACCGGCACCGTGACCCGGCCGATATCGTACCAGAGCGGCCCGGCGCAGCTGCTGCACATCCAGCGCGGGCAGTCCGGCTATCACGCCGGCCCGCGCGGCAAGCCCGGCCACGGCCCGAGAGTGCCCGATAGTCCACATGCTCTTCAGGTCGGCGAAGTCAGCGACTGCCGCCAGGCAGGAATCCAGCCGGTCCCCGGTTACAGACGGCCGCGGGCCGGGTTCCGCGGCCGTCGCCAGGTCCCAGACCGACGGCTGGTCCAGGCTGGTGAAGGCCCTGTCGCCCAGTGCCAGGAACGCTGCCGCTGCCCGCGGGTCCATGCCGGATCCCGCGCGGCTGGACACCACCCGGCTGGCCAGCAAGGCGCCACCGTGCTGCCAGGCCATGTCCGCGTCCTGGGCGACATGCATCAGTCGCACTGCGAGCGGGATCTGCTCGCCGCGCAGATCGCCGGGCATGCCCTTACCGTCCCACCGCTCATACAGGTGGCCGAGCGCCACCTGGACCTCGGGGGTCAGGCCCATCCGTGCGCCTAACAGCCGGGCCACGTCGCAATGCGTGCGAGCCCACCTGCGGAACTCGGCAACGCCTCCAGCGGCTGAGCGGGTCATGGCCGCGGCCCGCGCCAGCGGAGTGCTGCCGGAGTGCGCGACTCGCATCGCGGCAGTGACTAACCCTCGCCGGGTCCCGAGGAACGCGGGCATCATCTGCGGCCGGGCAGCAAGCTCGTCACCGAAGAACCCGGCGTCAATAAAGTTCTCGGCGGTGCAGCCGGCGAAATGCAGCAGGCCGGTATAGAACACCGTCGCCTGGTCGTCCTCGCTCAGCCCCATCGCCCTGGCGACCCGCACCGCCAGCACCGCGGTGCGCAAGCCGTGCTCCAGCGGCTGGCCCATCGCCAGGTCCGTCGCCAGCGACAGCACCCCGGCAGCCTCCGCCAGCCGCAGCGGGACCGCGGATCCCGGACATCCTTCAGCGGCCACGGCCAAAAGGATCGCACGGGCTGGTGCACGTCGAGCTAGAGGGGCTCAGTCGCCCGCTCCCACCGGGTCTTCTCGCCGATCCTGGACTGACGATCTCGGTATGTGGCTCTCGAGCCAGTTCATGGCTTCTTCGCGGCTTTCATAGATGTGCGGGGCCAGATCCCGGTGGTGCAGCTGCCTGGTGAGCTTGAGCCGCATGAAGGAACTGGTGGTGTACCTGGTCACGCTGGCGTAGTAGCGCTCGGCGAGCCTGCGAACGCCGGCGATGTAGCGATCGGTCAGGGCCGGATCCAGGTAGAAGTTGTCATAGTTGACGACCATCTGCACCTTCCTGCCGATGGCGGCCAGGCGATTGTTGACCGCGGTCCCGATCGCCTCGACGTCGTCCGCGCTGACCAGCGACAGGCCCTCCATGTTCAGGAAGAACATG
Source organism: Streptosporangiaceae bacterium (assembly GCA_035499215.1). Lineage (GTDB taxonomy): Bacteria > Actinomycetota > Actinomycetes > Streptosporangiales > Streptosporangiaceae > DATJZH01. The sequence goes on along the minus strand of DATJZH010000137.1, from coordinate 8,322 downwards.
TTGCGTTCGGCGTCATAGGCGAATCGCGCCTGGAGTGGCATGGTCAGCAGATCGTCCTTCAGGCCCATGGACTCGGCGGCGAAGATGCGCGCGTCCATCAGCTTCGGCTCGCCGCGAATGATCGGATCGAATCCGATGTGGGCGAGGACGTCTTTCTCGAGATCCGCCCCGGGGGCGATCTCGATGAGCTCCAGGCCGTCGGAGGTGAGCTGAAAGACGCACCGCTCGGTCACGTACAGCACTGGCTGCCCGGCGGCGGCCGCGTACTGGCCGCTGAAAGTCCGCTGCTCCACGTCGGCGATGAACTTGGGCGTGACGGCACTATTGGCGATGACCAGCTGGCCATCCTGAACCTGGCAGCGGCTCGGCACGACGAAGGTCCCGGCGAACACCAGCCGCTTGGCGTTCTGGCTGATATTAATGAATCCACCTGAGCCCGCCAGCTTCGGCCCGAACCGGCTGACATTGACATTGCCCAGACGGTCCACCTGGGCCATGCCGAGGAATGCCACGTCGAGACCGCCGCCGTCATAGAAGTCGAACTGAGACGGCTGATCCAGGATGGCTTGCGCGTTTACCGTCGAGCCGAAGTCCAGCCCTCCGGTCGGCATACCGCCCGTCGCACCGGGTTCGGCGGTCAGCGTGAGGAGGTCCAGGATGTGCTCTTCGGCCGCCACATTGGCGACGCCCTCCGGTATGCCGATGCCGAGATTCACCACGCTGCCGGGCTGAAGTTCCATTGCTGCCCGGCGGGCAATGACCTTCCGCTCGGTCAGCTCCAATGGCGGGACAGGGTTGCGGACCCGCCGCAGCTCTCCGCTCAATGCCGGCGAGTAAGGCGTGCCGAAGGTCTGCCAGTGGTGCTCGGGCTGCGAAACGACGACGCAGTCGACCAAGATCCCAGGGATCTTCACCTCGCGTGGGCTCAGGCTGCCGCTCTCAGCGACCCGCTCCACCTGCACGATCACCAGGCCACCGGCATTGTGCACCGCAGTGGCCACGGCGAGTGCCTCCATGATCAGCGCCTCGCGCTCCATGGTGATGTTCCCGTCAGGATCCGCGGTGGTGCCGCGCAGGAACGCCACATCGAGCTGCAGCGCCTTGTAGAGCAGGTACTCGGCGCCGTCGAGGGTGATCAGCTCGACGCGATCCTCGGTCGTCCGTTCGTTGATCTTCCCGCCGCCATGCCGCGGATCGACGAAAGTGCCAAGTCCGACCCTGGTCAGCAGGCCGGGCTTGCCAGCGGCGGTGTCCCGCATCAGCTGGGAGATAACGCCCTGAGGCAGGTTATGCGCCGCGATATCGTTGCCCACGGCCATCTTCCCCAGCTCGGGCGCCATGCCCCAGTGACCGCCTACGGCCCGATTGATCAGGCCCTGGTGGCTCAGCCGGTCAAGTCCCCGACCGAGCCGGTTCCCCGCGGCCATGGTAAACACCAGCCCGAGGTCGCGGGGGGCGCCTGTCACCAGGAAACGCTGCTCCAGCGCCAGGACCAGCTGCTCGGCGAAGCACTGCCCCATGAACCCTTCGACCACGACCGAGTCGCCGTCACGAATCAGCCGCACCGCCTCGACGGCCGTGACAACCTTGTCTCGCACCGAGCTGCCGGACAAGGCTTCCGCCGGGATACGCATGATGTTCCTCCTGAAGCGAATCCGAGCGAACCCTGCTGACGGGGCCGGCGTGCTGAACGCGCCGACGCCCCGTCAAGCCCCGGCCGACAGTGCGGGCGGCGGGTCGATCCGGCGCCCCCGAAGGCCTGGCTGGCCCACACGTCGGCCAGTCCGGGCCAGCTTGCCGACGGCGGGCAGTGCCCTTGCCCGAGCCCTCGGGTGGTCCAGGCCCACGTTCTACTTTCGGTCGGCCGCTTCGGCGCAGGGTAGGGACGAACGTCCCTGACCGCACCACGAGTTGCCGCCGGCCATGCCGGGTTGCAGCCAGAACCGGAACGGCTGAGGCTTAAGCGTGGACCGAGGTGATCCAGGTGATGTGGTGCGCGCAAGCAGCGCCGGTATGCCAGGCAGCACGGCGGCGAGCGGCACGATGGCACGGTTAACCAGTCTGGGCGCCCTTGAGGGCCGCGAGCCGTAACAGCACGCTCAGGCCGTTACGGCGAACAGGACGTATCCGTAGCTGAGACCGGTGGCAGCGGGGTTCCTGGCCAGCCAGGACTTGGCGACCTGGCCGGGCAGCTCGATGCTCAGCACCGCCGCGAGGTCGGCGCGCCCGGCAAAGCGCCACTGCGAGCGGACCGCCTGCCGGGCGGCACCCCGTTCGCGCCACCACGCGTCGACATCCGCCGCGGTGCGCTGCGGCGCCCGCGCCGAGGCGGCCGCCAGCAGTTCAGCGAACTCGCCCCAGCGATAGTCGTTGTCGGCCACGATCAGGCTTCCGCCTGGCCGCAGCACCCGTAGCGCCTCCGCCAGCCCGGCGTCTGCCCCCGGCCCGAAAAAATAGGCGAACCGCGCATGGATGACGTCAACCGATCGATCCGGCAGGCCGGTGTGCTCGGCCGAGCCGGCCAGGACAGTCACGGCAGAAAGTCCGGCGATCCGCGCGACGGCCGCAGCGCGCAGCGCTGGGTCAGGCTCGATGCCGATCACCTGGCGCGCCTGCGGCGCGTACCGGGGGAGCCAGTAGCCCGTTCCGCAGCCTAGGTCGACGATGGTCCGGCCGGACCACGGTGCGAGGCGGCTCATCGCCGCCAGCAGATGACCGGCCCGGTCCAGAGCCTGATTCTCGACCTCGTAGATCTCCGGGTGAGAGCCGATATTCGGCGCGAACCGCCAGTCGGGGAACGCCGCCCGTGCGGCTGCCGTGCCGCCGCTGTCTGGCTCCGTGTTCACCTCCCGCCCTGGCTGGCTTGGGCGCGCCGCGGCGGGCAACGCGCTGCCGCGGCGACGTTGCTGCTCCAGGACCCCGACAGGCCCGGTTCAGCCTAGCTCGCGGTTGATGACCTCGGCCGCGTCCTCGATGGTGTCGACGCCGTAGTCCATGGTCGGGTTGTTCTTGGTCAGAATGACGATCATGTAATTGCGGTCATCACCGGAAAAGCTGCCTATGCTGTTGACGCGCCAGCCGTATGTGGCCAGCGGCAGCCAGCCGTTCTTGACATGAACCGACACGCCCGCGGGCACACCGGCCGGGGTGCCCCAGCGCTGCGAGGGGATCACCCGGGCCATCAAGGACAGCACGTAATGCCGCGCTGCCTTGTCGAGCACGTGGTTCCGGCTGGTGAGCAACCTGAGCAAGGTCAGCTCATCGTGCGCGGTGATCTGGGTCAGGCCCCAGTAGCCGCCCTGGCCCAGGTGGGTATGAATCATTCTGGCCAGGTCGAGGAAGCGCTGCAGATGGCTGCGGCCGACCTCGGCCCATAGCGCTGAAGCCGCGGCATTGCTCGACTCGGTGATCATCTCCGTGGTCAGCGTGACCTGAGCGGGAGTCAGGTGCCGGTGCTCGGCTTCGAGCTTGCGTAACAGCGCGCCGAGGATCGTCACCTTGACGACGCTGGCTGAGGCAAATTGCCAGCCCGAGTTCGCCCCGCAGGTTATGCCGGTGCGCCTGTCGGCGATCGCCAGGCCGACGATCGAGGACCGGCCTTCCAGCGCGGCCCCGATGCCCCTGGCCAGCCTGGCGGCAAGCCGGCGGTGGGTGCTCGACGGCGACGAGCATCTGACTGTGGCGGCTGCCAGCGGGGACTGGATGCCGGCCATAATCTGACCGCGGGACAGCCGCTCCGCCCCCGATGGTGCCTCGTCGGCCGACGCTACCCGGACGTCCGACGACGGCGACCGTCCCGGCGGACGAATCCAGGGGCTGACGCTGCCTGCGGCAGCCGCCGCGGTTGCGGGCAGCATCACCGCCGCCCCGAGCAGGAGAATCGCGCCACCGCGCTGCACGTGCCTGCTGCTCATTGCCTACCGTCCCCCGCGGTCGGGGCCTGCCGCGCGCCATGAGTGAGATCGCCAGCCTAGTCGCCAGCTCGACGCCGCCGCAGCAACATCGGCGCATCGCCATCGCCGTCTAGCCGACCTGCCAGGTATCGCTTCCCGCGAGCAGGGCGGCAAGGTCCCCGTCACCTTGCTTCTCCCGTGCTTCCTCAAGCTGGTCGGCCATCATCTCGTCATAGCTAGGGCGGCTCACCTGCCGGAACAGGCCAATCGGAGTGTGGGCAAAGTCTGCGCTGTCCAGCCGGGACAGGGCGAACGCATAGGACGGATCGGCGGCGTGCGCATCGTGGGTCAGCAGCGAGCCCTCCTCGCTCGCGGATACCTCAACCACCTCCAGCGAGCCCCGGCGCCCGAACCGCAGGCCGCGGCTGCCGGCCGGACCGAAGCGAACAGGCTCGCCGTGCTGGACGCGGATCACATGCTCCTCCCGCGATGCCGGGTCGGCCACCGGCGCGAAGGCGTCATCATTGAAGATCGGGCAGTTCTGGTAGATCTCGACGAAGGCTGCCCCCTTGTGGTCGGCCGCAGCCCGCAGCACCCCGGTCAGGTGCTTGCGATCGGAATCGATGGTCCGCGCGACGAAAGTCGCCTCGGCGCCGAGCGCCAGCGAGGCCGGATTGAACGGTGTATCCAGCGAGCCGAACGGCGTTGACTTGGTGACCTTGCCCTGTTCGGAGGTCGGCGAGTACTGGCCCTTGGTCAGCCCGTAAATCCGGTTGTTGAAAAGCAGGATCTTGATATTGACATTGCGGCGCAGCGCATGGATCAGGTGATTCCCGCCGATGGACAGCGCGTCACCGTCGCCCGTGATCACCCAGACAGACAAGTCAGGTCGCGAGGATGCCAGCCCCGTGGCGATCGCCGGGGCGCGTCCGTGAATCGAGTGCATGCCATAGCTGTTGACGTAGTACGGCAGCCGGGACGAGCAGCCGATACCGGAGATTATTACCAGGTTCTCTCGCGGGATCTCCAGCTCCGGCAGGAACGCCTGGAAGGCGGCCAGGATCGCGTAATCCCCGCAGCCGGGGCACCAGCGAACCTCCTGATCGGACTTGAAGTCCCTGGTGCTCAGTTTCTCGTCGGCCCTCGGTACCAGGGCCAGTGATGCCAGCCGGGGCGGACCCGGTACGTGCTCGGGATCACCGTCAGCCGGGCCGCCGTTTGCGGGCCGCCCATTCGCCGGCCGGCGGCTTGCCGCGCTCTCGCCGTGGTCAGACATTTGCGATCACATCCTGGATCACGCCGGTCAGTTCAGCTGCGCTGAATGGCATGCCGCGCACCCGGTTATAGGAAATCACGTCGGTGAGGAAACGCCCGCGCAACAGCAGAGCCAGCTGGCCGAGGTTGATTTCGGGCACGAGCACCTTGTCGTAAGCGTTCAGCACCTCGCCGAGGTTGGCCGGGAATGGCGACAGGTGCCTCAGGTGCGCCTGCGCCACCGAGCCGCCCGCCAGCCGCACCTGGCGGGCGGCAGCGCCGATCGAGCCGAAGGTCGAGCCCCAGCCGAGGACGAGCACTCGCGCGGACCCGTGCGGATCGTCGACCTCGAGCGGGCCGATGTCGGCCGCGATCCCGTCGACCTTCGCCTGGCGCAGCCGGACCATGCGATCGTGGTTGTCCGGGTCGTAGGAGATGGTGCCAGTTCCGTCGGCTTTCTCAATGCCGCCGACCCGGTGTTCGAGGCCGGGCGTGCCGGGGATGGCCCACGGCGGGGCAAGGGTCTGCGGATCTCGCTGGAACGGCAGGAACCCCGGGGTGCCATCGACGGCGGGCACGTCGTTTGGCATCGCGAATGTGAAGTCATCCCGGAGCCTGGCCAGACCGTCGACGCCGGGGATCCGCCAGGGCTCAGACCCGTTGGCCAGGTAGCCGTCGGACAGGATGATGACGGGAGTGCGGTACTTCACCGCGATCCTTACTGCCTCTATAGCGGTGTCGAAGCAGTCCGCCGGGGTGGCAGCCGCGAGGACCGCGACGGGTGACTCACCGTTTCGGCCGTAGAGCGCCATCAGCAGGTCCGCCTGCTCGGTCTTGGTCGGCATGCCTGTCGACGGCCCGGCGCGCTGGACATCACAGATGATCAGCGGCAGCTCCACCGATGCCGCCAGGCCGATCGTCTCGGCCTTCAGGCACATGCCCGGACCGGACGTGCTGGTCACGCCGAGGCCGCCGCCGAAGGACGCGCCAAGGGCGGCGCCGACGCCGCTGATCTCGTCCTCTGCCTGGAACGTGCGGACGCCGAACCGCTTCAGCTTGGACAGTTCATGCAGGATGTCCGAGGCGGGGGTAATCGGGTAGGAGCCCAGGAATAGCGGCAGGCCCGAGCGCCGGGAGGCTGCGACGAGCCCGTAGGCAAGGGCCGTGTTGCCGGTGATGTTGCGGTAGGTGCCCGGCCGCAGCGTGGCCGGCTTGATCTCGTACTGGACCGAGAACTGCTCGGTGGTCTCGCCGTAGTTCCAGCCTGCCCGGAAGGCTGCCTTGTTCGCCTGCAGGATCTGCGGCCTGGCCGCGAACTTGGACTCGAGGAACTTCATCGTGCCCTCGGCCGGCCTGTTATACAACCAGGACAGCAGACCCAGGGCGAACATGTTCTTGGCTCGCTCGGCGTCCTTGCGGGTGATGTCGTAATCCTCGAGCGCCTTGACCGTCACCGAGGTGATCGGGATGGCGTGCAGCTGGTAGGCGGCGAGAGAACCGTCCTCCAGCGGATTCGCGGCATAGCCGACCTTGGTCAGGTTCCGCTTGGTGAACTCGTCGGTATTGGCGATGACATCGGCTCCGCGCGGGATGTCGCGGATGTTGGCCCTGAGTGCCGCCGGGTTCATCGCAACCAGCACATCCGGAGCATCGCCCGGCGTGAGGATGTCATGGTCGGCGAAGTGAAGCTGGAAGCTCGACACACCGGGGAGGGTGCCCGCGGGGGCGCGGATCTCGGCGGGGAAATTTGGCAGCGTCGACAGGTCGTTGCCGAAGGCGGCCGTTTCCTGGGTGAACCTGTCCCCGGCGAGCTGCATGCCGTCGCCTGAATCCCCGGCGAACCTGATGATGACGCGATCGAGCTGCTGGACCTGCTTGGTCACAGTCTCCTGGACCTCCTCCACGCGCCGAAGCCGGGTGCACGGATCACGGTGACGGCGTGCATTTTTAGCCGCCGCCCCGGGTACCGGGGCGCTGAGGCTCGGACGACCTACATCTTACCTATGGCGCCCCGCCGGCAGCAGGCTGTGCGCGTGCTTGATCTGCTATTTGCGGGCCGGAAATCCGGCGACTGCCGGCCCCCGAGGCCGCCGGGCAGTCCTCTTGTCCACCTTATGGCAGACATGCGCCGATGCGTATTCCCTCTGTAACGACGCGCTGCAGCCGCCAGCGGTTCACGACGCCGGCGTCGCCCGCTGTCGGCGGTTACGGGCGCAGCTCGACCTCTCGAATGAGGCTGTACCCGGAGGTTCGGCACGGGTCTTGGATGTGCCATCGACGTCGGCTACGAAGAGTGTCAACGTGCTCGCTCACTGAGGCGCCATCCTCGCGTAGTCTTGCACCGCTGGCCAGGCGGTGCCGGCAAGCGCGCAACGCTCACAAGGGGCGGGAAGACATGGATCCGGGCAGTCAAGCTCTTCGCCCGACGAGGAGGCCGCAGACTCATGACTGATCCCGCTCAGGCACGCAGAGCCGGGCAGGTCGACGCCATACCCACGCCATCCTGCATGAGGCCCAGGCAGATCGGCAGGCCGCTGCCGCCGGGAGGAACGGTGCCGTTATCGGCCGCCAGCGTGCCGCAACCGCCTTCGGGCCGCCCGGAGCCGGCCGTCCGACTGCCGCTGCCACCAGTCCCGGCCGGAAGAGGCGTCGAGCCAGGTGCCGAGACTGCACCCGGCGCCGGTACCGGGGCCGGGGCGGGTGCGCGGGGCGGTCCGGCGACTGCCGGATGCGCCGACTCGCATCGCAGGGCGGTCCGTGGCGCGCTGGAAGCGGCGCTGACCGGGGTCAGCCTGACTCCCCGCGACCGGCAGTTCCTCAGCAGGCTCGTGCACTGGGATAAGCGCAACGCCAGATCGGTGGCGGCGCTGCTCTGGCTGGCCCGGCTGACCGGCCGGGACGAAGCCGCGCTGACATCCCGCCAGCTTGACATCGTGCTTGGCGCACTCTGCGACGCCATCGCGTACCGGAGTTCCGGCGCCGACGCCCTCGGATGCTGGGACTGCGAGAACATTCCTGGCGGCAGGTGCGCTTATCACGCCAGGGACGCCGACACGGCACGCGCTTACGCGGACCTGGCGTCGGTGCTCTCTGGCGGGCTCACCCGGGCGGACCTGCCGCGGCCAACGGAAATCGCCAGATACCGCAGCCGCACTCCGGTTGCCTCGTGACGGAG
>DATJZH010000136.1:0-5087 GCA_035499215.1 Streptosporangiaceae bacterium | reverse complement strand
CAGCAGGTCCGCGGCTCGCTGCTGATCGGCCGCCGGGAGACATCGGCGAGCCAGCTGCTGGACCGCCTCGGCCTGCGCGGCGACCGCCAGTGGACGCCTGTCGGCGAGCTGTCGGGCGGCGAGCGGCGGCGCCTCCAGCTGCTCATGGTGCTGATGGCCGAGCCGAACGTGCTGCTGCTCGACGAGCCCACGAACGACCTCGACATCGAGACGCTGACCGAGTTTGAGGACATGCTCGACGGCTGGGCCGGGTCGATCGTGGCAGTCAGCCACGACAGGTATTTCCTCGAGCGGGTGACCGATCATGTCGTCGCGCTCATCGACGGCAGGCTGCCCGCTCTGCCCGGCGGTGTGGACCAGTACCTGGAGCTGCGCGATCGCCGGGGCGCCCGGCGGCCCGATACTGGCGCGGCGCGGCCTGCTGCCGCAGCGCGCGATCCGGGCGGTGCGCCGCCCTCCGCCGCAGCCCGCCAGCGGACCGGGCAGAAGGAGCTGGCCCGGCTGGAGCGGCAGCTCGCGAGGCTTGCCGACACCGAATCCAAGCTCGAGGCCGCGCTGGCGGAGCATGCCGGCGACTACGAGCGGCTGATCGCGCTCGGCGCGCAGCACCGCGCGGTCGGGGCCGAGAAGGCCGAGCTCGAGGAGTGCTGGCTGACACTTGCTGAGGAGCTGTCGCTCTAGCCCATGGTCAGCGCCGGTCACAGATGGTCAGCGCCGGTCGGCCAGCAGGAATGCCCGCGCGATGACCCCGTAGCCGATCTTGTTAGCGTGCTCGTCCGGGCCGCGCGGCGGCGAGGCACAGGTCCAGGTCCATTCGCACACGGTCGCGACGTTGCGCGGGACGGTGCCGATCCCGGGCAGCCGCGCACGGTCGCTGAAGTCGCCGCTGTGGAAGGCGCCGAAAACATCGGCGACCCGAGCGTGGTAGCGCCTGTACACGCCAGCGAGCAGCCCGTTGTAAGCGGCCACGAGCCGTTCGCTCACCGCCGCTATCACCTTGCCGGTGAAGGTGGTGAGCCAGGCGGCCAGCTCGGGGACGTAGTAGCTCATCCCGATGATCGTCACCTTCCTGCCCGCAGCCGCCCGCAGCCGTTGCAGGATCGTCGCCAGCCTGGCGAGGGTGGTTCGGAATCTCGAGTTCAGGCACCGGGCGATCGTGCCCGCTGCGATCTCGTCCGCCGAGTGGCCCCTTACGCACGAGTCCGGATCGTTGGCCCCGATGTCAATGGTGATCAGCGAGACATGGCCACGGTGGGCACGCAGGAAGCGGTCGGCCGCTGCGAGCTGTGATCCGCCCGGATAACGGCACTTCCCGCCGTGGATCATGGTGCCGGTCGTCTCGCCCGAACAGCCTAGCTTGACCATCCGCAGCCCGGGCGTGCCGCGGCGCAGCGCCCCGTAGAGCTGGTCGGGATAGCCCTGCCCAGTCGCCGTGCTGTCACCGGCAGCGTCCGGCTGGTCCCCCTGAGACAGCGAGTCGCCCATGGACACGTAGAAGCGCGGGCCAGGAGCCGCGCTGGCAGCTGACCTGGCTCCGCTGGCGGATCCCCGGCTGCTGGTGGTATCCGAGCAGGCCGTGCCGGCGGCAAGTGCGCAGGCGGCGGCGACGGCGATGACGGCAGCGCGACGCACTGTGCAGACCCCCGGCGTGACAGGAATCCTCAGTGTATGAACCGGTCGGTCGGGCGCGTACCCGGGCGGTCAGCTCAAGATCGCTGTTGCTGGGTGTGCTGCCCCGCGTCGAAGGGAGCCAGCAAGACCCGCAGCAGCCCGGCCAGCTGGCCGCGCTGCGCGTCGTCAAGCCCGGTCAGCAGCTCGCGCTCGCTCATCAGCAGGTCCGCCAGCGCAGCGTCGGCGGCCTCGCGCCCGCGGTCGGTCAGCGCGACCAGGACCCCGCGCTTGTCCTGCGGGTCGGGATGCCTGCAGACCAGCCCGGCTCTCGCCAGCCGGTCGATCCTGTTCGTCATCGTGCCCGAGGTTACCAGGGTCGCCCGCAGCAGGCCGCCAGGGCTGAGGCGATATGGCTGGCCTTGCCGGCGCAGGGCCGAGAGGACGTCGAACTCCCATGGCTCCAGCCCGTGCGCGGCGAAGGCCGCGCGCCGGGCCCGGTCCAGGTGCTTTGCCAGCCGTGATACCCGGCTCAGCACCTGCAGCGGCGCAACGTCGAGGTCGGGCCGCTCGGCCCGCCAGCCGGCCACGAGCTCGTCGACCTCGTCGCCGAGCATGCCCGTGCGGGCACCGGGCCACGCCGCCGGGGCGGCGTCCGCCGCGGTGGCGTCTGCGCCAGCTGTTCGTGCTGCCGTGGCTCGATCGGATCCGGTCTGCCGCGCCATGATGTGCAGCATATCTCTTGACATCGAGACTCTAACGGACTAGCTACGGTGGATGAGACTATCTTGACGTCAAGGGATTGGACATCGGCATGTGGGATCCGGGTCAGTACCTGCGGTACCCGGACGAGCGCTCGCGGCCGTTTTTCGAATTGATGAGCCGGGTGCGCGCTGACCAGCCGGGCCTGGTCATCGACCTGGGCTGCGGGCCCGGACGGCTGACGACGACGCTGGCCAGCCGCTGGCCAGCGGCCGAGATTCAGGGCATCGACTCCTCGGCAGAAATGATCGCCGCGGCCCGGCAGCTGCCAGCGGGAAGCAGATCGGGCGTGAGCGGCGGCCGGCTGAGCTTCGCGCTGGGCGACGTGCGCGACTGGCAGGCACCCCGGCCGGCCGACGTGATCGTCTGCAACGCCGTACTGCAGTGGGTGCCCGGCCATCGGCAGCTGCTGACCCGGTGGTCCGCAATGCTTGCGGGCGGAGGCTGGCTCGCGTTCCAGGTTCCCGGTAACTTCGGTCAGCCAGGTCATGCGATCCTGCGCGAGCTGGCCGCCTCGGATCGCTGGCGCCCGCTGCTGGCGGGCGCCGAGCTGAACCGGCAGTACGCTGATCCGGCCGAGTACGCCGACCTGCTGGCCCGGGCCGGCTGCGAGGTCGATGCGTGGGAGACGACGTACCTGCATATGCTGCACGGCGATGATCCCGTGCTCGGCTGGTACCGGGGGTCCGGGCTGCGTCCCGTGCTGGCCGCCCTGCCGGGGGGCCTGGCCGAGGAGTTCCTGGCGGCCTATGGCGCGCGGCTGCGGGAGGCCTACCCGGCGGCGCCGTATGGCACGCCGTTCCCGTTCCGCCGGGTTTTCGTGGTCGCGCGCCGCGGCTAGCGCGCCGGCTGGACAGGCGAAACGGCGGCTGGCGCGCGTCAGGTGTCCTCGCGCAGCCGCCGGAGGGCCTGGTCAGATATCCGCGGCTCGGGATCCAGCCGGGACAGGCCGTTCCAGGCCATGTTGACCAGGTGGGCGGCGACCTCCTCGATCTTCGGCTTGCGCGCGTCGAGCCACCATTGGCCGGTGAAAGCAACCATGCCGACCAGCATCTGCGCATACATCGGCGCCAGCTTCGGGTCGTAGCCACGATCTTTCAGCACGTCAGCGAGGATGTACTCGACCTGGCTGGCGACGTCGCTGATCAGGCTGGCGAACGTCCCCTTCCCTGACGCCGGGTTGGAGTCCCGGACCAGGATCCGGAACCCGTCGCTGTTGTCCTCGATGTAACGCAGCAGCGAAACGGCGGCGACTTCGAACTTCTCCATCGTGTCGTCGCCGAGCAGCAGCCGGGTGGCCATCTCCAGGAAGCGCTCGACCTCCCGGTCGACCACGACCGCGTACAGCCCTTCTTTGCCGCCGAAGTGCTCGTACACGACCGGCTTGGAGACGCCGGCCTGGGCGGCGATCTCCTCGATCGAGGTGCCGTCCAGGCCGCGCTCGGCGAACAGGCGCCGGCCGATATCGAGCAGCTGCTCGCGGCGTTCCTTACCGGTCATTCGTCTGCGGCTGGCATTCGGGGGCTGGCTCACTGCTCCATCATGCTTGGCTGCGCTGCGCTGAGCCAGCCGCGGCGGCCGTTACGGGCGCCCGCCTGGTCATCGAGCCCAGCTTCCGCGAGCTGCCGCTGTGCTTGCTGGTGAGCCGCTGCTCGTCCGGCCACCGGACGTCGTACGCCCACCCGAGCTTCTCTGTCAGCCAGATCAGCCGGGCGGCAATGTCGATCTGGCCCTTGAGGACGCCGTGCCGCGCGCAGGTCGGGTCGGCGTGATGGAGGTTGTGCCACGACTCGCCGAACGACAGTATCGCCAGCCAGGACACGTTCCGCGACTTGTCGCGGACATCGAACTCCGCCTTGCCGAAGGTGTGGCAGATCGAGTTGATGGACCAGGTCACGTGATGCAGGAAGCCGATCCGCACCAGGCTGGCCCAGAAGAACGCGGTGACGGCGCCCTGCCAGGACATCGACCACAGGCCGCCGATGAGGGCGGGAGCGAGCAGGGAAACCGCGACCAGCCACGGAAAGGATCGAGAGACCCGCCGGATGTCACCGTCGGCCAGCAGGTCAGGAACGAATTTCTGCTTGGAGGTGCGGTTGCCCTCGAACATCCAGCCGATATGGGCGAAGACGAGGCCCTTGACGAGCGCCTTCCAGTCACTGCCGAACCGCCACGGCGAGTGCGGGTCGCCTTCCTTGTCGCTGTACTTGTGGTGCCGGCGATGGTCGGCGGTCCAGGTGAGCACCGGTCCTTCTATGGCCAGGCTGCCGGCGATCGCCAGGGCGATCTTCAGGCCCCTGCTCGCCTTAAAGGACGAATGGGTGAAATGCCGGTGAAAACCCATGCTGATCCCCAGGCCGGAGATCATGTAGAAGGCGACGGCGATCACTATGTCGTGCCAGCCGATGCCCCAGCCCCAGGCCAGCGGCACCGCGGCGATCAGGGCAAGCATGGGCACGGCAACGAAGACGGCGATAAGGATCTTCTCGCCCGCGCCGGCCTTGCCGGGATCCAGGTCGGGCCGCGGGCCAGGCCGGGCGGGCGCCGGAGGCGCAAGCACGGCCACGTGCCCCGTGGTCTCAGTAGTTGTCATAGGGATCCTCGCTAGCAATCGGGCCCTGCATCTGATGGCGAGCGATCCGCATAACCATGGGCAGGGGCCGATGCAAATACGCTTACGTAACCGTAGGCTACGGTACCGTAGGTCGCGCAAGAGC
>DATJZH010000135.1:0-2142 GCA_035499215.1 Streptosporangiaceae bacterium | reverse complement strand
GGTAGGCGTGGCACTGGGCTGGAGGCCGCTGCGCTGGATAGGCGTCCGGTCGTATGGCATTTATCTCTGGCATTATCCCGTCATCGCGCTGACGTCCCCGGCGGACGGCCGGGAGAGCCTGGTCCGCGCTGCCCTGCAGGTTACGGCGAGCGTCGGAGCGGCCGCGCTGTCCTGGCGGTTCGTCGAGGAGCCGGCCCGCCACGGCGCCATCGACCGCTGGTGGGCTCAGGTTAAGGCCGGGGAGTGGCGGCCGCGGGCGGCGAGGCGGCCGGCCTGGCTGGCCGTGGCCCCGGCCGCCGCCGTGGCGGTGCTGGCCGCCGCTGGCCTGGCAGGCGTGGTGTCCCCCGCGTCGGCCGGCCTGGCGGGCGCCGGCGAGCTTGTGCCGTCCGGCGCCGGCGGCGGCGCAGCACGGCAGGGACCCGGCCGCCCGGTCGCCGGCGCGGCGGGCGCGGGGACCGCGGACAGCCGGGCCCGCACGCGGCAAGGCAGCGCCCGGCATCCGGCCCGCCCGCACGCGGGCACGCGCGAGGGCGGGGCTGCCGCGCCGCCAGTCTCGCCGCTCGCAGGGACGGCCCCTGCCCGCACGTCGTGCCGTGCGGTCGTGCATCTCGGTGACTCCACCTCGGATGGCCTGGTATCGCCCGACTACCTGCCCGATCCCGCGCAGCGGCTGGCGGCGCAGTACGGGCGGGTGGGCGTGACCAGGCTGATCCCGGAAATCTCGGGCGGCAGGTCGGTCGTGGAGACGATCGAGGGCCAGCCGAATGCCTATACGGTCGCCCAGCAGCTGGTGCGCGGAGGGTACCGCGGATGCTGGGTCCTGGCCCTCGGCACGAACGACACCGCAGATGTCGTCGTCGGCTCGTCGGTCAGCCGGGCAGCGCGGATCGAGCGGATGATGTCAGTCACCGGCGGCCAGCCGGTCATGTGGGTGAACGTGCGGTCGCTGCTCTCCAGCGGGCCGTACGCGGAGAGCGAGATGCAGCTGTGGGACAGCGCCCTGCTGCAAGCCTGCGCCCGCTACCCGGACATGCGCGTCTATGACTGGGCCGCCGCGGTGCAGGACGGCTGGTTCATCGCCGACGGCATCCACTTCACGTCCGCCGGGTACGCGGCCAGGGCCAGGCTCATCGCCCGTGCCCTGGCGGCGGCCTTTCCGGCGAGCGGCAGCGGCGGTCCGGGCCGCAGCCAGCAGCGCCGCCCGAGCTGCCTCGTCCGCTGATCCGGCCAGCCCGGCGGGACGCTGATCCGGCCAGCCCGCGGCCGTCCCCCGGTTCGATCACGTCACAGTCACGTCGTTGAGCATGCTGAGCAGTTCCTGCGCCGCCTTCTCCACGTCGGGGTGCTTGTACTGCCCTGCCCGTGACTCCGCGGAAATCACCGCGCAGCGGTGAATCCTCCCGAAGTCGCCGTACGGAAACTTAAACCTGGCCTTCGTGTCCTCGTTCTCGTCGTCGTCTATCGCCAGGTACCACTTCTGGTAGTCGCTCCAGCCATGCTTCTCCAGGTAGCTGTTCTCCTGGCTGGCCGTCGGCCGGTGCTCGCTCCAGTCGTCGCGCTGATCCAGGACCCAGCGACCGTCCCTGATCAGATTCCTGGCGTGATCGTAAGCCTGATCGTTCAGCTTGGTTGCCATGCTGCCCCCAGGGGAGTGCGGTTTCGAGTCAGCTACCCCCCGGCCGCCTGCCCACACTCCGCCCGGTTCCGCAGCTGGCAGCTGGCCTGCCCGACGACGCGGTAGACGCCTTGTCCGGGCCAGTCAGGAATCGCCGGCCTCACTCTCTGCCTTGGGCTCGCGACGGATGGGCAGCAGCCGCGCCTCCAGGTCCGCCCAGGCCTTGCTCCATTCGGCGAGCGGCTGGAGGATCCGCTCGAACACCGCGAGCTGCTCGTCGAACGCCGAGAGCTGAGTCTTCAGTGCGTCCACGCTTTGTCGCTGGGCGGCGACGCTGGCGGCGATCGATTTCAGCTGCGCGGCCGAAAGGGCGCTCGGTGACGACCAGTTCCGCAGGATCGGCGGAGTCGGCAGGGACGGCAACGACGGGAGCGAATGACCGAGCGAGGCCAGGCCTTCCAGCCTCTCGGTGAATCCGTGCAGCTGCCCGATGAGCTCCTGCATCCAGCCGGGGAGCTCGGCGGGCG
>DATJZH010000134.1:0-8208 GCA_035499215.1 Streptosporangiaceae bacterium | reverse complement strand
GGCAACGGGAAGCCCGGACTCGGGATGAGGCGTGCCGTCGCAGCAGCCCGTGATTCTCATCCGGGGATCGCGCAATCATCACAGTAGGAGAAAGTACATGCCCCAGGGCACCGTGAAGTGGTTCAACGCCGAGAAGGGCTACGGGTTCATTGCGCCCGATGACGGCTCCGCCGACGTATTCGTCCACCACTCCGCGATTCAGGTTGACGGCTTCCGCAGTCTTCAGGAGAACCAGCGGGTCGAGTTCACCGCCGGCCAGGGCGCCAAGGGGCCCCAGGCTGAGCAGGTCCGCCCGCTCTGACACGCCGGCCGCAGGGGCCGGCCAGTCCCGCTGACGCGGGCTTCCCGCCGGGTGAGGGGCGACTTCGCGCAAGTCGCCCCTCACCCGTTGTGATGCCTGCCCTGTCGTGCCCGTCCGCATTCACGACATGGCGCCCCGATCAGCGCAGGCACCCTTTCCGGCGGCTCCGGCTCGCATGGGCGGCGGGTATTGTCGCGCCCGGCGGGTACGGGCGCCGCACCGCTGCCGGTACCGCCCGAGAACACCGGAGGAACCGCATGACCCGACCGTTGCTGAACCGCCGGCTGGCTGATCTGGGCACGACGATCTTCGCCGAGATGTCGGCGCTGGCCCTGGCGACCGGGTCGATCAACCTTGGCCAGGGGTTCCCCGACACCGACGGCCCGCGCGAGATCGCCCGGGCCGCTGCTGACGCCATCATGTCGGGGCACGGCAACCAGTACCCGCCGGGTCCGGGCATCCCCGAGCTGCGCCTGGCGATAGCCGAGCACCAGAAGCGGTTCTACGGCCTGGCCGTCGATGCGGACACCGAAGTCCTGGTGACCGCCGGCGCGACGGAGGCAATCGCGGCAGCGCTGCTTGCCCTGCTGGAACCGGGCGACGAGGTGATCGCCTTCGAGCCCTACTACGACTCCTACGCTGCGTGCATCGCGATGGCAGGCGCGACCCGGGTGCCGGTCACGCTGAGGCCGCCGGGCTTCCGGCCGGACCTCGGCGCGCTGCGCGACGCCGTCACCAGCCGTACCCGCCTGATCCTGGTGAATTCCCCGCACAACCCGACCGGCATGGTCCTCACCAGCGGGGAACTGGCGGCGATCGCCAGGCTGGCAGCCGAGCGCGACCTGCTCGTCGTCACCGATGAGGTTTACGAGCACATCGTCTTCGACGGCGAGCATGTCCCGATCGCCACGCTGCCCGGCATGCGCGAGCGGACCTTGTCGATCAGCTCGGCGGGCAAGACGTTTTCCTTCACCGGCTGGAAGATCGGCTGGGCGACCGGGCCCGCGGCTCTATTGTCCGCCGTCCGCACGGCGAAGCAATTCCTCACCTACGTCAGCGGCGGGCCGTTCCAGTATGCGATGACCACCGCACTCGGCCTGCCGGATTCCTTCTTCGCCGGCCTGGCAGACGATCTGCGCCGGAAGCGGGACCTGCTCGCAGCCGGCCTGCGCCGGGCGGGCCTGGAGGCCTTCGTCCCGCAGGGGACCTACTTCATCACCGCCGATATCTCGCCGCTGGGCGACGAGGACGGGCTGCAGTTCTGCCGCCGGCTGCCGGAGCGGTGCGGCGTTGTCGCCGTCCCCAATGCCGTTTTCTACGACGACGCCGAGGCTGGCCGCAGCCAGGTACGTTTCGCCTTCTGCAAGAAGGACGAAGTCCTCATCGAAGCGGCAGCCCGGCTGCAGCGGATCCAGCGCTTGCGCCACGCATGATCCCGCCACGCAATACAATGACACGTCCGGCCCGGGAGCAACAGCAGTCACTGGAGGTCACGTGATCCGCACGCAGGAAGCCGGCCCGACCCCGGCGGCCGGCTCGCGAGCGCAGCGCTATCGTGCCGCCCATCAGGGCAAGCCCTGGGGGAATGAGATGATCTTCGCGGCCGTGGACGGCAAGTACGCCGGAAAGATCATCCATGTGGCCGCGGGGCAGTCCCTGAGCCTGCAATACCATCGCGAGAAGGAAGAGACGATCAGCGTCCTGTCCGGCGAGGCGCTCATCGAGTACGGGCCCTCGGCGAGCGCGCTGACGAGCGAGCCTTTCAGCCCCGGTGACACGATTCACCTGCCGCCAGGCGAGCTGCACCGGATTACCGCGGTCACCGACCTGACGTTCGCGGAGGCCTCGACCGCCGGTCCCGGCTGGCGGGAGGACATCGTCCGGCTCGAGGACAGATACGGGCGGTCCGGGACGACCGCGCCCTGACGATCAGCTGGTGTCGACGCCCGCGAGATGCGGCCTGCTGATCGTGAACCGCGCCTCCACGGTGGCCCGGACCGTCTGCGTGGCGGGTGTCAGGTCGAAGGTCAGTTCCTCCGGGACAACCGCCCGGGTGCGCTGCGGCAGCCGCGCCGGGAAGCCGGCGGCAGGCTCGGCCGGGCCGCGAGCATCCGACAGCAGCCGGGCATCAGCGAGCTCCACCAGCCCGGTCACGTCGCTGCCGAGCGCGCCGGCGTAGTCGCGGGCTCTGCGGACCGCGTCCCTGGCGGCGGCAACCCTGGCGTCGCGGTAGACCGGGCTCTGCGCCCGCAGCTCCCACCAGGGACCGCCAACCTCGGTCAGTTCCCGATCGGCTAGCTGCGCCATGAGCTCGCCGAGCCGGCCGAACCCGGTCACTGTGACCGCATGATGCACGGCGCCGACATAGCCGAGGCCAGCACCCGGACGTGGCGGCCGGCCCGCCAGCTGCGGGCTGATCCGCGCGCCCGATGATTCGCTCTTCTCGATGACGTCGGGAAAGCTTGCCAGCACCTTCTCCACCGCCGCGGCCCGCTCGGCCAGCAGCTCAAGCGTCCTGGCCCGGTCAGCGTCCGTGGCGGCGACGCTGACCTCGATGCGCGCGATCTCCGGCTGCACCTCGATGACGGACTCGCCGCGGACAGCGAGCACGGGATTCTGTTGCATGTGGGTCTCCAGTGGTCCTGCAGCGACGCTATCGTCCGTGCCACCTCGCGGCGACCGCAAAGCGGGAACACCGGGGCCTGCTGCTAGTGTTGCACTGACCAGCGGCACGAATGATGCCGCCACTCCCGCGGGCGAGCAGCCCGCGA
This sequence comes from Streptosporangiaceae bacterium, assembly GCA_035499215.1. Lineage (GTDB taxonomy): Bacteria > Actinomycetota > Actinomycetes > Streptosporangiales > Streptosporangiaceae > DATJZH01. The sequence continues at coordinate 5,136 of DATJZH010000134.1, read as the reverse complement.
GGTCGCTTGTGTGAGCAGTCCGCTTCCCGGTGAGCACTATCCGCCGCCGTCGCCGATGCCTCTCCCGCGACGCGGCCCGCGAACCACCGATGGAGTTACCTGTGCCCCATGACACTGCCCGCCGGCGCCGCCCTGCCCGCAAACCGGGCGGCTCCGCGAACCGGCACCGCCCGGCTCCCGTGCGTCCTGCGCGCGAGTCTGAGCTTGACCGTGCCCTGAACGCCGCGATGGAGATCGCGGCTCCGGAGGAGACGACGTTCCAGGCGCTCGGCCTCCCAGCTGCGCTGGTGAGTGCGCTCGGCGCCCGGGACATTCACGCGCCGTTCGCGATCCAGGCGCGCGCACTTCCCGACGCCCTGGCCGGCCGCGACGTCCTGGGCCGGGCGCAGACCGGGTCGGGCAAGACGCTTGCCTTCGGCCTTCCGGTCCTTGCCCGGCTTGCCGCCTCAGCCGGAAGGCGGCACGAGAAGGCCCCGCGCGGGCTTGTGCTCGTCCCGACCCGCGAGCTCGCCGGCCAGGTGGCCGGCGTGCTCGAACCACTCGGCCGGGCCGTCGGCGTGAGCGTCACAACCGTTTACGGCGGCGTGTCGATCGGCCGCCAGATCGACCGGGTGCGGCGCGGCGTGGACATCGTCGTGGCCACGCCGGGACGGCTCATCGACCTGCTGGACCGCCGTGCATGCGCGCTGTCCGACATCGAGGTCACCGTGATCGACGAGGCAGACCACATGGCCGACCTCGGCTTCCTGCCGGCCGTGACGCGCATTCTCGACGAGACCCCGGCCGGCGGCCAGCGCATGCTCTTCTCCGCCACCCTGGACCGCGGCGTCGGACAGCTGGTGACCCGGTATCTCACTGACCCGGCACTGCACGCCGTGCCCGCCGAGATTCCGGCGGCCGGCGCCGCCGAGCACAGCCTGCTCGTGCTATCGGCCGAGGACAAGGTGCCGGTGGCGGCGGAGATTGCCAGCCGCCCGGCACGGACGCTGTTCTTCGTGCGCACCAAGCACGGTGCCGACCGGCTGGCCCGGCAGCTCGGCCGGGCGGGCGTCCAGGCCGCGGCGATCCACGGCAACCTGAAGCAGAACCAGCGGCAGCGGGCCCTGGCGGCATTCGCCACCGGCCACCCGCGGGTGCTGGTCGCCACTGACGTCGCCGCGCGGGGTATCCACGTCGACGGCATCGAACTCGTCGTGCACTTCGATCCGCCGAACGACCACAAGGACTACCTGCATCGTTCCGGCCGCACGGCCAGGGCCGGCGCAACCGGCAGGATCGTGGCCCTCGCCGAGCACGGCCAGGTCCGCGACATCCAGCGGATGCACGACGCGGCCGGTGTCACGCCCACCCGGCACCACGTCGGGTCCGGGCATGATGTCGTCCGGGAGATCGCGACGTCGGGGACGCCGGTTCCGCCGGCGCCCGCTCCCGCGCTGAGCCGCTCACCGCGGGACCAGCCGCGCCAGCCCGGGCCGAGGTCCCGCCGCGGCGGGACCGACCGCACGGCCGCGGGCAGCAAGCCCGGCGGCGGCCGGCCGGACAGCAGGTACCAGGCGCGCCCGGGCGGCGGGGCACAGGGCCGCAGGCCGCGCCCGGCTTCGGCTCGCTAGCAGCCATCGCCGCCGGACTCTGGGTGCGCAGCGGCGGCAGGCGGCGCGGCGGCACCGGGGTGCCACGGCGCCGCCGCGCCGCAGGTTGCTGTGCTCGCCCTGCTCCTGGCTACCTGATCGTGTAGGCGTAAGGAATGGCGGCAAGCTCGTCGCCCGACTCCTGGCCATAGACAGGCAGGCTCGGAACCAGATCGTCGACGTACAGACTGCCGCGCACCACGGTGCCCGGCGCGCCGGATGGCGTCACGGTCACCGCAAGCGCGCGGGACTGGCCGGGCGCGATGATGAACAGCCCGGGCTTGACCCCGGGGTTGACCGAGGTCTGCCAGTAGTCGCCCGCCGCCGAGGTGACCGCCGGGTCGAACTGCCTGGTGGTCGCGGTCATCGTCGCGCTGACCGTGCCCCTGGGCGCCGGGGCGGCGTATGGTCCGCACTCGGCCGGCGCCGCGTACCAGATGCCGGTGGCGACAGAGCCGCCGGCCGGCGTGTCGATGCCAGACTCACTGTCGGCACAAACCGCCGCGAAGCTGCTGCCGCCCGCGGCTGAGCTTGTCAGATCGGGGTCGTCGGGGACCGGCCCGTAATCGAACATGATCGGCAGGCTCGCGGTTGCCGCGACCGATACGCTGGATGTCTGCGCCGGCACGAGCCACAGCGGCGGGCTGCCCGAGAGCGGCAGCGTCAGCCCGGAGGCCGTGTCGAGCGGCGCCAGCCGAAGCGTCGCTGTCGCGTCGAGCCGGCCGTCGACGAAGAAGTCCTCCGGTGCCGCGCCGTTGTTGGTGATGGTAACGGGAATCGTATACGCGCGGCCCGCCTGCATGGTGTGGCTGGGGCTGTCGGGCAGCCCGGGTGCACGGACGCGAACGTCGTTGACCCGGATGTTGCCGGTGAACGGCTGGGAAATCTCGTCCCCGGCCACCGGCTCGCTGAAGTCGACGATGAGCGTCCAGGTGCCCGCGACCGGGCTGAGAGTGTAGGCCGTCAGCGACCGCTCCGGCGTATAGACGATCGCGCCCTTGCTGACGCCGCTGGCGAGGTAGTTCTGCCCGTAGCCGAGCACGTCGCCATCGGGACTGACCAGGTAGGCGCCGACGCCGTCGGTCACGTCGCTGGCGAGCGAGACGCTGGCGGTGATGCTCTGGCGCCCTGCCCCCAGGCGGAATTGGTAGTAGTCGACCTGTCCCTCACCGGGAGGCCGGCCGTTGCCGCCGGTCAGCACGCCGCCGAAGGATCCGCCGCCGGGCCCGGCCCGCACCAGGCCGCGCAGCGTCACCGGGATCGAGGTCTGGTCACCCGGGGCGCTGCCGTCGATGACGATGGACCCGGCGGCGTCACCCGGCCGCGCCGGAGTGACCGCGCTGACGCGCACGGTCCGGCTCTGCCCCGCACCGAGCCTGAAGGTGCCCGCCGACACTGAGCCGAACGGGGCGAACCGCTGCGTGGAGACCTGCCACGGGACCGTGCCGTTCGTGCCGTCGCCCCTGGCGACATCGCCGAAGATGACTCCGGTCCAGCGGCCCGGCGCCGGGTAGCGGACATCCACGTTGCCGTAGTCGCCGACGCCCTGCGGCAGCGAGTGCGCCGCGAAGCGGCCGCGCGGGTCGATGAGGATCAGCCGCGCCCGCGCGTTATTTCCGTCGGCGGGATTGCCAGGGTAGGCGATCGATGCGCTCAGCCGGTCCTGGGCCGGCCGGACGCGGAAGTGGAAGACGCGGTAGTTGTTCTGCAGGCCCTGGTAATTGGCGAACTCCGGGCTGACGCCGTCCGTGAGCGTCACATGACCGGCCTGCACGTCCCTGGCTGGGCCGAAGGTCCGCCCGTGCAGCCGCACGACCTGCGAGGTCGCGCCGGTATTGGTGATCGTGACCGGCCAGCTCCTGGCGGTGCCGGGCGCGCCGATCGCGTTCAGCTGGCCCGGCGAGGTCAGCAGGGCGGCGCCGACCGGGCTCGGCGAGCCGTCGCTGGTGTGGATTGACTCGGCCAGCTGGACGGCCTTGTAGCTGTCTAGCAGGCCGGCACCCTGCTCGGTCGCGGGCGCGCCGAGGTCGGTGGCCGTGCTGACGAGGATCTGCCTGACCAGTGCGGGCGCGGGGGTCGCGCCGCCGTGGGTCTTCCGGTAGGCCTGGATGACCAGGGCCGAGGCGCCGGCCACGAACGGCGAGGACTCGCTGGTTCCGCCGCTCTCCTCGACATCGGAGGGCTGGCCGGTGAAGCTGGTGCACTCGGTGTAGATCGCCACATCGGTACTGCAGGAGGCGAAGCTCAGGTCGCCGGGGGCGATCAGGTTGACCGTGCCGCCGGTCTCGTCGAACCCGCCCGAGCTCAGCGCGCTGACGTTGTCGCTCAGCCAGCCCGTCGTAGCGAAGTACCGGGCGGCGGCGTAGTTGGTCTGGGCGTAGAAGCGGAAATCCGTGGATGCGCCGACGGAGAGTACCTGCGGGTCGGACGCCGGCGAGCCGATGGTGCTGGTCGGGCCGGCGTCGCCGCTGGAGACGCTGACCACGACGCCCGCGGCGACCGCCGCGTCGTTGAACTGCTTGGCCGCGTCCAGCGCGGTGACATCAGGGAACGGGTTCGACCCGAACGACTCGTTGATCACGTTGACGTGATCGGTTTCGACCGCATAGTTGATGGCCTGCAGGAAGTTGGACTCGGGGGTGTCCAGCTGATCTTCGCTGTCCTCGCTGAACACGTCGAGGCCGACCAGGCTCGCGCCGGGAGCCACGCCCTCGATCCGGACGTTGCATGCCGACGGATCCGCCTGGGCGGCGAAGTTCTGCACGTTATAGGTCACAATGCCCTGCCCGGCGATCGTGTTCGCGTCCAGGAAGGCCTCATCGCCGCCGGTCTGGGCGCCAGGGCCGTTACCGCTGAAGTCCTTGTAGTCGCTGAACACTGTCGTCTTCGGGTGGTTCGGGATCCGCTCCAGGTTCACGTTGGCGGGATCGATCCCGTCGGCGATCCACGCGACCTTGACGCCGGCCCCGGTGATGCCCAGCGAGCGGGCAGTCCGCGCGTGCCGGTCATCGGAGGCGGTGCCGGTCAGCGAGAGCCCTTCGGGGTCCAGCAGGACATTGCCGTTCTTGCCGCAGGCGCCGGGAATAACGTGCGGGGTGAGCGAGGTGGGAACCCTGGGCGCGCTGGCCGGCGGTGCGGCCTGCTCGGGCTGCGGGCCGTGAATCGTGACGTCGGGGATGACCTCGCTGACCGCGGGGCTGGCCTTCAGCCGCGCGACCTCGCCCCGGGAAACCGTGGCAGCGAGCGCGTTGACGAGGGTGTATCGCCTGACATGGCTGGCATGCACCGCTCGCAGCTCGGTCATCAGGGGCGCCTGCGCCGTGGCGATGACGGCAGAACGGACGGCTTGCGCGTGGCTGCCGGCTCTTGCCGCAGGGACCTGGCTCTTCATGATCACGATCACGTGCTGGCTGGCGTTCCTGGACAGCTTCGCTGCGAGCGCAGCGGTCAGCGGCCGGGTCGCCGGGCTTCGCGCTGCGGCAGCAGGAGCAGCCTGAGCAACCGGCCC
>DATJZH010000133.1:0-3455 GCA_035499215.1 Streptosporangiaceae bacterium | reverse complement strand
GAGCCGACCGCGATGGCGGCGTTGTGGCCGATGCTGCGGCCGCCGGTGGCGGTGTTCAGGATGATGCTGACCAAGATCGCGGTTAGCACGGTCTCCATCACCAGCGACCGCCAGTCCCCGCCCGGCTTGGCGATCGGGTAGTTGCCGCCCGCACTCACGTCACCGAACATGGCCTGCAGGAACAGCGCGGCGCAGATGGCCCCGGCGAACTGGACGACCCAGTACGGCACCACCCAGCCCGCCGGGAACACCCGGCGGCTGGCGAACGCGGCGGTCACCGCGGGGTTGATGTGCAGCCCGGACAGCGGGCCCCAGGCGTAGATCATCGCCATGACCACCGCGCCGGGCGCGATCACCGCAGCGGTCCGGCTAATCGGCCCGCCGCCGACGTAGTGGTTGATCACACCCGAGCCGGCGGCCACCGTCACCAGGATGAACGTGCCGAGGAACTCGATGATCAGCCGGATCCACAGTGGCCGCGGCCGCAGGGTGTCTTCCTCGAACTTGATCAGGTACCGGCGTCCCAGCGACGCGGAATGTTCAGCGTCCATATCAGCAGTGACGTCTGCCATAGCCCAACCTCCACATTCTCCCGTTTCATTTCCAGCTGCATCACGGCTACCAGGCTGCGTCACCCCAGTCGGGTAGGTCAGCCGACCAGCGAGAGGCTCGGCCATTCCTGGCGGCCGCTTTCCGGATTTGGCTGGCCGGACCCTGGCCCGGTCTCAGATCTCGGTGGTGGCTTCGGCTCTGCCGTCCTTGACGGCGGCCTGAAGCGCGGCGTAATCGCGTTCGTTCTGGTCGGCGTAGATTTCGGCGAAGTCAGCGATCGCCTGGTCGAATGCGCCGGAGCCGCCCAGGTAGGAAGCCAGCGCGACCCGGTCTCCGGAGCGGGCGTGCGCCCGGGCCAGAGTCCACCCGCACAGCCCGGCGTAGACCCGCAGGCCCGAGGGAATCGCCCGCTCGATCGGGGCGGAGAATTTCCAGTCCTTGAGCTGGCGGATGTAGAAGTCGCGGTCCACCTTGTCCGGGCCCGGCACGCGGGTCCAGCCGAGAAAGATGTCGCTTTCGGCCTGCATCAGGTGCTGCCCGGCGACGACCCGCTCGCCCTGGTTGGCGTACTGGCTGCGCCCGCACCAGGCGGCCAGCACCGACGGCTGGGCCTCTTTGGCCTGCAGGAACAGCGGCTCGACTCCGTCGCCGCTGTCCATCAGCAAGATCCGGGCGCGGGTGCCGACGCTGCCGACCCCGACGACCTTTTGGGCCGCCTGGACCAGCGTGAACTGCTCCAGCAGGTGCCGCCGGTCGGACTGCAGGGAGCGCCGGTACTTGCCCAGCACCGTGCGGATCTCTGCATAGATCGCGCTGGCCTGCACGTCGGTGAAGAGCTCCTCGAGGGGGACGATCATCGGCGGGTCGCTGATGATCCGCCGCCGCCCGTCGACCAGGGCGGTCAGCTTGCCCAGCGCCTTCGTGCTGTCCTTGGTGTGCGCCTTGGCCAGCAGCTTCTCGGCCTCCTTGAGCCTCTTCGGCTTGAACTGGGACCTGAACTTGCCGATGGCCTGCTCGATGTCCAGGTGCGCGTACCACACGTCCAGGAACGGCTGCTCCGCGAAGCCGCGCATCGCCGTCCGGTACCCCTCCACCGCCGCCAGGACGATCTTGCGGCGGGCTTTGTCGGTGAACCCGTTGTCCCGGCCCGCCACGGCCAGGCTGGCGGCCAGCCGCTTGACGTCCCACTCGAACGGGCCGGGCAGGGTCTCGTCGAAGTCGTTGACGTCGAAGACCAGCCGTCGCTCCGGCGAGGCGAACGCCCCGAAATTGGACAGGTGCGCATCCCCGCACAGCTGCACCTGAAGCCCGGATGCGGGAGTCGTGGCCAGGTCCGCCGCCATCGGCAGCGCCGCGCCCCGGTAGAAGGTGAACGGGGACACCAGCATCCGCCCGTGCCGGACCGGCACCAGCTCCGGCACCCGCGACTTCGCCTGGTCCAGCAGCAGCCCGACCGGATCCCGCGACTCGGCCGGAGCGAACTCCGCGTGCGACTCCAGCGGAGCCACCGCCCGGGCATCCTTCCCCCGCGCCGCCCGGTCCGCGCGGCTCAACTGCTCCACGGTCCCGGCCCGCGTTGAACCATTACCGGATGTCCGCGCGGCAGGGCTTCCTGACGCGACACCCCCAGTCTTCACGGTCATGGCCACTCCTTCCGTCTGCTGGGAACTCCCCGGCTGGCCCTTGGGCCTCCGCTCGACGCCCAGGGCGCCATTCCACCTCGTGGCGGGGCGAGTGCCATCCCCCCGATGGGACCAAAGGCGGTCGTCACTCACGGTTGGCCGGCCAGTCGGGTGGCAGTTCATGCATCGTTTGGATTGGATTAACCCGGTGGGGCGTGTTGTCGCGCATTGACCGGATCTGGGGCTCCGGCAGATTATGGAAGGTCAGACCGTTGGGGGGGCTCTGTCAGGTCATGGTAGAGAGCGACGTGCGTCAGCGGGACGGCCGGGCCCAGCGTGCGGGCGGGTCAGCGTTCGACCTTGTCGCGTCTAAGCTCCATCGCCCGCTGATACGGCCCGGGACCGTGCGCCGTTCGTCCCTGGTCGAACGTCTGGCGCGGTCTGCCCCGTGTCCGGTCGTTTCGGTGGTCGCGCCGGGCGGCTACGGCAAGACGACGCTGCTGTCGCAGTGGGCCGAGAGTAGCGGCCAGGCGTTCGCGTGGGTGTCGGTCGACGAAGCAGACAACGACCCGAAAGTCCTGCTCAGCTACGTCGCGGAAGCGCTCGATGCGGTCGAGCCAATCGATGAGCGGGTGTTCGACGCGCTGGCGTCCCCGGCGAGCTCGGTGCCCGGCTCGGTCGTCCCCAGGCTGGGGTCTGCGTTTTCGTCGATGACCTCGCCGGTGGTGCTCGTCCTGGATGACGTGCACCTGCTGCGCAACCTCGAATGCCGGTCCGCGCTGTCGGTGCTGGCCGATCACGTGCCGGACGGATCGCAACTGGTGTTCGCCGGCCGGGCGCAGCCGCCGTTGCGGGTCGCGCGGCTGCGCGCCGAGGGCAAGATCACCGAGATCGGCCCGCGCGACCTGTCCTTTGCCCGCGAGGAGGCGTCGTCGCTGCTGCGTGCCGCTGGCGTCGCGCTCGGCCAGGAAGAGATGGCCGAACTGCATGACCGGACCGAGGGGTGGCCTGCCGGGCTGTACCTGGCAGCCCTGTACCTGCGGGAAGGGGGTCCGCTGGCGAGCGCGACGGTCTCCTTCGGCGGCGATGACCAGCTGGTCAGTGAGTACATGGAGTCGGAGTTCCTGTCCCGGATCTCCCTCCGGCAGCGGGCGTTCCTGACCCGGACCGCGGTGCTGGAGCGCATGTGCGGGCCGCTGTGCGATGCGGTGCTCCAGGTGAGCGGGTCGGCGGCGGTCCTGGCGGACCTGGCCGGGTCGAACGTGCTGCTGGTGCCGCTGG
>DATJZH010000132.1:0-2778 GCA_035499215.1 Streptosporangiaceae bacterium | reverse complement strand
GGGCGCGTCCAGGAACATGACATCGGGCCGCAACCTGGCAAGCCGATCATTGATTCCCGCGGTTGCCTCGACGCCGATCGTGCCCATCTGCGCCCACACGCAGCCCTGAGCAAACGCGTCGGCAACGCCGCCTTCGAAGATCACCGAGGTGGTCACGTCGGCGGTGGCCAGCATCGTGATCACAATCCGCGCATCCCGGACCGCCTCCGGCGCTGAGGCCGCCGCTATTGCCCCGGCCCTGGCCAGCGGCTCGGTCGCCAAGCTCGACCTGTCCCACACGATAACGGGCAATCCCGCAGACAGCAGGTTGCGGGCCATCGCCGACCCCATAATTCCCGCGCCGAGTACCGCAGGTTAATTTCCGACACGCCAGGCGAGGTCTTCGGTCAGGGCTGCGCTGCTGGCGGTGATCTCTTGCTGCGGTCGTTCCTTCCCCTCGTCCCGGCCGCGGGATGGGTGTGTCATGTCCGTGCAGCCTGCGGCCTGGCCTGAGCCGGATCCGCAGGTCGCCGCGGCCATCAGGGCCGGGGTACGGTTCCCGGAAGGCGGAGCGGCCGCTGGGGCGGAGATCCGGGACCGGCTTGGCCGGTGGCTGGCCGATGGGGATTTCGCGGCAGCGTTCGGGGTTCGGGGGCAAGGTGGCGCAGGCGGGGCCGGAGCAGGTCGCATGCGTCCCCTATGGCCCAGTCTGCCGTTGGCGGCGAATGCCCAGGCCGCCGCCACCGCGCCGAGCCCTTCCGTCCGCTCTATGTGAAAGAGCGCCTCGCGCGGCGTGCGGCCGCGCAGCCGCTATTCGACGCCACGAGGGGCAACCGCCCAGAAGGCGGGGCATCCACAGTGCCTGACTGTGCCTCGCCGCTGTTGCGGCGTCTGGCGTTAGTGGTAGGCCAGCATCGAGAGCCGCCGGGCGAGCCGGGGGCTGGTGACGGGGCTGGTTATGGCGAGGGCGGCGTTGCGGAGACTGCGTAGCTGCCGGTCCATGGTCGCCAGCCAGGTGAGCTTGTTGGTGATGGCGACGATCTGCTGGGCTATGGGCCGCCGGGCGGCGGTGTAGGCCTCCAGGGGATCGGTTGAGCCGGTGCGGATGGCCAGATCCAGGGCGGCGCCCAGCGCGACAGCGTCGCCGATGCCGGCGTTCATTCCCTGCCCGCCGAGCGGGCTGTTGTCGTGTGCGGCGTCGCCGGCGAGCGCTATGCGCCCGGCGTGGAAGGCGTCGGCGACGCCGTGGTGGATGCGAAAGCGGGAGCCCCAGATGATGTCATGCACGACGACACGGCGGGCCTGGGGGCCGCGGGCATCGACGAGTTCCTGGATGAACTCGAGGCCGGACTGCGGCGGGGCCTCGGTCACGTTCGCCACGATCTTGTAGCTCCCGTCGGGGAACGGCACGGACACGAGCTGTCCCTGGGGGGAGAAGTACACGGCCACTTCGTCGGCGGGCAGGCCGCCGGACAGGTGCACGTCGGCGAGCGAGTAGGACGCACCGGTTGCGCTCGCGGTGAAGCCGATGCCGGCCCGGGCGCGGACTGTGCTGTGCATTCCATCGGCGCCGACCAGGTAGCGGGCGCGCACACGCTCGCCGTCGGCGAAGGTAGCGGTCACGCCGCTGCCGTCTTGCGCCAGCCCGGTCAGGGTGTGAGGCCGCAGCACCATGATGCCGTACTGGCGCAGCCGCCGCAGCAGCATGGCCTCGGTGACAGCCTGAGAGATCAGCAGCGTATAGGGGTAGGCAGTAGGCAGCGGGTCAAAGCGGACGGCCATCAGGATCTTGTCGCGGTCGCGGATCGTGAACCGCCGCGCGTGGATACCCTGGGCGGCCAGCGGGCCGGCGACACCCAATGGCTCCAGCAGTTCCAGGGTCCGCGGGTAGATAACCGAGGCCCGAGAGGTGTTCTGCCCTTCGTCCTGGTTGTCGGCCACGGTGACGTCACGGCCCTTGTCGGCCAGCGCGAGCGCGGCGGTCAGCCCGGCCGGCCCAGCGCCGACCACCAGCACCTCTGTCGTGTGCGGAAGCATGTGAATTCCTCGTGTGCTCGATATCTTGTGCCTGCGGGCCACTTAACGGCGGCTCAGCCTCGTTTGAGCTGGCCGACCTCGATGAGCTAGCCGTCGGGTCGGTCAGGTAGCAGCGGATCTCAGCGCGTGGTCTTTTCGGCTCGGTGCGGAACTCAGCGCCCCTGGCCCGCCACTTCGCGTACCACGAGGAGATATCGCCCACCCGGATGTTCAGGAAGCCGGACTGCATATCCCGGTCCTGGGGCGGGCGCAGCGTGACCGAGAGCTTGTCATCGGCGGGTCCGCCGCCGGCGTTCAGCACCAGCCACGTGTTCGCGAGCTGAACGATCGCCGGGCGGCCATCCCGGACGATCGTCCCGCCGAGGACCCGGGATTAGAAGACTGCCGGCCGCCCGACGTCCGCCACGACCAGGGAATACGCGACGACAAGACCGTCCCTGGGCGGTCGGCAAGCTCGACGTTGATGTGAGGCATCCGCACCGCGCCGTCGTGGCGAACAACGACGCGGCGCGGTCGTAGTCGCGCATCATCGCCGCGCCGGTCAACTCGCCGCGCAGCGCCTCGATCTCGACTCGATCAGCAATAGCCTGAAAGTCACTCACCGGTTTCCTCCTTGTCACCTCGGTCAGCTTTTCCTCCTTGTCACCTCGGTCAGCGGCATGGACCTGCTGTTCGCCGTCCGTTTGCCGCTGAAAAGGCCCGCGCCGCGGTGTAGCTGGTGCCGCCGGGAGTGATCAGGGTGTCGGCCAGGCGCGATCGCAG
>DATJZH010000131.1:0-7059 GCA_035499215.1 Streptosporangiaceae bacterium | reverse complement strand
GGCGAGTGCGATCTTCCTGATGTCGCGGCCCTGCTGGCCGTTGCGGTGGCTGGCATCGGGGGAGCGGAGCGGCCCGGGCAGCTGGCGATGGCCCGCGCCGTGCACCACAGCATCGAGACCGGCGAGCATCTGGCGGTCCAGGCCGGAACCGGGACCGGGAAATCGCTGGCGTACCTCGTGCCCGCGGTGCGGCACGCCGTTGCTCAGCACGCCACGGTCGTCGTCTCGACTGCGACGATTGCCCTGCAGCGTCAGCTCATCGACCGCGACCTGCCGCGCCTGGCCGCAGCGCTTGAGCCGGCGCTGCGCCGGGCCCCGGTCTTCGCGATGCTCAAGGGCCGTCGTCACTACCTGTGCATGCAGCGAGTGCGTACCGGCGCGCCGGACGACCCTGCGGATACGCTTTTCGACGCCCGCGGGGGGTCGCCGACCGGACGCCAGGTGCAGCGGCTGCACACGTGGGCGGCGACGACCAGCACCGGCGACCGCGACGAGCTCGTGCCGGGCGTAGCCGAGCAGGCCTGGCGACAGGTCTCGGTCACCGCCCGGGAGTGCCTCGGGGCGCAGCGCTGCCCGTTCGGCACGCAGTGCTTCGCCGAGCTGGCGCGGGCGCAGGCCGGCCAGGCGGACGTAGTGGTCACCAACCACGCCCTGCTGGCCATCGACGCGCTCGAGGACTTCGACGTTCTCCCCGAACACGACGTGGTCATCATCGACGAGGCGCATGACCTGGTTGACCGGGTCACCTCCGTCGCCTCTGCCGAGCTGTCGGCGGCCGCCGTGGAGGCCGCGGCCCGCCGCTGCAGCGCATTACTCGAGGAGAACGCGGTCAGCAGGCTCAGGGAGGCGGGCAAGGCGGCCGCAGGTGTTCTCGCCGAGGTTCCCGCCGGGCGCCTTGACGTGCTCGGCGAGCCGCTCGCCGCGTCGCTCGCGGCGGTCCGCGACGCGGCAGCGGGGTGCGCCAGCGAGCTGCGCAGCAGCGCAAGGAAGACCGACGAAGACCCGCAGCAGCACGCAGCGCGCCGGGCTGCCCTCGCCCCGCTTGATGAGCTGCAGGCGGCCGCCGACCGGATGCTCAGCGGGTTCGGCGCGGACGTCGCTGCCCGTCCTGACGTGGTATGGATGGAGCGTCCGCGGGCGGACGAGCCGTCCGCGCCGCCAGCGCTGCCGCCGCGCGCGCTGCCGCCGCGCGCGCTGCCGCCGTCCATGCCGCCAGCGCTGCGGCCGCCCACGCTGCGGGTGGCGCCGCTGACGGTCGCCGGGCTGCTAGCGGCACGGCTGTTCAGCCGCCGCGCGGTAACGCTGACCTCGGCAACGCTCGCGCTGGGCGGCTCGTTCGAGCCGCTGGCGCGGCAGTGGGGCCTGTCGCGGTCGGATGCGGCGCAGGCGGCGGGCCCTCGCGCCGCCGCTGCCGGGGCGGCCGCGGCGGCGGTCAGCGTGGCCGGCGGGATATCCGGCACCGCTGAGCTCTGCCACGCCGCCGAAGAACCCGGTGAGAGGCCGCCGCCGGCCTGGTCCGGGCTTGACGTCGGCTCGCCGTTCGACCATCGGCGGCACGGCATCCTCTACATCGCCAGGCGGCTGCCGCCGCCCGGCCGCGACGGGCTCCCGCAGCCCTACCTGGACGAGCTGTGCGAGCTCATCAGCGCAGCTGGCGGCCGGACGCTCGGCTTGTTCTCGTCCATGCGCGCCGCCAGGCAGGCCGCGGCGCAGCTGCGCGACCGGGCCGGCCTTCCGCTGCTGTGCCAGGGCGACGACGCGACCTCGCAGCTGATCAGCCGGTTCGCTGCTGATGAGGTCAGCTGCCTTTTCGGCACCCTGTCTTTGTGGCAGGGCGTCGATGTACCGGGCCGGTCGCTGCAGCTTGTCGTGATCGACCGGATCCCGTTCCCCCGGCCGGATGACCCGCTCGCCTCCGCCCGGCAGCGGGCTGTGGCGGCCAGGGGCGGCGACGGGTTCATGGCGGTGGCAGCCGCGCACGCCGCGCTGCTGCTCGCGCAGGGCGCCGGGCGGCTGCTCCGCACGACAACCGACCGCGGCGTCGTAGCAGTCCTCGACCCTCGGCTGGCGACGGCGCGGTACGGCAGCTATCTGCGCGCGTCGCTGCCGCCGCTGTGGACGACGACCGATCCCGAGGTTGTCAGGGGCGCCCTGCGCCGTCTGGCGGCCAGCCCGCTGCCACCTCAGGTGGCGACGGTCACAGCCCGCTGACCGGCTGCTTCCGCACGGCCGTCCGGTCACATGCTGCGGCATGCCCACTTTGACCGAAGGCGCCGGCCGGGAGCAGAGCGCCCGCGTGCTGGCGTCCGTGACCATTCAGGGCTCCGGGCCGGCCGGCTAGAGGACGTCATGGCCAGGGTGATTGTCAGCCGGAATCACCCGCGGCTGAGCGGGGATCGAGCCGAGCCGGCCGGCCTGGTAGTCCTCGAACGCCTGCACCAGCTCGTCCCTGGTGTTCATCACGAACGGGCCGTACGCCGCTACCGGCTCCCTGATCGGCTGGCCGCCGAGTACCAGCACATCCAGTCCGCGCGCCGGGCCGTCGGCGCGCCGCGCGGCATCGAAAGTGATCACCTCGCCCGGGCCGAACACGGCGAGCTGGCCAGTGCGAACCGGCTGCTTCCCGGCCCCGGCGGTACCCGAGCCAGCCAGGACGTAGCCGAGGGCGTTGAAGTCAGGCCGCCACGGCAGCCGCAGCTGGGCGCCGGGCTGCAGAGTCGCGTGCAGCAGGGCGATCGGCGTGTGCGTCACGCCCGGACCCTGATGACCGGCCACCTCGCCGGCGATGACGCGGACCAGCGTGCCTCCGTCCGGCGAGCTCAGCAGCGCCACCTCGCGGGCCCGGATGTCCTGATAGCGCGGGCTGGTCATCTTCATTCTGGCCGGCAGGTTCACCCAGAGCTGGAAGCCGTGGAACAGCCCGCCGGATACCACAAGTTCCTCGGGCGGCTCCTCGATGTGCAGCACGCCGCCGCCTGCGGTCATCCACTGCGTGTCGCCGTTGGTGATCAGCCCGCCGCCGCCGTTGGAGTCCTGGTGCCGGAACGTTCCGTCGATGATGTACGTGACGGTCTCGAAACCGCGGTGCGGGTGCCAGGCTGTGCCCTTCGGCTCGCCCGGCGCATAGTCGACCTCGCCCATCTGATCCATGTGGATGAACGGGTCAAGCGCGCGCAGGTCCACTCCGGCGAAGGCGCGGCGAACGGGGAAGCCCTCGCCTTCGAGCGCCGACGGCGCTGTCGTCACCGCGAGAACCGGCCGGTCCTGCGCCACAGCCCGGTCCGGCTCCTCGATCCTGGGCAGCAGCAGAATGTCCTCGACCGTTACCGCTGGCATGATGTCATCCTCCTCTGCAGAGGCTATGTCGCACCGCGAGCAGCGCCTCCTCCTGCCTGCTCGCGCCCTGCTCAACAATGATTGAACACGCAACATTCCGCGCGCCGCGGCTGTCCCGCGCGCGGACGGATGAGCGGGCGAGCCTAGAGCGGCAGCCCGGCTTCCAGGTGGGCCAGAGCCGCATCCATGCGGTCGAACATGTCCGTGGACGCAAGATCCCCGGTCCACGGCAGCGTGGCCGACATGATCACGCCGATGATGGCGCCGGCCACGTTGCGCACGGCGAAGTCGTCAGGTTCGCGACCAGCCCGCCTGGCGGCTGCTGCCGCGAGCACCTCGGTCGTCCGGGCGAGCTCGTCGATGGTCCGGGCCCGCAACTCGGGGACCGACATGCTGAGCTCCGAGGTCTGCTGCAGCAGGGCCAGCTCCTCCTCGCTCATTGCGGAAAAGGCCTCTGCCACGGCAGCCCGGAACGCGGCGATCGGGTTCAGGCCGGCCGGCTGGCGCTCGAAGGCCTCGATCGCCAGGAGATCCAGGTCGTCCTGCAGGACGACATCCTCCTTCGTCGGGAAGTAGCGGAAGAACGTGCTGGGCGAGACCTCGGCCGCGGCGGCGATCTGCTCGACCGTGGTCGCCGTGTAGCCCTGCTCGCGGAACAGCGCCAGCGCATGGTCCCTGATGGCGGCTCGTGTCCTGGCCTTCTTGCGCTCCCGGAGGCCAGCGGGCCGCACCGCCTCCGCAGCTTCGCTCATACTTGTCATTCTGACCTGGCGGAGTCGCCAGGCCCAGGGCCGGCACCAGCTGACCTGGGCGCGTGCGCCGCCTGGGCGTCCGAGACCGCCTGGCCGGCGGAGACCGCCCGGGCGGACTGGCTGGCCGCGACCGGTGCCCGCGCCGGCTCGCCCGCGGCCCCGGCCGGCGCATCCGCCCTGCGCGGCAGGAAGGCGAGCGCCAGCAGCGCCGCGGCCAGGGCGATGCCCGAGCAGCCCCACAGCATCACATCCATGCCGTGCACGTAGGCGGTGCGCACCTCCGCCAGCAGCGGGGCGGACCCGGCTGCGCGCGCCACCGTGATGCCGCCGGCCACGCTGCTGCGGGCTGCCGCGGCCGCCGCGGCCGGGAGGCCGGCCAGGCTCAGATGTGCTCGGTAGGCGGAGGCGAGGATGGTGCCGAGCACGGCCACCCCGACCGTGCCGCCCACCTGGCGCATCGCCGTGATCACCGCCGAGCCGGAGCCGCTGCGCTCCGGCGACAGAGCACCCAGCGCGGCGTTCAGCGCGGTCGGCAGCGCGAATCCGAGCCCGAGGCCGGTCAACCCGAACCAGGCCGCGGCGAAGCCCGTGCCGCTGCGCGCGCTGGTGCTCGCTCCGGCGGCCGCAGCCACGGCCATGATCGCGAACCCGCTGGCCGCGAGAACCTTGGCGCTCGCGGGCGGCGGTCCAGGCGGCCCGCCGCCGGGCGCCTTGCGGGGCGTCTGCAGCCGCTGGCCGACGCCGAGGCCAGCTGCCAGGCCGGCCACCAGCGGCAGCAGCCGAACTCCGGCACCGAGCGAGTTGAGCCCGCGGACGTCAAGGAGATATTGCGGGATCGCGAAGATGATCCCGAAGAGCGCGAAGGACGCCATGGTCGCCAGGATCGTGCCCCAGGTGAAACCGGCCGAGCGGAACAGCGTGAGGTCGACCAGCGGCTGGGCAGGCGCCGCGGCCCGACAGCCATGACCGGAGCGACCGGCATGACGGGCGTGACCGGCGTGACCGGCGTGACCGGCGTGAGCCGTGGCAGTCTCCGGCAGAACGGACGGCCGTTTCGCGACCGCGCGCTCCCAGGCCGCGAATGCGGCCAGAAGCCCCGCGCCGCCCAGCATCGTGGTGACAGCGCTGCCGTCGGACCATCCGTTCTGCCCTGCGTTGATGGCACCGTAGGTCAGTGCGATCAGTCCAGCGCTGGAGACTGCGACCCCGGCGAAATCCATCCGCGGCCGCCGGTCACTGCGTGACTCGGGCATCAGCAGGGCGACGGCGGCCAGGGCGATCAGCACGACCGGCACGTTGATCAGGAAGACCGAGCCCCACCAGAAATGGTCAAGCAGCCAGCCGCCGAGGACCGGCCCGATGGGAAAGCCGAGGAAGGTCGCGCCGCCCACGATCGCAATCGCCTTCGGCCGCTCGTCGGCGCTGAACATCACCGGGATGACGGCCAGAGACAGCGGCAGGATGACAGCGGCGGCCAGGCCGAGCAGGGCCCGGGCGGCGATCAGCTCGCCGGACGAGTTTGCGTAGGCGCAGGCCAAGGACGCCACGGCGAACAGCACCAGGGCGCCGGTGAGCAGCTTCTTGCGGCCGTACCGGTCGCCGAGCAGGCCGGCCGGCAGCAGCGCGGCAGCCAGCACCAGGCTGTAGGCATCGACGAACCACTGCAGGTCGCTGGATGACGCGTGCAGGTCGGCGGACAGAGTCGGGAGCGCCAGGGTCAGCACGAAAAGATCGAGCCCGACCACGAGGACGCTGATGGCCAGGGCGCCGAGCGCCCACCAGCGTCGGGCGCCCGGTGCGCTGACGCGATTGATCATGAAAGTCACCTGCTTTCGACTGTTCATGCTAAAAGGACGTTAACTTTTTTGATAGCTACTGTCAAACGATTGCTGATCTCGTCTTCAGCGGCGCTGTGCGGGCATCGGACGGATCCGCCGCAGTCTGGATGACAGTCGCACGGGCCGATCCGCGTGCCAGCGGATGCCATGTCGGCGGTGCCGGTGGCACGCTCCGCGGCGGGCCGCCTGGCGGCCGCTGACAGCCCGGGAGAGACTTGGATGAACGCCTGCGGCCGGGCGGCCGGGCAGGCGCCGGCCGGCGGTCAGCCACGACGGAGCTCGGGAGATGGGCATGCCACAGCCAGCAGGCAGGGAACTTGAGCAGATCCGGGCTCGCCGGGAAGAACTGCGGCGGCGGTACCTGCGGTCGTCGGCGCAGCGGCCGCCGACGACCGTCCAGGGCATCCATCATCTCGCCCTGATCTGCAAAGACGCCGAAGAGACCATCCGGTTCTACCAGGAATTCCTCGGCTTCCCGCTGGTAGAGCTGGTGGAGAATCGCGACTATGCGGGCTCGAGCCATTTCTTCTTCGACATCGGGAATCACAACCTGCTCGGGTTCTTCGACTTTCCCGGATACGATCATCCGCCGTTCACCGAGACGATAGGCGGCGTGCAGCACCTGGCGATCTCGATCTCGCCCGAACAGTACGACACGGCGAAGAAGAAACTGGACCAGGCCGGGCTGGACTACCTTGGCCCGGACCGGGGCGCGGAGGAAAGCATGTACTTCCGCGACCCTAACGGCATCGGCCTGGAGCTCTACCGCGAGGAGCTCGGCGTATTCAACGGGGCGCCGCTGCTGGACTGATGGTCGCCAGGCCCGCCCGTCCCGGTTACCGGTTCTCGAGCCGGGTGACCAGGCGCAGCCCGGACCAGATCTCGTCGATTGCACACACTTTGTTGTCGACCAGGCCGGTCGGCAGCGCGATCTGCCTGATCACCTGGTCGGACATGTCGGTAGGGACCCCGGACGCGCGCTTGGGCCAGGCGATCCACAGGCCGCAGGCGGGCGCCATCTGGGCGCGAAACCGGTCCAGGTCGGCTGCGAGCTCGGCCCGTCGGGTCTCGAACACGAGGATCACGTCGAACAGGGCGTCGTCAACCAGGTCAGTGTGCAGCACCGCCACGCC
>DATJZH010000130.1:0-14764 GCA_035499215.1 Streptosporangiaceae bacterium | reverse complement strand
TCGACCTTGACCAGGACCGCGTCACCATCACAATCCAGCGCGACTGATTTCACCCACTGCTGGTGGCCCGAGGTGTCCCCCTTGACCCAGTACTCCTGCCGGCTGCGCGACCAGTAGGTGCAGCGGCCGGTCGTCAGGGTGCGACGCAATGCCTCGTCGTCCATCCACCCCAGCATCAGCACCTCGCCAGTGTCGTACTGCTGGGCGATCGCCGCGACCAGCCCGGCGGCGTCCCGCTTCAGCCTGGCAGCGATGCGCGGGTCCAGCCCGCAGTCCCCGGCATCAATCCTCATTCGCCCTCGCCCATGGTCGGTCCTGCCCGGCTCGGCCCGGCACCGTCATCGTCTCCGCCTCGCGGACTGGATAGCCTGCCGCCCGAAGTGCTTCCTTGACCTCAGCGATGCTCAGCCCGCCGAAGTGGAAGAGGCTGGCGGCCAGGACGGCATCGGCGCCAGCCGCAATCGCCGGGGCGAAGTGGCCCGGCTCTCCGGCTCCCCCGCTCGCGATCACCGGCACGTGCACCGCCGCCCGCACGGCCTCGATCAGCGGCAGGTCGAAACCTGCCCGCGTGCCGTCCGCATCCATCGAGTTCAGCAGAATCTCCCCCGCCCCGAGCCCTGTCGCGCGCTCCGCCCAGCCCACGGCGTCGATCCCGGTGCCGCGCCTGCCCCCGTGCGTGGTGACCTCGAAGCCGCTCGGGCACTGCGCCCGGCGGGCATCCACCGACAGCACGATGCACTGCGAGCCGAACCTGGCTGCCGCCTCGGTCAGCAGACCCGGCCGCGCGATCGCGGCGGTGTTCAGCGAGACCTTGTCGGCCCCGGCCCGCAGCAGCCTGTCGACGTCATCCGCGCTGCGCACTCCGCCCCCGACGGTCAGCGGGATGAAGACCTGTTCAGCCGTCCGCCGTACCACTTCATACATGGTCTCCCGGCGGCCGCTGGACGCGGTGATGTCGAGAAAGACCAGCTCGTCCGCCCCGGCGCGGTCGTAGACGGCCGCCAGCTCGACCGGGTCGCCCGCATCCCGCAGGTCACGGAAGTTGACGCCCTTGACGACGCGGCCGGCATCGACGTCCAGGCAGGGGATGACGCGGATCGCGACCGTCATCCGGCTACCTCGGCCAGTGCCTGCTCCAGCGTGAACGCCCCGGCATACAGCGCCTTGCCCACGATGGCGCCCTCCACTCCCAGCGGCCGCAGCGATGCGATCGCGCGCAGGTCGGCGAGGCTGGCGACACCGCCGCTGGCGACCACCGGCGCGCCGGTCAGCGCGCAGACCTGGCGCAGCAGGTCCAGGTTGGGCCCCGTCAGCGTGCCGTCCTTCGTCACGTCAGTGACGACGTAGCGCGCGCAGCCGTCGGCCTCAAGCCGGGCCAGCACATCGACCGCCTCGCCGCCGTCCGCCGTCCAGCCGCGCGCGGCCAGCCGGCTGCCGCGCACGTCCAGGCCCACCGCGATCTGGTCCCCGTGCCTGGCGATCACCTGCCGTACCCAGCCGGGGTTCTCCAGCGCCGCCGTGCCGATGACAACGCGGCCACATCCGGTCGCGAGCGCGGCGGCCAGCGACTCGTCATCGCGGACGCCGCCGGACAGCTCGACCGCCACATCCAGCCGGCCGACCACGGACGCCAGCAGCGCAGCGTTGGAGCCCCGGCCGAAGGCTGCATCGAGGTCGACCAGGTGAATCCACCGCGCGCCGGCTTGCTGCCAGGCCAGCGCGGCCTTGAGCGGGTCCCCGTACCCTGTCTCGGTGCCCGCCGCGCCCTGCACCAGCCGGACTGCCTGGCCGCCCGACACATCGACCGCAGGCAGCAGGGTCAGTGTCCTGTCGCCGGTGCGCCCGGTGCTGGTCATCGCAGCAGCTCCAGCCAGTTCGACAGGACCACGGCCCCCGCGTCACCGGATTTTTCCGGGTGGAACTGAGTAGCGGACAACGGGCCGTTCTCCACCGCTGCGATGAACGGCTCGCCGTGCGTCGCCCAGGTGACCAGCGGCTGCGCCATCCGGTCGGTGGCCGCCAGCGGCAGCGACCGCGCCGCGTACGAGTGCACGAAGTAGAACCGCGTCTCGGCGCCGATCCCGGCCAGCAGCCGGGATCCGGCCGGAGGGCGGACGGTGTTCCAGCCCATGTGCGGCAGCACCGGGGCCGTGAGCCGGTCCACGACCCCTGGCCACTGGGCGCACCCGGCGGTGCGCTGGCCGTGCTCAACGCCCTCGGCGAACATCACCTGCATGCCGACGCAGATGCCCAGCACTGGCCGGGATCCGGCGAGCCGCCGCCCGATGATCATCGCACCGTGCGCCGAGGCGAGCCCGGCCATGCACGCCGCGAAAGCCCCGACACCCGGTACCACCAGCCCGTCAGCCGCCAGCGCCGTGCGCCCGTCCGACGTCACCACGGCGTCCGCGCCGACCCGCTGCAGCGCCCGCTGCGCCGAGCGCAGATTGCCGGACCCGTAGTCGAGCACGACTACCCGCGGCCGGGTCATCACGGTCTCATTCCATGATCACGGAGGGCTCTCCGCGGATCGGGCCCGGTCACAGCACGCCCTTGGTGCTGGGGACGCCGCCGCCGCGCGGGTCCGGTGCCGCCGCCGCCCGCAGCGCCCGCGCGAAGGCCTTGAACTGGGCCTCGACGATGTGATGCGGATTACGCCCGGCCAGCACGTTCAGGTGCACGCAGATGCCCGCCGACATCGCGAGCGACTCGAAGAAGTGCCGGGTCAGCGTGGTGTCATAGGTGCCGATCAGCGGCGCCATGGCGGCCGGCTCAGAGTGCACCGCATACGGCCGGCCGGACAGGTCGACGGCGGCCTGGGCCAGCGTCTCATCCAGCGGAACCAGCGCGTCGCCGAACCGGCAGATGCCGGCCTTGTCGCCCAGCGCCTCGCGCAGCGCCTGGCCGAGCGCGAGCGCTGTGTCTTCTACGGTGTGATGCGCGTCGATCTCGGTATCGCCGCGGGTCCGCACGGTCAGGTCGAGGCAGCCGTGCTTGCCGAGCTGGGCGAGCATGTGATCGAAGAACGGAACGCCGGTGTCCGCCTCGGTCTTCCCCGACCCATCGAGGTCCAGCTCGATCATGACCTGAGTCTCCCTGGTGGCCCGCTCCACCTGGCCGGTCCGGCCTGTCTGACTACTCACGAGGCTCCCAGCCCTCTCGCAACTGCCCCCGCCCCGCCCGATGGACGTGCCGGCCAGCGGGCTGGGCACCGGGGAACGGCACTTTCACCGGGTTCCGCCGACGGCCGGCGGGCTGGCCCGCTGCTCCGCCAGCACCGCGATCAGCGCAGCCCGGAACGCGGCCATCTCCTGCGGCGTGCCGATCGTAACGCGCAGCCACTCTGGCGGGCCTACCTCCCTGATCAGCACCCCTCGGTCCAGCAGCCCGCGCCAGACCGCCCGCCGGTCGGCGAACCTGCCGAACATCACGAAGTTCGCATCGGAGTCAGCCACGGCCAGATCACGCTGCCGCAGCCAGTCCACGAGCTTGTCCCGTTCGGCCCGGAGGTCTGCCACGGCCGCGAGCAGCTCGTCGGTGTGCCGGAGGGCAACCCTGGCCACTGCCTGGGTCATCGCGGACAAGTGATACGGCAGCCGGACCACCTGCAGCGCCGAGACGACGGCCGGATCGGCGGCGAGATAGCCCACCCTCGCTCCGGCCAGCGCGAAGGCCTTGGACATGGTCCGGAGCACGACCAGCCGCGGGTACCGCGGCAGCAGGGCGAGAGCGGTGACCGACCGGTCACGGGCGAACTCCGCGTATGCCTCGTCGACGACCACCATGCCTGGCGCGTGCGCGCACACCGCCTCCAGCACGGCCAGCGGCATCGCGGTGCCGGTCGGGTTGTTCGGGGAGGTCAGGAACACCAGATCCGGCCGCCGGTCACGGACGGCGGCGGCAGCCTTCACGGCGTCCAGGCTGAAGTCATCCTCGCGGCGGACCGGCAGCCACCGGGTGGCTGTGCTTCGCGCGATGATCGGATGCATCGAGTACGAGGGCTCGAAACCGAGCGCGCTGCGGCCCGGTCCGCCGAAGGCCTGCAGCAGCTGCTGGATGACCTCGTTGGACCCGTTCGCCGCCCAGGTGTGCTGGTAGCTGAGGCCGTGGCCAAGATAGGCCGCCAGGTCGGCCCGCAGGTCCACCGCGTCCCGGTCCGGATAACGGTTGAGCCCGGCCGCGGTGGCCGCGGCGGCGGCCGCGATCGCGCGGATGAGCCGGCCCGAAGGCGGGAAGGGGTTCTCGTTGGTGTTCAGCCGGACGGCGACGTCGAACTGCGGCGCCCCGTACGGCTCTTTCCCGGCCAGGTCGGCCCGCAGCGGCAGTGTCTGGCCGGCTGTCACCCGCCCAAGCCTAACGCCGGCCGACGGGCACCTGCGCCGCGGTGCCCGGCGGTGGCTCACCGGGCCGGGACCGGACGCCGGGCACCTGCGCCGCGGTGCCCGGACTTCACTCAGCGGGCCGGGACCCGGGCCCGGACGGCCTGAACGTGCGCGGCCAGGTCCTCGGCCCCGCCCAGCGCGTCAATGTGCGGCGCGGCGGCGGCCAGTGCCTCGGCGCTGCAGTCCACCACGTGGATCCCGCGCAGAAAGGACAACACCGACAGGCCGCCGGAGCTGCGCGCTGTGCCGCCGGTCGGCAGCACGTGATTCGAGCCTGCCAGGTAGTCACCCAGCGATACGGGGGCATAAGGCCCGACGAAGACGGCGCCCGCGTTGCGCACCCGGCTGGCAATCTCGCCGCCGCGTTCTGCCTGGATCTCCAGGTGCTCGGGCGCCCAGGCGTCGCTGACGGCCAGCGCCGCATCGAGGTCGTCCACCAGCACGCAGGCGGACTGGCCGGCCAGCGCCGCCTCGACCCGCTCGCGGTGCCTGGCGGAGGCGACCAGCCTGGCCAGCTCGCCGTCCACGTGGTCAGCCAGATCGGCATCGGTAGTGATCAGCAGGCAGGCGGCCAGCGGATCATGCTCGGCCTGGGCGACCAGGTCCGCGGCCACGAACCCGGCGTCAGCCGTATGATCAGCGATGATCGCGATCTCCGTCGGGCCTGCTTCGGCGTCGACGGCGACGATGCCGCGCAGCAGCCGTTTGGCTGCGGCCACGTAGACATTGCCGGGGCCGGTGATCACGTCCACCGGCGGGCAGTCGGCCGTGCCGTAGCCGAGCATCGCGATGGCCTGCGCGCCCCCGGCCGCGTGCACCTCGCTGATCCCCAGCAGCGCGCAGGCCGCCAGCACCGCCGGGTGCGGCAGGCCGCCGCGGTCGGACTGCGGCGGCGAGGCCACCGCGATCTGGCTGACGCCCGCCACCTGTGCGGGGATGACGTTCATCACCACCGACGAGGGGTAGGCGACGAGGCCGCCCGGCACGTAAACTCCGGCCCTGCCGACCGGCACGTACCGCTCGGTGACCTGCGAGCCGGGCGAGACCGTCGTCATCGTCTCGCGCGGCAGCTGCGCCTCGTGCACGAGCCGGGCGCGGCGTGCTGCCTCCTGCAGCGCTGCCCGGACCTGCGGGCTGAGCGCTGCCAGGGCGTCCGCCAGTGCCTGTGCGGGCACCCTGGTGGTCTCCAGGTCCACGCCGTCGAACAGCTGAGTTTGCGCCCGGACCCCGTCGGCGCCGCGCAGTCGCACGTCCGCGCAGACCGGCCGGACCGCGGCCAGCGCGGCCTCGACATCCAGCTGGGCGCGGGGCAGCAGGCCGGCAAGCCGTCGCCGGTCCAGGCTGGCGGCGCTGGCTCCGCGCAGGTCTATCCGATCTATCCGATCCATCCGACCGAGACGAGAAGGCATCCGCCAAGCGTAACGGGCGGGATGGGCGTCGCCTGCCGCGGCGAAAGGCTGCCGGGCCAGGCCGGAAAGCGCGGGTCGCCGTCAGCGCCGCCCGCCGGGCCGGAGAGGATGACCGGGTGGAGTGGATCGACCTCGATGGCGCCGTCAACGTCCGTGACCTGGCCGGCCTGCCCGCCGAAGGCGGGCGGCGCGTCGCGCCGGGCCGGCTGCTGCGCGGGGACAACCTGCAGGGCCTGTCGGCGGCCGACGTGCACCTGCTGGTCGCCGGCCTGGGCGTGACCACGGTGGTCGACCTGCGCAGCCCCGCGGAGGTGGCCGCGGCGGGACCGGGCCCGCTGAGCCGGGTCGAGTCAGTGCGGCACGCTCACCACCCGGTCCTCGCGGAAAGCGGCACGGCGACCGATGCCGGCGCCGACGCGCTGGCGGTCCGCCGCGACGGCGCCAGGTTTCGCTACCCCGGCGATCTCATGTGCGGCCACTACCTGGGCTACCTCGAGAACCGGCCGGCCAATGTCACCGGCGCGCTGCGCAGCGTGGCCCGTTCGGGCGGCGCTGCGCTGGTGCATTGCGCCGCGGGCAAGGACAGGACTGGTGTGGTAATCGCGCTCGCGCTCAGCATCGCCGGCGTCCGGCGTGATGCCATCGTCGCCGACTACGCGGCAACCGGCGAGCGCATCAGCGCGGTCCTTGGCCGGCTGCGCTCCTCACTGACATACGCGGCCGATGTCAACAGCAGGCCTGACTCCGATCACTACCCGCGCGCCGAGATCATGGCCGCGTTCCTTGAGCAGGTGGACTCGCGTTATGGGGGCACGCTGGCGTGGCTGCGCGGGCACGGCTTCGGCGCCGATGAGGCCGGCCTGATGCGGGCCAGGCTGCTGGACGCCGGCAGCTGATGGCCGGCAGCTGGCGCCGGCAGCCGAGCCCGGCAGCCGAGCCCGGCAGCTGATGCGGCCTACTGGCCGGAATGCCGGGCGACGATGCCCGACCAGGGCCCGAGCACGACGGCAGCAGCGCTGGGCACGGCGCCGCCTGCCGCGGGCGGATCCGCCGCTGAGATGGGATCGGCCGCGGAGGTGGCGAGCAGCACCTCGCCCGCGGGCCCGCTGACCGCGGCCGGCCGGTCGGAGAAGTTGGCCAGCACGGTCAGGCCACCGACCCGGTAGGCCCACTGCCGTGACGGCGCGGGCAGCAGCTCGTAGCCGGGTACCCGGCCGCCGAACTCAGCGCGGCGCAGCGCTATCAGGCTGCGGCACAGCCAGAGCACCGAGCCCTTATCCCGGCTCTGGTCAGCGACGTTGCAGGCGGCGCTGTCACCATGCGGAAGCCAGGGCACCGCGCCGTCGGCGGTGAAGCCCGCCGACGCCGAGCCATCCCACTGCATCGGCGTCCTGGCCCGGTCACGGTTGCCCTCCGGCCGGTGGATTCCCCGTGTCATCAGGTCCCGCTGCATCTCAGCAGGCACGTCGACGTCGGTCATGCCGATCTCGTCGCCGTAGTACAGCACAGTGGTGCCGGGCAGCGTGGCCAGGATGAGCAGCCCGAGCCTGGTCTTGCGCTCGTCGCCGCCGCCCCACCGGGTCGGGAACCGGCCCACGTCGTGATTCGACGCCATCCACACCGGGCAGGCGCCGGCCGGCAGGCTCGCCAGCGTCTGCGCGACCACGTCCGGCAGGTAGGCCGCCGTGAACTCGGCGAAGACGAACGGGAAGTTGAACGCCAGCTGCAGCTCGTCGTTGGCCCCGTAGAACTCGGCCAGCCTGGCGAACTCGGCGACCCACGTCTCGCCGAGCAGCAGCCGCGGCGGCGCGTAGCGCTCGGCGATCTTGCGCCAGTCACGGAAAACGGCGTGCGTCTGCGGCCGGTTGGCGTTGTAGACAGGCCGCAAGCCAGAACCGCCGGCCAGCGGGCTCTCCCGCGCCAGCGGCGGGTTGTCCCGCAGCCGGGAGTCCTTGTACAGGCCATTCGCGACGTCAATCCGGAACCCGGCCACGCCGCGGCCGAACCAGAACGCCAGGACCTGCCGGAACTCCTCGTGCACCGCCGGCTGCCACCAGTTCAGGTCCGGCTGGCTGTCCAGGAAGTTGTGCAGGTAATACTGCCCGGTGCCGGCATCCCACTGCCAGGCAGGACGTCCGGTCGCGTCCAGCCAGTTGTTCGGCGGGCCGCCGCCGGGCGCCGGATCGGCCCACACGTAATAGTCGCGGTGCGCGGAGTCCCGGCCCGACGCCGCGTCGATAAACCAGGGATGCGCCGAGCTGGTGTGATTCGGCACCAGGTCAAGCAGCACCCGCAGGTTGCGCTTCGCTGCCCCGGCAATCAGATCGTCCAGGTCCTCGAGCGTGCCGAGCTCGGGATGGACGCCGGTGTAGTCGCTGACGTCGTAGCCCCAGTCCTCGTCGGGCGATGGCATGGTGGGCGATAGCCAGATGCCGTCGACTCCCAGCCAGGACAGGTGGTCAAGCCGCTCGATGACGCCGCGCAGATCTCCGTACCCGTCGCCGTCGGCGTCCCGCCAGGACCGGACATAAAGCTGGTACAGGATGGCGCCGTGCCACCACGGGTTCGCGGCTGCTGCCATTTCTGCCACCTGTCTCCTTTACTCGCCGGGTAGTTTGCCTTATCCGGGGGGCGCAGCGGACACTTGATGGCGTGAGCCCGCTCGTCGGCCTGGCCTTCGCCCTGCTGCTGCCGACCGCGGCTGGGTACGCCGTTCTCGGCGCCATCCGCTGCTGCCGCCGCCTCGCCGAGGCACGCCGCGTGCCCCCCGCGGCCGAGCCGATCGACCGGCTGGGGGCCAGCCTTCGCCGGCTGCGCACCGAGCTGGAGCTGACCGAGACCGCGCGCGGCCTGCCGGCCAAGAGCCACCGCGTCCGGGCACTGCGCGGCGCCTACCTGGACGCGCTGCGCGCCGCGTGCCGGCAGCTCGACGTGCCGCCCCCGGCCGGCGGCGACCGGGCCGGCCTGGCGGAAATCTACCGGGCCGAGGCGGCGCTGCGGCAGCGCGGCCTCGATATCCGGGAAACGGCCGCGGGCTGAATGGCGCAGCCGCCTGGCCCGCCGCCAGGGCAGTCCGCCCGGACCTTACCACTTTGCGGGAGGCGCCGTGCCAGCTGACACGGGATTTCCCCGTGCCGACGTCGAGAACGACTTCCTGCGCGCCCGGCGGCGCCAGGTCCTGTCCCGGCTCGCGCAGTGGCTCAGCCGGGAGCCCGACGACGTCAATGTCATCCTCCCGCTGGACGAGGTGGTCGCCGCCCTGGGCTGGCAGGGCGAGCGCCGGCTCGGGCTGCGGACGATCCCGCTGGACACCATCGTGGGCACGGTGGACTCCAGCCGCGACTTCGACCGCCGATTCCGGCCCACCTCCGCCCGGGTCAGGGAGCGCTGGGAGCGGCTGGCGCTGGCGCGGCGCCGGGGCGATCCGATCCCGCCGATTGACGTCTACCGGATCGACGGCCTGCACTTTGTCCGGGACGGCCATCACCGGGTCTCGATCGCCTTCGCCACCGGCATGTCGACGATCGACGCCTGCGTCACCAGGATCGACACGGCCCTGCCCGCCGGTCACATCCGCGGCCGCGGCGACCTTCTGATGAAGGGCTGCGAGCGCATCTTCCGGGCCAGGGTGCCGCTGCCGTCCCAGGCCTACACGCAGATCACCTGCACCGACCCCCGGTCGTATGCCGAACTCGGCGAGGCCGTCGAAGCCTGGGGCTTCCGGTGCATGCAGGATAAGGGCCACTTCCTGGATCGCGAGCAGACCGCGCGGCACTGGCTCGCCCAGGAGTTCACTCCCGTCGTGCAGCTGCTGCGCGCGGCCGACCTCGTCGGCGCTGGCACCGAGGCCGAGGCCTACCTGCGGGTGGCCCGCCAGCGGGACCGCCTCCTGCGCACGCACGAGTGGAATGATGAGGTCATCGAGCGCCTCCGCCGCGCGGTCAGGTAGGCGGCGTCAGACCAGCGAAGTCATCTGGCCGGGCCGTCCGCAGCGGCAGGCCCGGCGCCAGCCGTCAGGTTCTTGCCGGTATCGGGATCGAAGACGTGCATGGACCGGGTGTCCGCCCACAGCTGTGCCTCCGCTCCCTCGCGCACCTGTGTCTCCGGGTCCAGCCGGGCGGTCATCGTGTCGCCGGTTCCGCCGGTGTCTGCGCGGCCGGAGTCCCGGGCCAGCTCGGCGAGCTGGTCGACGTTGAGCGACTGCTGCTCCCGCCCGAGGGCGAAGTACACGTAGACGTCGGACCCCATCGACTCGAGCACGTCGATCGTCGCGCGGAAGGTGATCCCGTGCGCGCGTGCATCCGGCCCGGCGAGCGCGGCGTCTTCGAAACTCTCCGGCCGGATGCCGACGATGACCTGCCGCCCCGTGCCCGCCTGGTCCAGGGCCTGCCGCAGCCGCCCGGTCAGCGGGATTGCGCCGAGCGCGGTCTGCAGGCTGCCGTCCTCGATGCTTCCCGGCAGGAAGTTCATCGCCGGGGAGCCGATGAACCCGGCGACGAACAGGTTGTCCGGCCGCTCGTAGAGCTGCTGCGGGCTGCCGACCTGCTGGAGCAGGCCGCCGCGCATGACGGCCACCCGGTCGCCCAGCGTCATGGCCTCGGTCTGGTCGTGCGTCACGTAGACCGTGGTGGTGCCGAGCCGCCGCTGCAGGCGCGATACCTCGGTGCGCATCTGCACGCGCAGCTTGGCGTCGAGGTTCGACAGCGGCTCGTCCATCAGGAACACTGCCGGATCGCGGACGATGGCCCGGCCCATCGCGACCCGCTGCCGCTGCCCGCCGGACAGGTTGGCCGGCTTGCGGTCCAGATGCTGGGTCAGGTCCAGGATCCTGGCCGCCTCCTCGACCTTCTCCTTGATGGTGGCCTGCGGCGCCTTGGCCAGCTTCAGCGCGAATCCCATGTTTTCCCGGACGGTCATGTGCGGGTAGAGCGCGTAGCTCTGGAACACCATCGCGATGTCGCGGTCCTTGGGCGTCGCGTTGTTCACTACCTTGCCGCCGATGCGCAGCTCGCCCTCGGTGATGTCCTCCAGGCCCGCGATCATGTTCAGCGTGGTCGACTTCCCGCAGCCCGAGGGCCCGACCAGGATGACGAACTCGCCGTCCGCGATGTCCAGGCTGACCTTGTCGACCGCCAGCGCACCGTCGGGGTAGCGCTTGGTGATGTTGTCGAGGATGATCTCAGCCACAGTTTCTCCTTAAGCCCGCGCTAGCCCTTGACCGCGCCCGATGTGAGCCCGGCGACGATCCGGCGCTGGAAGAACAGCACGAAGATGATGATCGGGATGGTGATGACCACCGCGGCGGCCGCGATGGGTCCGGTCGGAACCGTGAACTGCGAGCTGCCGCTGAGGTAGGCAAGCGATGCCGGCGCCGTCCTGGCTGCGATCGTCGAGGTGAACGAGATCGCCATCAGGAACTCGTTCCAGCAGGCGAGGAAGACCAGGATCGACGTCGTGACCATTCCCGGCGCGGCCAGCGGGGCGATGACCTTGACGAACGCCTGGAACGGCGTGGCACCGTCGACCTTGGCGGCCTTCTCCAGCTCCCAGGGGATCTCGCGGAAGAACGCCGACAGCGTGTAGATGCCCAGCGGCAGGCCGAAGGCCACGTAGGGGATGATCAGGCCTGGCCAGGTGTTGAACAGGCCCAGCGCGCGCTCGATGCTGAACAGCGGGGTCACCAGCGCGATGAGCGGGAACATCGCGATCAGCAGCGCCATCCCGACGAGCAGCGCCTTGCCGGGGAACCGCAGCCGGGCGACCGCGTAGGCCGCCATGGAGGCCAGCACCACGGCGATGAACGTGGAGATCAGGCCGATGCCGATCGAGTTGACCAGCGGCCGGACGAACTGCGAGGTTTTCAGGATCTGGGTGTAGTTCCCCCAGGTCCAGTGCGCGGGAATGAAGGACGGGTCGAGGATGGCCGCGGGCGTCTTGAAGGACAGCGAGACCATCCAGAGGACCGGGATCAGCGCCAGCGCGATGACGACGAAGTTCGCCGTCCCCCAGTCGGCCTTCTGCCGGGGCGTGGTGGTGACAGCAGCCATCAGCGGGTCATCTCCTTTCCAGGTCTGTGCCCGGGGCCGCGGTGCCGAAGCCCTTGATGAACACGAAGGCGATGATCACGACGCAGATGAAGATCAGGATGGCGATCGTGGACCCGATCCCCAGGTTCAGCGCGTTGAACAGGTTGTCCCAGCCGAGGATGGAGACCGATTCTGTGCCGTTGTTGCCCTGGGTCAGGATGAAGATGTTGTCGAAAATCCGGAACGAGTCCAGCGTCCGGAACAGCAGCGCGACCAGGATCGCCGGCTTCATCAGCGGCACCGTGATCTTCCAGAAGCGCTGCCAGGTGGTGGCGCCGTCCACCTTGGCGGCTCTTTGCAGGTCCTCGGGCACCAGGGAGAGCCCGGCCAGCAGCAGCAGCCCCATGAACGGCGTGGTCTTCCAGATCTCCGCCAGGATGATCACGCCGATAGCCCGGTACTGGGAGGTCAGCGGCGCGCTGTAGTTGAACAGAGCGGACAGGTAGCCCTGACCTGGCGTCCATGCGTAATACCAGCCGTAGGCGGCGGCGACCGTCACGATCCCGTAGGGGATGAGCGCTGCCGTGCGGACCGTGCCCCGGCCGAACAGCGTCCGGTGCATGACCAGGGCCAGCATCATGCCGAGCACCAGGGTGACGGAAACCGACACGACGGTGATGAGCACGGTCACCCAGAGGGCCTGCCACCAGTACGGAGAGCTGAGCACCGCGGCGTAGTTGCTCAGCCCGACGAACTTGATGTCCTGGGGAAGCTCCAGGTTGTAGCGCTCCAGCGACAGCCAGATGGCGTAGCCGACCGGGTAGGCGGTAACTGCGATCATCACGATGACCGCTGGCGCGCACAGCGTCCAGCCGAGCCTGCGCTCGGCCCGCGCGCCCTCCGACAGCGGCGCGCGCCCGCGCCGGCCAGTGGTCTGGTTGACGGCCCCCGCGCCGGCGGTCACCTGCGTGCTCATGCTCATCGGCCAGCTCCTTCCCTCGCGGTCAGCACGCCGCCTGCGCGGCGGCTCACGGGACCAGGCCCCTCGACTGCAGGGCGTTGCTGATCTGGTTGGCCATCTTCTTCTCCGTGGTCGTCGGGGTGATGCCGTCCGGCGGCGAGATCAGGTGCGAGATGTCGATGGACACGACCTGGTACAGCGGCGTCTTCGGCCGCACGCTCGCGGTCTGCAGCGCGTGCAGGATGTCGGCGTGGAACGGATAGTCCGGGAACATCCTCGGATCGCTGTAGAGGCTGGCGATCGTCGGCGGGACGCCGCCGACAGTGGCGCCGATCAGCTGGTTCTGCTTGTCCCGCAGGCACATCGCGGCCTGGAAGGCGAGCGCCTGGTGCTGGGAGTACCTGCTGACCGCGATATCCACGCCGCCGATCGTCACCCTGGACGGCACGCCAGGGACGATCTGCGGGTACAGCGACCACTTGAAGACCTTGAACAGCTTCGGGTTGTCGGCCTTCATCGACGGATACACGAACGGGTAGTTCAGCTCGAACGCTGCCGTGCCCGCCTCCATCGCCAGCCGGTTGTCGTTCTCCATCTGCACCGACAGCGACGGGTCAGCGGCCGGCGAGACGGCCAGCTGCTTCATGTCCGCCAGGGCCAACGCGGCGGGCGGCCCCAGCGTCACCCTGGTCGCGGCCGGATTGAGGATGGTGCCGCCCGCGCTGGCCACCATCGTGTTGAACCAGACGGTCGCGCCCTCGTACTGCGCGCCCTGGATCTCGATGTAATGCGGCTTGCCCTCCTTGGCCAGCTGCTGCGCGTCGGCGATCATCTGCGCCCACGTCCCGGGCGGGTGCGGCATGAGATCAGAGCGGTACCACAGCAGCTGGGTGTTGGTGTTGTCCGGTGCCGCGTACAGCTGGCCCTTCCAGATCGCCGTGTTCAGGGCCGGCTTGAGCGTCCCGTTGACGACCTGCTGCTTGTCGCTGCCGGTCCACGGCTGTATCCAGCCGGCCTGGGCGAACTCGGCCTCCCAGGTGACGTCCAGGGCCATGATGTCGATCGTCGAGTCGTGCGCGGCCAGCCGCCGGACCAGCTGCAGGCGCTGGCTGTCGGACGCGACGGGCAGCAGCTGGTAAGAGATCGTGTACTTGCCGTGGCTCTGCGCGTCGCAGTTCTTGATCTCGGTGTTGGTCGCCCCGGAAACGTCGGGGAACTGGTAGAAGTTCAGCGTCACCGGCCCGGTGCTCGCATTGCCCGTGCCGCACGCGGCCAGCGCGGCGGCGGCCAGCAGGACACCGCCAAGCAGCGCGACCCTGCGTCGGGCCAGGGTTCCCGCACGTGCGCGGGCAGCCAGCGGCGATCTGGGCTGGCCGCTGCCACGTCGTCTCATCTTGCCTCCAGCGCTGTGTGGATACCCGGTGCTGCGGACCGAAGGCTGTGCCGGCCCGCCAGCGCGCAGACCAGCCTGACTACCCGCGCTTCCCGGTGATGAACACCCATTCACGCCCGGGCCCGGGGCGGCCTGACAGGGCTGCGGCTCGCCGGGGGGGACCGCGCCCGGCTGCCGGTGGCGGATGAGCGCCGCACGCCGGGCCTGGCATGATCCCGGTCGCGGGGCGGCCGGTCCGGGCCGGCGCCGGGCAGCTGCGTGGTCCCGCCGGCCGCTGCCTGCCGGGCCGATGGCGGGCCCGGCGGGGCCGGCCGGTCGGAGCTCGCCCGGTGCTTGACGCGCAAGGGCAGTACCTGCCGCCGCGGCCTGACCTGCTCACCGCTCAGCAGCGCGCACAGCCGCCTGGCACCCTCGGCCCCGCTGAGCCGCAGCGGCTGGCGCACGGTGCTGAGGCCGAGCAGCGCCGCGGCCTCGATGTCGTCGAAACCGACGACCGAGAGCCTGGCCGGGACCGGGAGGCCAGCGAGCTCGGCAGCCGAGAGCACGCCCATTGCCTGGGCATCGGAGGCCGCGAAAATCGCGGTCGGCGGATC
>DATJZH010000129.1:0-7348 GCA_035499215.1 Streptosporangiaceae bacterium | reverse complement strand
TCCTGGGGAGTGCGGGCGTGCCTGGCGCTGATGAGCTGCGGGTCCAGGCGGTGGGGGTGGCCCGGGGCTGGTCGCCGCCAGGCGCGCCGCGGTCGTGGCGGCTGACCGCGGCTTTGTTCGAAGCGATCGCGGCCAACGACGACCTGCTGGACCGGCTGGCCGGACTTCCGGCGGACCGGCTGCCCGCGCTGCTGGGCAGCGCCGCCATCGCGTTCTTGGTGCGGCGCGACCGCCCGGTCCCGCTGGCCGGGTACTTCCCCGAACACGGCGCGCCCCAGCCGCGGTTTGACGAAGGGTTCTTCCCGGCGTTCGGCGCGTTCTGCGCGGAGCGCCTGGATGACATCGCCGAGCTGTGCCAGGGCCACCGGTACCAGATGAACGAGGTTGCCCGGTGCACCCAGATCGCCATGGGCATCGCGGCGGCCAGCGCCGGATCCGCCGGTCCGGTGGCCCTGGTCGACCTGGGCACCGGGGCGGGGCTCGGGCTGCAGCTGGACCGTTACCGGTACCGGATCGGGACCGGCACGTACGGCCCGGCTGAGGCCAGCCTGACCCTGGCCTGTGAGATCCGCGGCCCGGTCGCGCCTCCGCCGGCCAGCTTGCCGCCGGTCACCACCAGAGTCGGAGTCGATCTTGATCCGGTCGACCTGGCCGACCCCGAGGCCCGGGCCTGGCTGCAGGCCTGCGCGCCACCCGAGGCATCGGCCCTGTCCCGGCTGGCGGCGGCCGTGGACATCGCGCGGCGGCATCCGGCCACGATCATCGCCGGCGACGTCATCGACGTGCTCCCCCGGGTGCTGGCCGGCATCCCCGCGCAGCAGCGCATCATCGTCGCGGACGCCTATACGGCGGTGTTCCTCCCGGAGCGGCGGCGGGCTGAGCTGGCGGCCCTGCTCGCCGAGGCCGGCCAGCGACGCCCGGTGACCTGGCTGTCCCTTGATCCGCTCGTCCCGCTGGGACCGGCGGGCCGGGACAGCGTGCAGGGCCTGCCGCTTCCCCCCGCGCTGATCCGCGACTACCAGCACGGCGGTGTCTTCGCGGTGCTGGGAGCCCGCACCTTCGATAAGGCCAGCGACCGCAGCCGCCTGCTCGCCCGCGCTCATCCGTCCGGCCAGTGGATCGAATGGCTCAGCCCGCGGGCATCCGCTTCACCCGGCGGCCCGG
Source organism: Streptosporangiaceae bacterium (assembly GCA_035499215.1). Classification (GTDB taxonomy): domain Bacteria; phylum Actinomycetota; class Actinomycetes; order Streptosporangiales; family Streptosporangiaceae; genus DATJZH01. The sequence goes on along the minus strand of DATJZH010000129.1, from coordinate 6,184 downwards.
CACGATGACAGCGTGGGGTCTGCCGAGGTGGCGGTTCCGGCGGCCTGGGGTCTGCTTACGCGCGGGGGCGGCCAGTGCGGTCTGGCCGTTGGTGAGGTTGGCCTCCAGGACTTTGAGGGCATCGGGCATGTTGGCCCGGCGGCAGACGGCGTTGCCACACGACAACACGAGTACCTGGTCCAGTCGGTGCGGGATGCCATGTGGCAGCCGGTCTACCCGGGCGGGTGCGCGTGATGGCCCTTTCCGGGCCACGGCGAGTGTAGGTTTCCTGCCGATGATCATCGATATGCCGTCGGGCCGGAGGTCATTTTCCGTGTCGCCCGAAGGGGAGCATGCCTGCCGGGTCGCGCCGGCCACGGATGGCGTCCAGGCGGTCGTTCTGATCGGGTGACCACGATCGCAGCACGGCGTCGGCGCCGTTCGCGCGGCCGACGAAGTTGATCAGTTCGATGGGTCCGCGCCACTGGGCGACAGCGTCCAATACGGCCCGGACGGCCGCCAGGCGTTCGATGTCGCTGAGTGCGGGATCGGGGCGGCGTAGACGTTGAGCAGGTGCGCTGCTGAGCGGCCTCCGACGGCGTTCGGGACGGGTGCCTGGCGTGCCGCCGCCCGGCCCAGGGTGCGGATCTCGACCGAGGACAACGGGGCATCGGTCTGCGGGCCTGCGGTGGCGAGCAAGGCCGCGACGGTACCGGTATCCAGGGCGGCCAGTGTGGCCGAGCCGTTGGCAACCGGCATGGGAGTGACGGGATCACCATGGATCGTGCCGATACGGTCGTAGCGCAGCATGCCGGTGGTGTCGAGCGAGGGTGGGGCCACTGCGCGGATCGCCGCGAGCTGCCGTTCGGCGCTGGCTGGCGCGTCGGTGCTGGCCAGGCGGACGTGGGCCACTTTCTTGCCGCGGACTGCCTCGGGAACAGCGTCAGCTTCGGGCAGCCGCAGCAGGGCGCTCGAGGCTGTCGTCGACTCCGGCAACGCGGGTGACCATTCGGCGTAGGCGGCGAGCACGGCCGGCAGGTCAGCGGCCTCGAAGTACAGCGCGCCGCCGTATACCTGGGTGAGCGGGAGGAGCCCGATCGTCACCGCGGTGACAACGCCGAGACCTCCCTTGCCGCCGCGCAGCGCCCAGAACAGGTCGGGGTCGGACTCCGCCGTCACGGTCAGGCTGCCGTCGGCGGGCGTCACGACCTCGACGGCCTGGACATGATCGGCGCTGAAGCCGTAGGTCCGCGCCAGCGGGCCGAGACCTCCGCCCAGGAGATATCCGGCCACGCCGACCGCCGGCGCCGACCCGCACAAAGCAGCAAGCCCATGCGGTGCGGTAGCCGCGAGCACAGGCTCCCAGGTCGCGCCCGCACCGATCCGGGCCGAGCGGCCGCCGGCGTCGACCTCGACGTCGGCAAGCGCTCGCATGCTGATCGCGACCCCGCCGCGCACCTCATGCAGCCGCCCATGACCGGAACCCAGAACGGTGAGCCGCTCCCCGCGCTCGCTCGCGACCGCGACGGCTGCCGCCACGTCAGCAGGAGCTTGCACCGCGACCACCAGGTCGGGCAAACAGGCGAGTCCGAGGTCGAACCCCGACGTTTCGCTGGCATATCCCGGGTCGCTCGGGTCCAGGACCCGCGTCACCCCCGCGTTCCGCAGCGCCTGAATCATGCTCATCGCCATCGTTCCCCCTCGCCGGTAGTTGCTGCACAAAGGCCGGCCGTCTGGCCGCTGAGACTACCGAAGCTGCCGACGGCGGTAGCGCTCAGGTGGCGGGCAGGCGCTGCTGGGGCACTTCGATCAGGCGCGGGCCGTCGGGCCACGACGAACACGACAGGAACGCGGTAGCGCGCGGCTGTCCACAGCACGCTGACCGTGTAGTGCAGCGCGCCGTCACCGAGGATGGCCACCACTCGCCGGGACGGGTCGCCGAGCTGAAGGCCGATTGCCGCGGGCAGGCCCCATCCGAGCGCTCCGGCGTAAGCAACGGCAGCTCGTTCGAACCCCGGGTTTCCGAAGATGGCCGTGATCCCATGTGCGCGGAGCACCTCATAGAACGCATCACGGATGTTCACCGGTGTCACTCTTCCTCAGGGCCAGCCCGGCTGCTGGCCGTGCTTTCGCCGGGTTATCTGACCAGAGTGCGCGCATGTCGCGGAGCACCCAGGTGAGCCTCTCATCGGGTATCAGATAGCCGCCGATACCCGTGGTCTGCAGCATGTCGTAAAGTCGGCCCGATACGTAGGCGAGGCGCGCGGCGAGGTCTGCTCTCTGCTCGGGCGCGGCAGGTACGACCGCGGTAATCGTGTCGGAGCGCTGCTCGATGACCTCGATGCGGTAGTCACCTCCACGGGGGTCCCGAAGCATGCGGCCAGGGCCGCCTTCGGGTCGGCGAGCAGATCCGCCCCGGTCTTCGGGTCGGTGCTGAGCAGCCGGTAGTGCTCGGCGAAACGGTCGCCGCTCACCGCTTGTCCTCGCCTGCGCGGTCCCGGTACTGCTCGCGCATGTCCAGCAAGGCCAGCTTGGCATCCCTGCGGCATGATCCAGACGAACTGGTCGCCGCTGCGCCACAGGTCCATCTGGTTGACGACCATGTCGGTGCCCCCATCCGGAGAGGCAGGCGGGATGATCAGGCACAGAGTGTCGCGGCGCTGGACCCGGATATCGAGCCTGAACCCGGCGGGCATCTCGACGCCCAGTTGCGGCAGTGCCGCGTAAGGGTCGCCGGCGAATGCGGGATCGCTCCAGGCAAGTATCGTGAGGGCCTGCTCGAGCTCGGCGGCATCGAGTGGGCGCATGGTATCCCTGGTCACTCAGCCAGCGTGCATATCGTCCGTCACCGGGTCGTAGTGCTGAATTGCGATCACGCTACGGCCTCGGCGGCCATCGGCCACAATGTTCCCGAAGTACCGGCGACCGGGCGGACCGGTCCTCAGCGTGGAGCGGGAGCCGTCCGGCGTGCTCAGCTGACGGGCAGGATGAGCCGCGAGGTGGAATGGACGGTGTTAAGGCTGCTTGTCCCGACAGGGGCATGACGGAAACCCATGATCGCGGGCACCTCTGCAGGCTGGTCGTCGCTCGCGACGACCAGCCGGAGACGGTGGCCCGTTTCGAATCGCCGCGCGGTCGCGACAAGCGGAATCCGGTAGCTGGTCCTCTCACCGGGAACCAGGGCACGTCCTGCCCGGCAGGGAAGCTCCGGCGCGCCGACCGGGCTGTGCTCGGAGTCGACATCTCTCATGCTCGCCCGGAGCCATCCGGCCGTGACGTCGGTGACGGCGCCGTCGGGCGCGACGTCTTGCAGGGTCACGATCCATGCCGTGTCAATCGCGGTTGCAGTGGCATCGAGTTCGAGTTCGGTATCGCCGGCTACCTCGATCGCTTCCGTCAGCGGCGCCGTCGTCCAGGTCAGCAGCGCGGGCGGGTCGGCTGGGCTGGGCCGGGCCCGGCCCAGCCCGGTTCCGAGCGCGAGCAATGACCGGTCGCCGGGTGCGTCGTCGGCCGCGGCCAGTACGCCATCACTGCGGAGCACCAGCCGCTGAGCCGACGATCCGGTGGGCGGCCAGACGGTACTTGTGCGCCATCCGTCGGTGCCTGGCATGCGGTACCGGATCGGCGGACCTTCGAGGATCCCGGTGTCGCGGCCCTTGAGCCAGTGGTCATACCAGGCGAGGGCCTCGAGGTGGAGGCTTTCCCAGGGCCAGGTGAGCCCGAACTCGCCGAGCATCCCGACCCGCACGACCGGCACGCTGGTCAACGCGGCGAGCGCGCGGAACGTGGACGGCAGGTGCAGCGGGACATTCTGCCAATCACAGCCCAGGTACGTGGGCACCTCCACGTTGGCCAGCAGCGGCCGAAGGTCGCGTTTGTCCCACCAGTCGTCGCGCACGGGATGTTCGACGGCCATCGCCCGCCACAGGTCATCCCACGGATGCGGATCGTGGTGCAGCTTCAGCAACTCGCGCAGCATCACCACTGACGATTCCCCGTTCATCGTCGCGAACCGCCGGTGCAATGCCGGTGTCCGCAGCACATGCCGCACCGCGTCGATCAGCGTGCTGCGCCAGAACTTGTCGCTGCGGCCCGATGTCATGCCCACCATGGCCAGGAACGGCGTGACGAAGCCTGAGCTGAACAACCCGTGGTGCATCGCGGCTTCGTACAGGTCGGTGGTAACCGCGACCGGGAAGATGGCGCGCAGGTGTTCGGGGCGCTCCACCGCCGCTTCGAGCTGAGTCATCGCGAAGTAGCTGATGCCGATCATCCCGACATTCCCGTCACACCACGGCTGCGCGGCGGCCCACTCAACCAGGTCGTGCATATCACAGCGTTCCTGGGAGTCGAAGAATCCGAACGTCCCGCCCGAACCGCCGGTCCCGCGCAGGTTGGTGATCACGTGACAGTAGCCGCGAGGAACCCAGAAGTCTGTCGCGCCCGCTTCGATGAACCCCATCGGGGCACCGAGATCCTGGATCTGCCGCGGATAAGGGGACGCCGCGATCAGCGCCGGGAACCGCCCGCCAGCATCAGGCCGGTGCACGTCCGCCAGCAACGTCACCCCGTCGCGCATCGGCACCGCGACATCTTCATCGCACCGCATGCCGTACTCGGCAACGGACAGGTTCCGGTACTCCCGGCCCGTCGTCTGCGGGCCGTTAAGCTGACGCTGGCCCGGGTCCACCCCCGCCGCTTTGGGCATACTGCCGCTCCCGATACTGCCAATGGGCCAAGGCCATGGCCTGGCAGAAGCCTATACACCCCGCCGACCGCCGCAACGAGACCGGTCTGGCTCAATGGCGCAGTACACCGCGCTGCGGTCAGTCAGGCCGCGCTCGGGCTATGGCTCGGGGCACAGCAGTGAGCGCGCTCAGCGCGCAGGCCCTGGCGCGCCGCCCTCACCTACCTGGCCGAGCCCGGTGATCCCGTCCTCGGCGCCCTGCTGGAGATCGGCGAGCCCGCCGAGTTGCTGGCCGCGATCAGGGCGGGCATGCTGCCATGGACCGGGACCGCATGCGGCGACAGCGCCCGCCCGCCGTCGTGCGCTGGACCGTGCCCTCGCCTGCTGGCTGATCCGCCTGCCCGATCTCCCGGGCGAAGCCGCCACTGAGGAGACCTGCCGCGACGGCATCCGTCTCGCCTGCTCCGGCGATCCGCAGTGGCCCGCCGCCCTCGACGAGCTCGGCTCGGCCCTATGCACTGTGGCTGCGCGGACCGGGGACTGGTCTGCCAGCGCTCGGTATCGATCATGGACTCCCGCGCCGCCACCGGGTACGGGCGCACGTGGCCAGTGAGCTCGTCGCCGATCTCGCTGAGCAGGGGCTGGACCGTCGTCTCCGGCGGCCCGTACGACACCGACGCAGGCGCGCATAAGGTCGGCCTCCCCGCGAGCAAGCGCGCAGATCATCCAACTCGGGCGCGCCCGTCTGGAATGTGTCGCCGACCGCCATCCATGCATATCGGCGGCTCGGTGAGCGTTCTCTGTGCGGTGAGTGACTACGTTCGATGACAAGTGCGCGCGTTGGATTCGGTGTGGGCAGCGTCCAGTGACTTCTCTCGGCTGCCTGAGCGGTGATGACAGCGCCGCAACTGTCCGCGGCCCGGCGCTCTCCCCGCCGCCCTCGCGCACCGGCTGGCCTGGCCGGGCTCTACGATTCAGGGCGCGGCGTTTGACGAACTGCTGGCGGACCGGGTCCGCGCCTGCCTTCGGCATGTCGCCGGTCAGCGAGCGGAAGATGTCCGGTGGCCTGGCCTTTATGATCGGTGGCCACCTGGCCGCCGGCGTCTATGGCGATCGGCTCATTGCGCGGATCGGCGCGCAGGACATGGACGCAGCGGCCACCCAGCCGGGTGTGCGCCCCTTCGACGTGACCGGCTGGCCGATGCGCGGGATCGTCGTGATCGATAGCAGCGTGCTCGACGACCAGGCACTAGACCGCTGGATCGCGCAGGCCCGCGGCTACGTGGCAGGCTTGCCACCGAGATAGCCCAATCACCTCGGGCCGCAGCCCGCAGCACCCACCACCCGGCTGACAGACGCGCGAAATGCGGCAGAAGCGGACATTCGCCCCGAGAACGCCGGTGCATAAATATACGGTCGGTGAGTCGCTCATCCGCTGGCCCGTAACCGCGGCTGCCAGGCGGCCGACTACGCGCCGCCCGGGTTGATAACCGCGCGCGGACCTGCCGTTGTCTCAAG
>DATJZH010000128.1:0-6194 GCA_035499215.1 Streptosporangiaceae bacterium | reverse complement strand
CCCGCGGCGCCGGTCCGCGGCCTGCTGGCCAAGGCGCGCTCATGGCGCCCGAACCTCACCCCCGACGACCGTGCCGCGCTCGGCATGTGGGCCGCCGCGCACCTGGCCCTTCTCGTCCTCGCCTGGGCTGCCGCGTGGGTGTATCGCAGCACTTCCAGCCATGCGCCGCTGACCGGGGCGTTCGAACACTGGGACGCGACCCTCTTGAGGAACATCGCCCAGCACGGCTACTTCTCGCCGCAATCGACTGCGAACAGCACCGTGTTCTTTCCCGGGTACCCGATGACTCTGGCTGCGGTGCACCTGATCCTCCGCAACTGGGTGCTGTCCGAGCTGACCGTATCCGGCGTCGCGGGCTGCTTCGCGGTCGTCTCGCTCTCCCGGCTCGCGGGGGGGTGCCGTGCCGTGCTCTGCCTGCTCGCCACACCCGCCGCGATCTTCCTCACGGTCGGGTACGCGGAGTGCTTATTCCTGGCGTTCGCGATACCCGCTTGGCACGCCGCGACCCGCGGCCGGTGGTGGCATGCCGCGCTCCTGACGGGACTGGCGGGGCTCGTGCGCCCGGACGCCGTCTTCATGATCCCGGCGCTGGCCGTCATGGCCCTCACGGGACCGCGCGGGTCGCGTCTGGCGAACACCGCGAAAGCCTGCTGCGCGCTCGCCGGGCCGGCAGCCTACGAGGCCTACCTGACGGTGCGCACCGGCACCTGGGAAGCGTGGGCCAACGCCGAACATGCCGGCTGGGACCTGCACCTGGTCACGCCGATCCAGGCACTGAAAACGACCTGGTGGGCGGCGTTCCGGCACCCGTTCAGCGCCGCGTACGCGTTCGAGTTCCAGTTGGAGTTCGCCGCGATGGCCGTGATGGTCCTGGCCACGCTCGCGTTCCTGTGCAGCCACCGCTGGCCCGAGTCCGTGTACTGCGGGCTCGCCGCGCTCGCGCTCGGCACGCAGACGTGGTATCAGACCTGCCCACGAACGCTCCTGGTACTGTTCCCGGTCTGGATCGCGCTCGCCCGGCTCCAAGCGCGCCGACCGTGGGTCGGATACGTGTACTTCGGCGTGAGCGCGCCGCTCGCCGCCGTAGTGGGGCTGTTGTTCCTGTCGTATCAGTGGGCCGGCTGAAGGCGCAGCAGCCGGGCCAGCTAGAGGGTTCCCGTCGGCCACCTTCCGCCGGCGCCCAATGCGGCATCTGCGAGCTCGCTTCGCGATGTGCCCGCGGGGCACTGGCCACCCAGCGCGAGCTGCGGATCAGGCTCCGGCCGATCCGCGCCGGCGGCGACCAACAGCGGAAACCGTTTTGACAGTATCTGCCCTGGCCACGTGTAATGGGGTACTACTGGGGCTGCGGAGCAAGTGGGCTGACATGAAGATGACCAGGTCCGCGCAGTTATCGGCCGCCATCACCGATCTCGGGCGGTTGTCCCTGCACGGCCGCGCGCCCGAACGGAGAGTCCGGCGGGATAACGTCGGCGGCGGGACGCTCAATGTGCTGGCGGCGACCGAGGCAAGCCCGCCGCGGACCCGGCCGGTAAGCGACGAGCTTGTGATAGCAGTGGATGCCAGCGCCGTCGGCGAGCATGCCGTCGACGGCGACTCGGCCGTCATCCACGCGCGCTCATGCCTCGACCCCAGACCCCCGCCTGGCGCTGACGCTACTGCGACCGCACACCCCAAGGCAGCACCCGCGGCGCCCGAACGCGTCCGGCCCGGCCCGCCCCACGACGCAGCCATCCCCGAAGACGCACCAGCACGCGGAGATATCCGGGCCAGTCGTTGGCCCTTTGCACTGAAGGGGCTGCGGCGCAAGCCGGGCGTGAGGCACGACCTTCAGCGTGGCAATCGGGTAGAGGCCGCCACGGGCGACGGTGGCCCGGATGGCGGTCGGCCGACCAGACCTCGGCACCGCTCGCGCGGAACGGCGGCCGCGGCGGCCGCCGCGGTCCTCGTCATCGCCGGCGGCGGTACCTTCCTGCTGGTGCGGCCCGGATCAGCCAGCGGATCAGGCCCTGCCGGCACGGCGCTCGCGGTTCCCCGCTGCACGACCAAGACAGCCACCACGCGTGTTCTGGCCGGGGTCCACCCCAAGTACGTGGCCGTCGACGGCATGCCGTTTGCGGTCGTGGTGGGCCTCGGCCGCCAATCCTCGCAGTTCTCGTTCGTGTCGGCCGAGAATTCGGTGGTGATGCTCACCAACAATGGCTCCGACCCCACGCTTTTCAGGAACATTCAGGTTCCTGGCGCGCCGAAGAAAGGGGAGGCCATCACCAAGGACGGCCGCTACCTGTTTGTTGCCAGCGGCGACGGGGCCGACGTGATCAGCATTCCGAAAGCCAGGGACAACGCCGCGAACCCGTTCCTGGGGGACCTGGACAGTAAGGGCACAGGGGCTGTCCAGGTCGCGATCTCGCCCGATGACAAGTACGCCTTCGTGACACTGCAGGGCAGTAGCAACATGGCGGTCTTCGACGTGAAGATCACCAAGAGCGGTTTTCGCGGGTATGCCTTCGACGGCTTCGTGCCGCTCGATAGCCAGCCGGTGGGCGTTGCCCAGTTCGGCGACCTGCTGTACGTGACGAGCTGGCAACGTGCCACTGACAAGAGCCCGTCGGAGGGAACGGTCAGCGTCGTCAGCATGAAACGCGCGGAGACCCGCACCCAGCAGGGCACGGCGGTCCTCGCGACGGCCCTTGCCGGATGCCGGCCGTCGCGGGTGGTGACCTCACCGGACGGCCGCGTCGTGTGGGTCACCGCGCAACAGAGCAACGCGCTGCTCGCCTTCAATGCCGCCTGGCTGCGGGCGGATCGCGCGCACCCGCTGATCGCGAACGTACCCGTGGGCCCGAATCCGATCGGCGAGAAGTTCATCAAGAGCGGCGCGCAGATCGTCGTCGCGAACTCCGGCTCCCCGCCCAGTCTGATGGTCGTCAACACCAGGAAGGCGCTGGCCGGGGCTGGGAAGCTGGCTCTGGTGGGGTCGATTCCCACAGGCAGGCAGCCGCACGAGTTCAACCAGACCGACCTGGAGGGCGGCAAGACCCTGCTGGTCACCGACAGGGGCTCGGGAAGGCTGGAGGCTGTCAGCATCAACGACATCCCCTGACCAGCAACGACATCCCCTGACCCGCAGGGTGCTCGCTGGATCGCCCCGAGCTGGAGTCACTCTGCAGTTCTTGCTGCTCGATCGCTGTTCATGAGACCTTGGGCTCTGTGTTCCGGGACGCCTCGGATGGACCGTGATGGGCTGACCGGCAATGCATGACGGGCCCAGCACATTCCGGGGCTCAGCGCCTGTGGGTACCCGCTGACGCAGTACGTCGTCCGCCGCAGGGGATGTGCCGGGCGCGGCCGCCGCAGAGTCCGTGTGTGTCGCGCTGGCCATCCGCGACGCTTCGATGGTGGCCAGCGGCGTCCTGGGCAGGTTTCGCACGGTTTCCGGCGGCGCTGCCGCGCCCGGAGGAACTGCCGGGCACAGGCCGCGCTAGCCGCTCGGCCAGTTCCATCATGCGTCCTTGACGCACAACTGCGGCTCATGCCTCGGCCGGCCGGCTACGGAGGCGGTCGATTCGCTGACACCCCGCCGTTGCCCCGGTCGGCGACCAGCGATCCCGGTCACCGGGGACTAAGGACCCTCGCCTTGCCGCTGGTCGCGGCGTCAGCCTGGAAGCCGAGTCGAACGAGGTGTGTCATGTACCTGCCAGCCCGCGACATCGGCCGGTTGACCGATGCGGCGAACGCCGCACCGTCCGTGCTCAGCACCACGGCGCCAGCGGTAGGCAGCCATGTCGTCGGCCGCTGACCGCATCCCGCCGCAGGCTCGGCCCGGCATCCGGACGGTCGTTGTGTCCGGGACGCCGCTGCGGGTGGCGATCCGGCCCGGCACAGGGACGGGGCCTCCGCTGCTGCTGGCCAATGGCATCGGCACCAGCCTGGAGGTCTGCCAGCCGTTCGTCGACGCGCTCGACCCGGCGATCGAGGTGATCCGCTTCGACGTCCCCGGCGCGGGCGGCTCCCCGCCGCCCGTACTGCCCTACCGGTTCGCCACCTTGGCCCGGCTGCTGCGCGGGCTGCTCGGCGAGCTCGGCTACCCGGCCGCCGACATCCTCGGCTACTCCTGGGGCGGCGAGCTGGCCCAGCAGTTCGCGCTGTGCAGCCCGCGCCGATGCCGGCGGCTGGTCCTGGTCGCGACGGGAACCGGGCCGCAGACAATGGTGCCGGGCAACCCGCTGGCCCTGGCGAAGCTGCTCAGTCAGCGCCAGTACCTGGATGCGGATTACGGCCGCCGGATCGCCGGAAAGCTGTATGGGGGAAGCGCGAGAACAGACCCGGAAACGATTTCCGGGATCCTTCGCCAGACACGCCCCGGACCGCTCCGCGGTTTCCTGTACCAGCACGCCGCCGGGCTGGGATGGACCTCGCTGCCGTTCCTGCCGCTCATCCGCCAGCCCGCCCTGGTGCTCGCGGGCGACGACGACCCGATCATCCCGCTGGTCAACGCCAGGATCCTGGCCGCGCTGCTCCCCGGCGCGCGGCTGCATGTCTACAGCGGCGGCCACGCCGAGCTGCTGGCCCGGCCGGGCCTGCTCGCGCCCCTCGTCGCCGGCTTCCTGGCCCGCGGCGGCCTGCGCGAGACCGCCTCATCCGTGCGCGGATGCACCCCCTGACAAGCCCATCCAGCCCGCCCGCTCGGCCGAAGGAGCCGCGGCGGGACCGCTGACCGGCGGCGGGCGGCTGCCACCAGCTGGGCGTGTCCCGGTGCGGCTACTACGCGCGGCGGGCCGCGGAGCCGTCCCAGCGGTCGAAGGACGACGCCGCTCTCATCGCGGTCATGCGGACGGTCCACGCGGTGGCCCGGGAACCGTGGCGTGCGCCGCATGCGGGCCGGCTGGCCGCCATGGGCCATCGGGCGCAGGTCACGCCGCCGCACCTCCCGGCGGACCGCATGCAGGGTCTCGGTGGCCCGGGAGACGACGTGGAACCGGTCGGTGCACAGCGCCGCGGCAGGTGCCCGCTCGGCCACCACCGAGGCGATCCAGCTGGCCCCATTGGCCTGCTCTTCCTTTCCGCCTTCCGCCCGGCACCGCCGCCTGGCCGCAGGAGCTCTGGCCGCAGGAGCCGGCCGGGGTCAACGACTGGCCGAAGGCCACCCCGAAAGAGCCAGCGGGCCTTGACGCCGGGACGGGACTGCGGCAGCCTTTCCGGCCGGGAGAAAGGCCGGCGTCACCACCCCGGGAACCGGACCGGCGGACCAGCTTTCCAATGGGTACCCGGCTGCACTGCGGCACCCGCCAGCACACAGCATTCCCGGCGACCGGCCGCCGTCAGCTACCCACGCACCGACAGGAGAGCCGTATTCCACCCATCACCAGACGATCACCACCCTGACCATCGCGGAACGGCTCGCCGCGGGAAACGGCGACTATGACCGCTCATTACCGGCGACGGCGTGCGTCTCTTCTGCGCACGGGTGCGATGTATTCTGTAGGCGCAGAACGTCACTCCCGGTGGATATGGAGCCTCGGACGGGTCTGGCCGAAATCCCGCGGCGCGCTCGCGCTCTGAACATAGAAGCCGGGCCGTGAGGTGAACGTCAACGAGAGCGTTCGCGGCCTGAGTTCTATGGGAGGGGGCACCGTGCCGCTCTCTGAACATGAGAGGCGCCAGCTCGAGCAGATCGAGCAGGGGCTCCGCGCCGACGCCCCGCGGCTTGCCAGCTCCGTACGCGCAACCGATCCGCGGGTGCACTACAGGCGCCGGGTCATCGCGGCGGCGCTTGGGTTCCTGATCGGCATCGGGCTCCTGCTCGCCGGGGTCGCGATCAACGTCCCCCTGGTCGCAGTGGCGGGCTTCATGGTCATGCTCGCCTGCACCATGTGGGCAGTGACCAGCTACCGGCGCATGACCGGCAGCACCACCGGGCGCGTTCCCGCCCATTACCGGCGCTCCGGCAAGAAGCCGCGTGCCGCCCCGAACCGGCGGTCCGGAAAGCAGGCGGGATCCGGGCTGATCGAGCGACTGGAGGAGCGCTGGCGGCATCGCCAGGACGGCGACCGCTAGCCCCAGGTCCCCGCTACCCTCCGTCTTGCCTTCGACACGGCGAGCAGTGGTGGTCCAGCCACAGCCGTCGATCACTCCTGGGACGGGAATCTGCAATGCCTCGTCCTCGCCGTCGCCGGCTACCGCACTCGTGACAA
>DATJZH010000127.1:0-5617 GCA_035499215.1 Streptosporangiaceae bacterium | reverse complement strand
AGCGCTTGCAGCATCTGGTCGCCGGCGCTCTGCAGCGCCGCGGCTGCCGCGGCCGAGGTCGTTGCCGCGCTGACCCCGATCTGGCTGAAGAAGGCCGCCGACAGGCTGTCGAGCGGAACCGTTCCGCTGCTGCTGACCTGCCGCGCCAGCTGGTAGTAGAGCTCGGCGAAGATGGCGGTGGAAACGGCCCAGGGATGGTCACGCGTCGGCGGATCGGCGGTGTCACCGTCGTAGGTGTCCCCCGGATAGCGCCCCAGCATCGGGCCGATGCCGCGCTGCTGGTCGGCGCCGTTGATCGGGTAATAGTTCGGCGAGTTCGGGTCGGCCCACTGGCTGCGCAACTGCGCGGCGGTCGCCAGGAGCTTGGTGTCGGTGACCGCGACCGCGCCGTAGATCGCCGCCGCGGCAACGTCGAGGTTCGGGTCGTAAGGAGCCCGGGAGTCGGTCGGGACGGGCAGCAGCGACTGGTAGTACTGGCCGTTCCAGTGACTGGCGAGGGCGTTCTGCAGCCACGGTATGGCGGTGCTCAGCCAGCCCGGGACCGGGATCCCGAGGGTGTTGGCCGCGATCGCCGCAAAGCACTTCAGCTGCACCGAGCGGGCGAAGAACGAGGCGCCGAACTCCTCCTCCCACACGTTGACCGTCTCGCCCTGGTAGGCGTTCTGCAGGAAGTTCAGGTTCGCCGCTATCACGGCGCTCGCCGCCGCCTGGCTGGGGGCGTCGAGCTGGGCGTACATCTGCAGGATCGCCAGGACCTGCAGGGCCGGCCCGTCGGTCTGGTCGCTCCAGTTATTCCGCGGAGTGCCGTTGATGTAGAACGACGCACGATCGAAGTTTCCGATGGCACTGGCCGAGGTCTGGCAGGTCTGCGCGAACTGCACATAGTCGATCAGCGGCTGGCTGGTGTGCAGCGGGCCGGCCGCCAGCTCGACCGCGGCGACCGCGGCGTCGCGGGTCCAGTTGAACACATAGTCCTGGTTCACGTGCGTGCCGGTGTTCTCCCACGTCGGTGAGGCGAGTATGCACCCGGGTAGCGACAGGACCGGGGGCGATGGCTGGTTGCTGCTGTCCGGCGGCGAGACAAACACCAGCCCGTCCGACGCGACGTTGCGGAACATCAGCCAGAACATGTACTGCGCGATGGTCGTCAGGTCCGACTGCGCTAGCGCGACCTCTACCAGGCTGTATTGCAATCGGCCCGGCGCCTGAGCTTCAGCGTCGGTGCCTGAGGCGACTGGCGTGCTCATTGCTGCTCCTTCTGAGTCGGGTCTGTGCGGCTTGGAACCCGGCGTCCCGTGGCCGCCTCACGCCGGGCCAGCACCAGCAGAAAGCCGAGCACGCGGCGTGCGAGCACGCAGACCACCGAGAAGATTATTCAGTGACGCCCGCAGCACGCAAGACTGGCCGGGCCAGATTGAGTAGTCGAGCCCCCAGGGCCCGTTGCCGGTGCCGGCGCGTCGGGCCGGCGCGGCCTGGCGGCCAGCTCGCGGTAGTGGCGGTGCAGCCGCCTTGCTTCGGCGGTGAGCGGCGCCGGGGTGGCGGCGCCGCCGGCCGCGCCGGTCAGTGACGGCCGGACGCGGAGGGCCGCGGGGTACCGTGGCAGGTGATGCATATCCGGCCGCGTAGGAAGGAGTGCCGGGTCATGGCTGTCAAGGTCTGTCTGGGCGGTGCCCCGGCAGGAAACGGCGAGATCACCTACGAGGAGGGGGACACGTTCAGCGTCACCGCTGGCGGCTTCCTGCTCATCCAGCGTCAGCACTCGGGACCTCAGAAGGATCTGGCGGTGTTCGCGCCGGGCGCGTGGTTCCGGGCGGAAGTGGCGCCGGAGGCGGCGCCGGGTTCGCGCTGACCCCTCCGGTGCCCGGCGGGCCAAGCACGGCGAAATTCACCCATGCCGCCGGCCGCGCGCCTTGTGGCCGAATGACCGGCCGGCAGGCGCGGCGACCTAGCTCGCGCTGGCCGAGGCTACGCCGGCTGCGGCAACAGCCTTAGTGCCGCAACCCGCAAGCGCTGCAGCTGATCATGGACTCGCTGCGGTACTGGATCCTGGACGGCACTGGCCGGACCGGGAACCGGCGCCGCGAATGGGAGGTGCAGGCCTCACCCTGACCGGGTGATCCGGCTGTGCTTCCTGGGGCGGAGCATCAAGGTGACCCGGCGGGCGTCGGTCGGCTACAGCCGGCCCGTCGACGGCAGGAGCCGATCATGATGTCAGACGGAATCGACCGGACGAGACTGCCGGCCGGCGAGCCGCCCCGCAGCGACTGTGATGCGAGCCCGGCCTCTGCCGCGTCCGCTGGCCCCATCGACACGGGGATAACCGACCCCCGCTGTACGGGGATAATCAGCCGGTCCCCGTGCCGCACCCGGTACCCGGGATCGCCGATGGCCACGGGAGGGACGGCAGCGCAGCCTGAGTTGCCGTGAATGCGGCATTCTTCGGGCTGGCGGTCCTGGCGGCTCTGAACCCGAAGCTGTTCGCCATTGACCTGCTGCTGATCGAGAACGCGCGGCCGCGGCTGATGTTCGAGTGCTTCCTGCTGGGCGGCATGGGCATGAGCCTGGCCATCGGCCTGCTGGACGTGTTCGTCTTGCAGGCCGACGCGGTCAAGACCCAGGGCTCGGCCAGCGCGGGCCTCGACCTGGCCCTCGGGGTGCCGCTGCTGGCCATCGGCGTCCTGGTGGCAACGGGCCGCGTGCACGGCCGGCAGAAAGCACCCGCCCCGGCCGGTGGCGGGCAGCCGGCCAAGAAGGACGGCTGGGCGCAGCGGGTCTTGCGCGAGCCCAGGGTCGGGCTCGTCGTCCTGATCGGCGCGGTGGCAGGCACGCCGGGAGCGAGCTATATCACCGCGCTGCATCAGCTGATCACCGGGAAGTCGTCCACCGCGGCGCAAGCCGTCGCCGTGATCGTGTTCGTGATCATCGAGTTCTCGCTGGTGCTCATCCCGTTCGCGTTCCTGGAATTCCGGCCCGAGGCAACGAAAGCGCGCCTTCAGCACGCCCAGGACTGGCTGATGAGCCACGCGCGGCAGCTCATGGCCGGCGTGGCTATCTTCGTGGGCGCCTACATGGTGATTTCCGGCCTGGCCCGCCTGCTGAGCTGACCTGCCGATGCCGCGCGCTGCCGGGTCCGGCGGGACCGGCCCTCGGCACCCCGGCATGGACGCAGGCCGGGCGGCCTCGAAAGTCCCCGAACCAGCCGGGATCTTTCGTCCAGGCGGGCCCGGGGCCCCTTTCCGAAGGCCGGCCCCGCTACGTGGCGGGGGGCTGGCTACGGCGCCAGGCCGCCATGTTGGCGGCCGTCCTGCGCCGCAGGGCCGCCGACGTGGCTGCCCCCCTCTGTTGCGCGACACGCCCCACTGCTGCCAGCCCGAGCACTACAACGGTTCTGTTCCGGACGAGGGCTTTCGCCGCAGTCACCAGGAGGACGAGCATTATCACCTGCTGATTGCGCGCCGCTTGTTGGGCATCGACCGTCATCTCGACCCACTTCCCCGCTCCGGCGTCACAGCCGGCGTGCAAGCAACTCGCCGGCCTTCGCCTCAGCGGCCGCCGCGCCGCCGCCGAAGGCATGCCCGCGCTGCTGCCGGCCCGCACAGCTGTCGAAGGGCATCGCCCGACCGCTTGCCATCGGACTACGTCCGGCACCCGGGGAACAGTGACCTTCGTCCCTGCTTGCCCTTTTCCTGTCGGCGGCGCTGGCGGCACGACGGGGGAGCTTGCCAGGAACGCCGGCCCGGGATTGCAGCGAGTCGCACAGGCCCGTGCACCTGACACCGGATGCCAGAGGCTGTTCCCCGCCTCTTGCCGGCCGGGCCGCAGACAATGCGGGCCAGCCCGCGGGAAGCGGGCCAGTCCGCGGGACGGCCATCATCTCCGCCAAGAGCGAGGTAGCGTCCACGTATGAGCGCAGATCAGCCGCGGGGCTGGCGCGAGACGCCGGCGAGCCGCAAGTGGACCGTGATCGGTATGGCCGCCCACTGGGCCGATATCCGCCTGCGACCTGACCGCCCGGTCATGCGATGATCGTGGTGGTGGCCGGCGTGTCCGGCAGTGGCAAGTCGACGGTCGGTGCGCTGCTGGCAGGCCGGCTCGGCTGGGAGTTCGCTGACGGTGATTCCTTCCACCCGGCCGCCAACGTTGCCAAGATGTCCGCCGGGATACCGCTCACCGACGATGACCGGTGGCCTTGGCTGGCGGCGATCGGCGCCTGGATGGACGAGCGGGCTGCGGCGGGCGATCCGGGCGTCGTGGCCTGCTCGGCACTGAAGCGTGCCTACCGGGAGGTGCTGCTGGACGGGCGTCCCGACGCACGGCTGGTGTTCCTGGACGTCGGGCACGACGCAGACGTGGCCCGGCTCACCGCCCGGCACGGGCATTTCTTCCCCCCCGGGCTCCTGGACAGCCAGTTCGACGATCTGGAAATGCCGCATCCGGCGGAGGACGCGCTCGTCATGCCCGCCGGCGGAACGCCGGAGGAACTCGTCACTGCGATCATCGGCGACCTGCACCTCGCCGCCGCGCCGGGCCGGCAGGCGGGTCCGGGCCGCGCCGGGGGCAGCTGAAGCTCTCGCCGCACCAGTGGCGTCGCGCCGGCGGTGCCAGCTGCCTGCGCCGTCTCACCCGCGATGGGTGATGCCGAAGACCGGCTGCCAGCGAAAGCTGGACCCGCCCTGGAACACGGCAGTTGTGTTCAGGTGCCTAACGATTCTCGTTGCGAAAGGGGCCCGAATGCACGTCCTCGCCAGTTCGTCGTATCCGCTGCTGGACCTGTTCTGGACGCTGCTTGAGTTCTTCCTGTGGGTGATCTGGATCTGGATCCTGATCATGGTAATCATCGATATCTTCCGTAGCCATGACCTGGGCGGCTTCGCCAAGGCCCTCTGGTTCCTGTTCGTGCTGTTTATCCCGCTCATCGGCGTGCTGGTCTACCTGATCGCCCGCGGCGGATCGATGCATGAGCGGGCTGTCCGCCAGGCTCAGCACCAGGACGCGGAAATGCGCAGGTATGTCCAGCAGGCTGCGGCGGAGTCGCCGGCAAGCACTGCCGACCAGCTGGCGAAGCTGGCTGATCTTCGTGACCGGGGAGTCATCTCAGCGGCGGAGTTCGACCGCGAGAAGGCGAAGATCCTCGCATAGGCCAGCTTTGAGTTCCGCGGGCCGCCGCGTGCGGCACGCCGGCGCCAGGTGCACGACAGCACCTGGCGCCGGCCGCCGTTCAGCGCTGGGTGCCAGCTCAAGCCCCGCCTCCCTGATCAGCTCCCGTAACTGATCCAGGCCCGCCCGCATCAGCGCTTCCAGGCCCGCGGCCGGCCGGAGCGCGGCGTCACGGTGGCCGAGATGGAAATGAACAGGATCCCGATAAACAGCTGCACGAGCATCTCGAAGCGGCCGGCGAGCCGGCGTTCCGCCGTGGTGAACGGCCGGCAAATTTAGAATTGACCCAGCATTATCGGAGGATGGCGTGACGGCAAGATTATCGGCGGCTGGCGTGACGGCAAACCCGCTCCCAAAACTGCGGGCCGGGCAGGCCGGAATCATCACCTGGCTTAGGTGATGGGCTATCCTGCCTGGCTGCGGGGAAAGGCAGCGGGCCGACCGCGGATTACAGTTCGTG
>DATJZH010000126.1:0-7302 GCA_035499215.1 Streptosporangiaceae bacterium | reverse complement strand
GCCGTGCCCTGGCCGGCGATCACCCTGACCGCCATGCCGATGCCAGCCGCGCCGATCCAGGCTCCGATGCCGGCCGGCACGAGGGCAAACGGCTGCCGCCAGGCTCGCGTTGCCAGGAGGCCAGCGGTCAGGCCGATCAGGAACGGCCACGAAGTCTGCCAGATCCCGGCGGCGCTGTCGCCGTCGTGATGAGTGCGCCGCCCGAGTGCGACGAAGGCGAGAACGCAGCAGACGTCGAGGATCAGGCTGAATGAGCGGCGCATGGCGGCCAGGGTAGCCGGGGACCAGGCCGGCGGCTACGCCGATCTGACTGCGCCAGGCGTCACGCGGCCGCGCCGTCGGCCCGGGCCGCCCGGGCGAGGACCCTGATGAGACGAGCGGCAGCTGGCGGATCGGGCGGCTCGCCGTAGGTGACGGCGAATACATAACGGCGCGCACCCGGAAGTGGCGTCGCATCGATTCCCGGATGCCGCGCGCCTCGCAGCGCCAGCCCCGGCAGGGTGGCAACGCCGAGGCCGGCCGCCACCAGCGCCTGGACCGCGACATAGTCGTCGGTCGTGAACGCTACCTTCGGGGCGAAGCCGGCCAGCGCGCACTGGCGGATCAGCTGGGCCTGGCAGTGGTCGCGGCCGGCGATCCAGCGGTGCCCGGCATATCCGGCCAGATCCGGCGGGCTTGGCGCGGCGCCGGTGACGCTAGCTGCCGGAGCGGCCGCCGGGCCGGGTGCCTTGGCGGCCCGGCCGGCCGGGGTCACCAGATGCACGGGCTCGTCCAGCAGCAAGGTGCCCCTGGCACCGTCGCCCTCGTCGTCGGCGCTCGGCGGGCTCGGGTCGCAGTCCTGCTGGTAGTGCCGGAACACCACTGCGACATCGACATAGCCGGCGCGGAGCATGCGGAGCGCCTCCGGCGGCTCCGCCTCGGCCAGCGTCAGGTCCAGTCCCGGCGTCTCAGCCTCGAGCCGGGCCGCCGCTGCCGGGACGATCGTGGCGAGCGCGGAAGGGAACGCGGCGAGCCTGACTCGCCCCTCGCGCAGCCCGACGTTGGCTGCCAGCTCTGCCTCGGCGGCGGCTAGTCGGCCGATGATCTCTTCAGCCCGCTCGGCGAGCAGCTGCCCGGCCTCGGTCAGCCGCACGCCGCGGCCTGCCCGCTGCAGCAGCTGCGCTCCGGTCTCGGCCTCCAGGCGGGCAATGTGATGGCTGATCGACGGCTGGGCGTAGTTCAGTTCGCGGGCCGCGGCCGTCACCGAGCCGTACCTGGCTACGGCCACCAGCACGCGGAGCCTGGTCACGTCCAGCATCCGCCAACTATAGATTCTCTCGTGGTGTTTGGCGCATTCCATCAATCTCGTGGAAGTAGCCAGCCACCCCGGCTTGGCGGCGCGGATGGTAGCAGCCGGGTGCGATGGGCGAACAGTGCCTCCGTGGCGTCAACCTTGTGCACTTCGCGGCCCCGAGAGATATCGATTTCCGGCCGGCTGGGAATCCGCATTGGACACCGATGTAACTGCTGGCCAGTCAAGCCGGGAGGATGTCATGCCACGCACGGCAATCCCTCGGCGCAGGAGTGGGCGAGAGCACCAGTGAGTGACCCGACATATCCCGGCATATTATGGTTTCCCGTCCCGCCAAGAGCGCTCAGCTGTGAACTATCTCGCTGACCTGGGAACGCGTGCTGCGTCGCACCCGCGCGCCACAGCCGCATGCTTCGCGACGGTATCGACAGAACCGGCGCTCGCCATTCCCACTCGAGCACCACTGCGGTTGAAGTCGGATATCAGCGCAAACTGTAGATTACAATCCGATGTCGCCAGGGAGAAATGCTGGCCGCCGCGCCGGTCTGCGCGAGCCGAGGAAGCGCCGGGGCTGTGTTTACAAGTGCGTGACGGTGTCGTAACTTCCTGATAGCAGGAAGGGATAAAGGTTGATCTTCAGGAATGGAAACACGAGCAAGAATCATCTGATGAGTGCGAGCGACTGCGCACACGAATCCGGTACACGAAACCATTAAGGAATGGTGACCATGAACAAGCAGGCCGACCTGGACCCTGCGGTCTTGCGGATATTTGCCTCGGGCGCGGAGCGCGCATATGCGGCAGCGGTCGAATGGATCAAGCAGAGCGCCGCGAACGGAAAGGCAGCCTCACGGCGGAAGGAGGAGGAGCTGATTGGCGCGCTGCTGCCGGTGGTTCCCTACGTGCACACGACCGCGATCGTCGCGCACGAGATCAAGGAGACGCTGAGCGGCCATATGGTCAGCCCCGAGGCAGCGGCTGTGCCAGCTGGTCATGCCACCTGCGGGTACACCGACCCGTACTCGGCCCGCTGCCAGGACTGCGACACGCAGATCGGCGCTGCGGTAGAGGCGCGCAGACTGCTCGGGCGCTGGGCCGAGTGACCGCCGCCAGCGCCTGAGGCGCCGTACCCCTGGCGGAACGCCGTGCCGGGGCTGCAGGGCTCATGTGCCCGGCAGCCCCAGCACCATGTTCGGCCCCAGCCGTAATGGCCGGCGGCTCACGGTGACACGACCAGGGCCGCTCATCCGGTCAGGACGGGATGTGCCCGGGGCGGGTGCAGCCGGCGGTGCTCAGGCCTGCGGCGCTGCTGTGTCGTCCTGCTGCCCGCGGTCGGCCAGCAGCGGCACCTGCGGCGCGCGGACCTGCACGCCGTCGCCGGCTGCCGCGCGTTCGCGTCGCCAGGCGATCCCGGACAGGGCCTCAAGCACCACCCGGTTGGCCAGGAAGGCCGTGACCTCCGCGTGGTCGTAGGGCGGCGCGACCTCCACGACGTCCAGGCCGGCTATGGGCACCTGCATGGCGACGCGGCGGACCGAGTCAAGCAGCTGGCGGCTGCTCAGCCCGCCAGGCTCGGGCGTGCCGGTGCCCGGCGCCATGCCCGGATCGACTACATCGACGTCGACGGACAGGAAGACGCCGTCGCAGTCGTCGGTGGCGATTGCGATCGCTTCGGTGAGGCAGTTATCCAGGCCCCTGGCCACCACCTCGGTCATCTCGTAGCTGCGCATCCGCTGGCCGGCCATCCAGTCCAGCGTCTCCGGCTCCGGCCAGTACCCGCGCAGGCCGATCTGCAGGAACCGGTCGCCCCGCACGGCACCGGACTCTATGAGCCGGCGCATCGGCGTGCCGTGCCCGTGCAGTGCGCCGAACTGAGTGTTGCCGGTGTCGGCGTGCGCATCGAAGTGGATCATCGAGAGCCGGCCCCAGCCCACGTGCCTGGCCACGCCGGTCGCGTCCGGGAGCGCGATGGTGTGATCGCCGCCCAGGATCACCGGAAGGGCGCCGCCGTGGCAGGCCCGGTGCACGGCCTGCTCGAGTCTGCGCAGCGACAGTCCGGTGTCACCGGATGGCATTTCGACGTCGCCCGCGTCCGCCACCTGGAGGTCGGCCAGCGGGTCGACCCGGAGAGCGAGGTGCGGCCTGGACCCGTCATGCGGCAGGTAATCGGTGAATCGGATCGCCTGCGGGCCGAACCTGGCGCCCGGCCGGTGCGACGTCCCGCCGTCGAACGGCGCACCGATGATCATTATGTCGGTTCCCGCCCAGGAGGCGGGGTCGGCAAGATCTGCCCTGGGCACGCCGAGAAAAGAAGCATCCGGTCCGTACATGCCGCCCAGTCGCGTCATTGCCCTACCTCCCCGGGCCGACGATAGCGGTTCGGATGCGGGCGCGTCCCGCACCTGCGGTGCCCGTTACCCGGCCGTACTCCGGGCGGAGCATGCCGGCCGCCGTCGCGGGTCGCGTGCGCCCTGCCGCGAGTAGTGCGAGGATGTGGTCCCGTGAAGCGCAAGCTGCTGCGCACCGCGGCCCTCCTGTCTCGCCGGGCAGCTGACTCGCGGCCCGGCGATGGCACTCGATGACCTGGACAAGCGGATCGTTTCCGCACTGGTCGGCGACGCGCGTGCCACCTATGCGGAGGTCGGCGCGCAGGTGGGACTGTCGGCGCCGGCGGTCAAGCGCCGGGTCGACAGGCTGCGGGCGTCAGGCGCGATCAGGGGATTCTCGGCCAGGGTCGACCCGTCGGCGCTCGGCTGGACCACCGAGGCCTACGTGGAGCTCTTCTGCCGCGGCCGCACCTCGCCCGCCGACATCGCCGCGGCCGTCGGCAAGTTCCCCGAGGTGACCGATGCCTGCACGGTGACCGGCGACGCCGATGCGCTGCTGCACATCAGGGCCGCGGACGTGCGCCACTTCGAGCAGGTCGTCGAGCGCATCGGCACCGCGGCGTTCGTGGTCCGGACCAGGAGCGTGATCGTGCTATCCCGGCTGGTCAGCCGGCCGGAAATGCCGGGACCCGGTGCCGAGTTGTGACACCGTCTCAGCCGCGGAGTTCGCGGGGATCTCGGCCGACCGGCCATTTTCCCGGCCCGCGTTCCGATACAGTCGGGCCATGTCCGAGCGCGACATCGATCCTTCAGGCGGCACGTACCGGCCTATCAGCACCGGCGAGTTCCGCGCCACGCCCGATATCTCGGCTAGCACCGCCCAGTTCCGAGCGTTCGCTGCCGAGGATGACCAGGACGCGCAGCGCCCGTGGGCGATGCGAGCGCCGCGCCGTCGTGTCGCGGCGCTGGCCGCCGCCGTCGTCGCGGTCGCCGTCGCGCTCGTCGTGATCGCGATCCTGGTGCTGAACCACTGACCCCAGGGCTTTCGCCCGGTAGCCGGCCGGGCGGCAGCGAGCTCGTCGCGCGGCGCCTGCCAGGGCGTGCCGTATCTCACCGCGTTCACCGTTCCGTGCTTGTATCAGGGTCATGACCGCTGCTCCCGATCATGAGGAGCGACATCGGCTGACCGCATTCGAGGGCCTGGCCGCGCTGTCCCTCGATGCGCTGTCCTCGGTGGCGTATGGCCCCGAGGCGATTGTGGTGGTGCTGGCCGCGGCCGGGACCGCGGGCCTGGCCTATACGCTGCCCGTGACGATCGCGATCGTCGTCCTGCTCGCGGTGCTGGTGATCTCCTACCGCCAGGTGATCGCCGCGTTTCCCGGCGGCGGCGGCGCGTACGCGGTGGCCGCGCGGCACCTGGGACGTCAGGCGAGCCTCATCGCCGCCGCCTCGCTGATCGTCGACTACGTGCTGAACGCCGCCGTCGGGGTATCGGCCGGCGTCGCGGCGCTCACCTCCGCGTTCCCGGCGCTCTACGGGTATCGGGTATGGCTGTGCCTGGCCGTTCTCGCGGTGATCACGGGGATCAATCTGAGGGGCGTGGCGGAGTCGGCGCGGGCCTTCATCGTGCCCACCGTCGCGTTCATCGTCGCGATCGCCATCGTGATCGCCGGCGGCCTGCTGCGGTCGCATCCGGTGGTTCCGCCGACCGGTCATGTCGCGCAGGCAGCCGAGTCGATCGGCGTCCTGCTGCTGCTGAAGGCGTTCGCGTCCGGCTGCTCGGCGCTGACCGGGGTGGAGGCCATCGCCAACGCCGTGCCCGAGTTCCGGCAGCCGCGTGCCCGCCGTGCGCAGCACACCGAGATGTGGCTCGGCATCCTGCTCGGCGTGATGCTGCTCGGCATGGCCGTCCTGATCCGCAAATTCCACGTCCCCCCGTCGGCGACTCAGACGACGCTGGCGCAGCTGGCGGCCGTCGCCGTGGGGCATGATGTCGCCTTCTACGCAATCCAGCTGATCACCACGGTCCTGCTCGCGCTGGCCGCCAACACCTCTTTCGGCGGTCTGCCGGTGCTGGCGAGCCTGCTGGCCCGCGACAACTTCCTGCCGCACATGTTCCGGCTGCGAGCCGACCGGCAGGTATTCCGCTACGGCATCAGCGTGCTGGCGGTGCTGGCCGCGATCCTGCTGGCAGTCGCCAAGGGCAACACCCTCGCCCTGGTGCCGCTGTTCGCCATCGGCGTCTTCGTCGGCTTCACGCTTTCCCAGGCGGGCATGGTGCGGCACTGGCGACAGCAGCGGGCAGGCGGCTGGGTCGGCCGCGCGGTCATCAACGGCCTTGGCGCGGTGCTGACCACAGCCGCCCTGGCGGTCGAGCTCGTCAGCAAGTTCACCGAGGGCGCCTGGCTGATCGTCATCGTCATACCGCTGCTGGTGCTGATGTTCAACCGCGTGCATTCCGCCTACGGCCGGATTGGCAGCCAGCTCGGCCTGGGTCAGCAGCCGCCGAAGCCGCGGCCGCGCAGCTCGCTGGTCGTCGTCCCGGTCGGGGGTCTGTCACGGCTGACAGCGGAGGCGATCTCCGCGGCGCTTTCGATGGGCGACGAGGTCATCGCGGTAACTGTCTGTTACGCCGATCCGGAGGACGAGCAGGCCGACGTGAACTTCCGGGAGGGCTGGGAGGAATGGCGGCCAAATGTGCCGCTGATCACGCTGCGCACTCAGCACCGGGCGCTCGGTCCGCCGATCGTCGGTTATCTGCGCACGATCGAGGCTGAGAACCGCTACTACCGGCTGGTCGTCCTCATCCCGGAGGTGATGCCTGTCCGCCCGTGGCAGCGTCTGCTGTACAACCAGCGGGGTTTCGTGCTCGAGCGGGCAATCCAGCGCGGCACGGTCAACGTCGTCATCTGCCGGCTCCGCTACCGGCTGGCGGCGGTGGCCGGATCGCGGGACGGCGGGATCGCCGGCGCAACCTGACGGGCGGTGCGCCGACCGCCGGGTCACCGGCGACCAGCCGGAGCTGACGGCCCGATGCGCAGGGCTCTGCGCGGGCGGCAGCGCTACAATCAGCAGCAGGTGAGCCGGGAAGCCTGGTCGGCCGTGAGCCGCGTGCATGCAGTCAGCGCCGCTCAGCGGGGTATTCCGGGAGGCTTGCCATGTGGTGCAGGGCGCCGGCGCGAGGGCGCTACCGGTGATCCGCAGGCTGCCGCGCGGCTCGCAGTGGCGGCGTGAGGTGCTGCGCACCAATCTGTGGCTGGTCCCGGCGGTCGAGGTGGCTGCCGCCGTGGCGCTGTTCGCCGGGACGTACGCGCTGGACCGGGCGGCCTTCAGCGGCGATTTCGGCCTGCCCGGCTGGGTGCTCAGCGGGTCCCCGGACGCGGCGCGGCAGATCCTCACCGCGATCGCCGCGGCCATCATCACCGTCGTCGGCGTGGTGTTCTCGATCGTGATCGTGGCCCTGACGCTGACCTCGACCCAGTTCGGGCCGCGGATGCTGCGCAA
Source organism: Streptosporangiaceae bacterium (assembly GCA_035499215.1). Taxonomy (GTDB): domain Bacteria; phylum Actinomycetota; class Actinomycetes; order Streptosporangiales; family Streptosporangiaceae; genus DATJZH01. The sequence goes on along the minus strand of DATJZH010000126.1, from coordinate 180 downwards.
CTTCATCCGCGACCGCGGCACCCAGGTGACGCTGGGCACCTTCGTGGCGTCGTTCGTCTACGCCGTGCTGGCGCTCGGGGCCATCGGCCAGGGCGGCCCGGGCTTTGTGCCGCACATCAGCATCACCGTGACGCTGGCGCTGATGGTCGCCGACCTGGCGGTGCTGATCTACTTCCTGCA
>DATJZH010000125.1:0-4771 GCA_035499215.1 Streptosporangiaceae bacterium | reverse complement strand
CCGCTACACCGAGCCCGGCGACCTGGTCGCCGACCCGATGTGCGGCATCGGCACCACCCTGGTCGAGGCGGTCCACCTCGGCCGCGACGGCCTGGGCATCGAGTACGAGGAACGGTGGGCCTCGGTCGCCGCCGCCAACGTGGCCCACGCCCGCCGCCAGGGCGCAGCCGGGGCCGCCGAGGTGATCCGCGGCGACGCCCGGCTGCTGCCCGGCCTGCTCCCGCCGGGCACGGCGGGACGCGCCGCCCTGGTCGTCACCTCGCCCCCGTACGGACCGAGCGTCCACGGCCAGGTCAAGGCCGAGCAGCGCCGCGGTACGGAGGGCGGGGTCCGCAAGTACGACAACCGCTACGGCCACGACCCGGCCAACCTCGCCCACCAGGGGCTGGACGAGCTGCTCGCCGGGTTCACCGCGATCATGTCCGGCTGCACAGTGCTGTTGCGGCCCGGCGGGCTGGCCGTGGTCACTGCCCGGCCCTGGCGGCAGCGTGGCGAGCTGGTAGACCTGCCCGCCGCCGTCATCGCCGCCGGCGCCCGCGCGGGCCTGATCCCGGTCGCCCGCTGCGTCGCCCTGCTCGCCGGGCTGCGCGGCGGGAAGCTCATCGCCCGGCCGTCGTTCTTCCAGCTCGACAACCTCCGCCGGGCACGAGCCAAGGGCCAGCCCTGGCACCTGATCGTGCACGAGGACGTGCTGATCTTCCGCAACCCGGCCCTTCCCGGCGGTTCGACAACCGCCGGCCCGCAGCCTGCGCCGGAGGCACAGCAGCGGCACGCCCGGCCGGCTCCTGGCCGCACCGGGAGCCGGGCCGCGTGAGCACCCGGTCAGTACAGCACGCGGCAGGCACGCCGTCGGCCGGGCCCGGCCCCGGGCAGCCGGGCAGCCCGCAGGCAGCTGCCCGGGCCTCGTGCCGGAGAGGGCCGGCGGACTTGACACGACGCGGCGAGTCGAGGGTGGATGCTGCCGGCCCCGGGCGGAAGGCCAGCCGGACCAGCCGTTCGGCCCGCGATACGGCCATCGTCACCCGGTGCGGCAGCCCCGCGCCGACGGCCGCCGCCCGGGACCCCCGCCGTCCCCCGCGCTGCCAGCCCGCCCCGGCGGACGCCCACGGCCCAGGGTGGTGGCCGTGGTGAGCAGGGCGCTGACCCTCGCCGAGGTCGCCGCCCTGCCCGCCGTCACCGACCTGGTGACCGCCGGCCGGGCGCTGGGCATCGGCCGCACCAAGGCCTACGAGCTCGCCCGAGCCGGGCAGTTCCCCTGCTGCGTCATCCGGGCCGGCAGTAGCTGGCTTGTCCCCACCGGCGGGCTGCTGGCCGCCCTCGGCCTGCCCGTCCCAGGCGCCTCGGCCTTGGACGGGCAGGGCCGCCCGGCTTGACAGGCCCCGCCGAGCGACGCGTGGATGCTGGACCAGCGGATTTCCCGCCGGGCCACCAGCCCGAACCTACCACCGCAGGAGGACCCCGGTGAGCACCGGAACTACCTACAAGCAATGCAGCTGCCGCGACGCAGCTACGAAAAGGCCGCTGGGCCGCCAGTGCCCGAGGCTACGGCGCGGCAACGGCTGGAACCCCGACCACGGCAGCTGGTACTACCAGCTGGAGCTCCCGCCGCGCGCCGACGGCACCCGCCGCCCGCCGCTGCGCAAGGGCGGCTTCGACAGCAAGACTGACGCCGATTCCCAGCTCGACCTGGGCAGGCAACTGCTGGCCATCGCGCCCCCGGACGACCCGGACGCCGCCATCCGGATCGCTGACGCCATCACGGCGGCCATCCGGGTCACCGGCGAGCTGCCCGACCCCGCCCGGGTCCGCAAGGCCGTCGGCGGCGGTCACGACCCCGCCGTCAAGCCGCCCACAGTCGGGGAGTGGCTGGAGGAATGGCTGGCCGCCAAGAAAGGCCTGCGCCCCGGCACGGTGCGCAGCTACGACGGGCACATCCGCCTGTACCTCAAGCCGCACCTCGGCCACATCCCGGTCGACCGGCTCCGCGTCACCGACGTCGCGTCCGTCTTCGAGCACATCGAGGAGCTCAACGACGCGATCACCGAGGCCCGCACGAGCGGCAGCCCCGCCCGGCGGGCGGCGGTCAAGGGCCGCCGGCTGGTCGGCCCCGCCACCTGCCAGCGGATCCGCGCCACCCTCCGGTCGGCGACCGGCACCTACATGCGCCATCACCCCGGCACGCTTCCCGCCAACGTCGCCTCGCTGGTCGAGCTGCCCCCCGGCGACCGGCCCAAGGCCCTGGTCTGGACGTCCGCGCGGGTCACCGCCTGGCAGCGCGACTTCGACGCCGCGCTCGCCGCCGCCCGCGCGGCCGGCGGCCGGGTCAGCCCCGTCGACATCTGGGTCTCTGTCCCGCGCCCGTCCCCGGTCATGGTCTGGACCCCCGCCCAGACCATGGTCTTCCTCGACGCCGCCCGCAAGCACCGGCTGCACGCGCTGTGGCGGCTGATCGCCACCCGGGGCCTGCGCCGCGGCGAGGGCTGCGGGCTGCGCCGCCCCGACACCGACCTCGGCGACAAGGTCACCACCGTCCGCTGGCAGATCACCCAGCTCGGCTGGGACGCCGTCCAAGGCGTCCCCAAGTCCGACGCCGGCGAGCGCACCATCGCCCTCGACACCGACACCGTCACCGACATCACCGCCTGGCGACGCGAGCAGGACAAGGAGAAGGAAGCCGCCGGGGACGCCTGGGCCGACTCCGGGTTCGAGTTCACCGACGAGACGGGCAGCCCGCTGCACCCCGCCGCCGTCACCGACGCCTTCCACATGATCGCCTACCTCGCCGGGCTGCCGCCCATCCGGCTGCACGACCTGCGTCACGGCGCCGCCACCCTGCTGCTGGCCGCCGGGCACGACATGAAGGTCGTCCAGGAAACCCTCGGCCTGTCGTCCATCACGATCGCCGCCGACACCTACACCAGCGTGCTGCCCCAGCTCGCCCGCAAGTCCGCCGAGGACGTCGCCACCCTCATCCGCCCCGCCGGCCAGGCCCCCACCCCGCCCGCCACGCCGCACCAGGCCGCGCGGCCTGGACGCAAGCCACGCGGCAAGACCACCCCGGCAGGCCGCACGACCGGGAAGGGAACACGATGAGCAGCCGACCCCGCCGGGCCAGGCCCACGCTCGCGGAGTACCTGGCCGCGCACGGCTTCGCGCCGGCTCTCGGGCACCCCACCTGGCACGACCACCACGCCCCAGACGGCACCATCAGGGTCGTCTGCGAGCCCGGCGAGGAAACCCAGCTGATCTCCCTGAGCCCGGCCATCGGCTGCCGGTACAAGGTCATGTTCTACACCGGTACGCCCGACGCCGTGGTCATCGCCGCAGTGCAGGCCGCGCTCCGCCTGCCGCCGGACGCCGGCCTCCAGCCGCCCCGGGCCGCTCCTGGGCGCGGGACGGCCGTCCCCGACATGAGCCGGCGGGCCACAGCCCGCAGGAAGGCAGGCCGCGATGACCATCGATGAGCTGATCGAGCTGGCCAGCGAGGCGCGCGAGGACCTCGGCGGCGACGCCGAGGTCCGGATCGCCAGCCAGCCCGGCTACCCCCTCCGCGCGGCACTCGCCTGCGTCACCATCCCGCACAGCACTGACCCGTCCAACCTGTACGACACGGACGAGACCGCCGCTGGGCGGGAGAAAGACGGGACGTTCCTGTGGCTGGCCACCAGCGGCCTGCCCGACGGCGAGAACCCCTACGCGCCGGAGTGGGCCTGGCGCGGCTCGTATTTCACGTGAACGGGACAGGCGATGAGCAACCAGGCGGCCGGGCATCGGTCGTGGTGAACTCGCGCCCGTCAACACTGCACGCGGTGCGACACGTCCCGGAAATCCCAGGATGGCCGGATACTTCCAGCACTACGCCATCAGTCTGATCCCAGTCGGCTGGCGCGCCCTGCGCACGCGCCGCCTTCCGACTTCTGGTGCATAGTGGAGAACCGGAAGCACTTTCGGCGAGGAGTAGTCGTGACCCTGCCGTGGATTATCGCCGGGGCGATAGCCGGCCTGCTCGCCGGGCCGCGGATACGGGTGAGCGTGCTCGCGCGCAGCACCGGGTACGCGGAGCCGCTGCGCCGCGCGTGCCCGGCATGCTCAGCCCAGGTGCTGCCCGGCCACTGGCGGTGGCGCTCGCTGCTGCCCGTCACCGGGCGGTGCCCTGCCTGCCGGGCCCGGATCGGCCCGTACCCGCTGGTGGCCGAGTTTGCCGCAGGGCTCGCGCTGGCCGTCCTGGCCGCCCGCGCGACATCGGGGTTGGAGCTGGCGGCGCTGGCCTGGCTGGCCCTGATCGCCGTCCCGCTCGCCCTCATCGACGTGGCCGTGCACCGGCTCCCGGACCCGCTCACCACCGCCGCCTTCACCGGCACGCTCGTCCTGCTGACCATGGCCGCGCTCGCCGGGCACCAGCCCGGCCGCCTCGCCCGCGCCGCCATCGGTGCCGCCGCCCTCGCCTGCTTCTACCTTGCCCTGTGCCTCATCAGGGCCGGCGACATGGGCCTGGGCGACGCCAAGCTCGCAGCCAGCATCGGCCTCGTACTCGGCTGGACAAGCTGGCAGGCACTGATCACCGGGACCTTCGCGGGATTCACGCTGGCCGCCGTCTACGGCGGCGTGCGAATGGCCACGCACCAGGCAGCGCGGACAAGCCAACTGCCGCTTGGGCCGTTCATCCTCCTGGGTGCCCTTGTGGCAGTCGTACTCTTACGCAACTGGAGTCCGTACGACCGCCATAGACAGCTATCCGATGAGTTGGTGCAAGTCGCCGGCAGTTCGCCCG
>DATJZH010000124.1:0-3757 GCA_035499215.1 Streptosporangiaceae bacterium | reverse complement strand
AGCCGGTCGGCCGCGCTCAGTCCGGCCCGCTCGGCCAGAGCGTCCAGGTGCTTTGCCGTGTAGGCATGAAAGCGGCGGCCCGCCGGCGCGGTCGCCGGCCGTGCCTGCCGGGCTCGGGTCATGCAGCTCCCTCCGGTCGGTCAGCCGCCGCGGGCCCCCTCGGACGCTCGGTTGTGCCAGCGTTCAGCCGATTGCCTCTCGCCAGATCCGATTACTTCCTTCACCCAGCCAGCCAGCCGTATGCCTGTATCAGACCACTCAAGGAGGCCGCGATAAAGAAACACTCGGCGGGACCTCAAAAGACCTCTGCGCGATCGCCGGCGAAGGCTAGACCATGCCCGTTCCCCGGTCACACCGGGCGGGCCCGACCGGACACAAAGATCATATTGCGAAATTCTTACCTCAGTGACTCACCCCCGTCCGACTCAGAACACCCAGTGACGCGACTGGTTCCCGCTGGACACCCGTCTTAAGCATCGTCACCCTGCGCACGGCGGCTCCGGACGCCCCATCGCCCACCGCGGCGCCGGCCGCATGCAGCGAGTACGGCAGTGAGAGGCTTGGCCGCATGGTGAACACCGTCATCAGGTCGGCGCGGCTCGAGCCGGCGGCCGGCGTCATCCTCGTCCGGTCGGCGCGGCGCTGACCCGCGAGCCGGATCCGCCGCCCGCCGAAGAGCAGCGGCGCGGCGATGCTCACCAGGAACGGCCGGCCGACGGCGGGCAGCAGCCGCAGCCGCAGCCCGCGCTGGTCGCCGTGGACGCCATGGGCGGCGACAACGCGCCCGACGAGATCGTCGCGGGCGCGGTGCTGGCGGTCCGGCACAGCGGTGTCCAGGTGGTGCTCACCGGGCGGCCTGGCCAGCTGCGGCCCCTGCTGGCCAGCCACCGGGCGACCGGCGAGATCCGCATCGCGCCTGCGGAAGAGGTGGTCGCGATGGACGAGGGCGCGCTCGCGAGCCGGCGCCGGCCGCGATCGAGCATCGCCGTCGCCTGCCAGCTCGTCCGGCGCGGCCAGGCTGTCGCTGTCATGTCGGCCGGATCGACCGGCGGAATCGTCGCGACATCCCGGCTGCGGCTGCGACCGCTAGCCGGCGTGGAGCGGCCCGGGCTCGCCGTCGTGCTGCCAACCCGGCCATCCCCGACGGTACTGCTGGATGCCGGCGCGACCGCCGATCCCAAGCCCGAGATGCTCGTGCAGTTCGCCCAGCTCGGGGTCGCTTACGCGCAGACGGCGCTCGGGATCGCCGAACCGCGCGTCGGCCTGCTGACGATCGGCACTGAGCCCGGCAAGGGGAACAAGCTCACCCGTCGCGCTTACGAGCTGCTCGACGGCGACCCGCCGCATGGCGGGCTGCCCATCAATTTCACCGGCAACCTCGAAGGGAGCGACCTGCTGGCCGGGAAGGTCGACGTGGTCGTGACGGATGGCTTCACCGGCAATGTCGCGCTGAAGACCCTGGAGGGCACGGTCAGCTTCGCGGCACGGCAGCTCACGCAGGCGATCGGCAGCTCCGCGGCCGCGCGCGTGGGGGCGATGCTGCAGCGCCGCAGCCTGCGTGAGCTGGCCGGCCGGCTCGACGCCGAAACCTACGGCGGGGCCGCGCTGCTCGGCCTGGACGGGACCGTGGTGATCGCGCACGGGGCGGTCACGGCCAAGGGCGCCGCGGCCGCCTGCGTTCTCGCCGCCGAGCTGGCCAGCGGGCAGATCGCGGACAAGGTCAGGGAGCGGCTCGGCCCGCCTCGCGGCGGCCATTTTCTCCGCCGGACCTGACGCCAGCCGCCCGATAGGCTGGGCGCATGACAGACCCGGAGCAGACGCTCGCACGGCAGCTGCAGGATGCGCTCGCCGCGCAGTTCGGCGCCGCGTATGCCGACGTCGACCCCGTCATCCGGCCGTCGCAGTTCGCTGATTACCAGTCGAATGTCGCGCTTCCGCTTGCCAGGCGGCTGCACCGGCCGCCGCGGGAGATCGCCACCGAGCTGGCCGCGCGCATCGACGGCCGCGGGGCAGTCGAGCGGGCGCAGGTCAGCGGACCCGGCTTCGTCAACCTCATCCTGCGCGATGACTGGATCGCCGACCAGGCCAGCGCCCAGCTGCGGGACATCAGGCTCGGCGTCCCGGTGGCTGACCCGGCGCGGAAGGTGGTGGTCGACTATTCCGGGCCCAACGTCGCCAAGGAGCTGCACGCCGGCCACCTGCGGGCCACGGTCGTCGGGGACGCGATCGCGGCGATACTCGAGTACCTGGGGCATGAGGTGGTCCGGGCCGCGCACCTCGGTGACTGGGGCACGCAGTTCGGCATGCTGATCGAGCATGCGCTCGACATCGGCGATCAGGCCGCCTATCAGCAGCTGGCCGCCGGCGAGTTCACCGCCTTCTACCAGGCAGCCAGGACGAAGTTCGAGGCCGATCCGGGCTTCGCCGGCCGGGCGCGGCAGCGGGTCGTCCAGCTGCAGGCGGGCCAGGAGCAGGCGCTGCGCCTCTGGCGGCTGCTCGTCGACGACTCGATGGAATACTTGCGCGTGATCTACGCCAGGCTTGCCGTCTCGCTGACCGATGCCGACATGGCGCCGGAGAGCTTCTACAACCCGATGCTGGCCGACGTGTGCGCAGAACTTGAGCGCCGCGGCATCGCGGCTGTGAGCGACGGCGCGCTCTGCGCGTTCCCGCCGGGCTTCACCGGCCGGGACGGAACGCCGCTGCCGCTCATCTTGCGCAAGAGCGATGGCGGCTACGGTTACGACAGCACCGACGTGGCTGCCATCCGCTATCGCCTCACCGACCTGGGGGCGACCAGGCTCATCTACGTGGTCGGGTCGGAGCAGCACCAGCACCTGGAAATGGTGTTCGCGCTGGCCCGGCAGGCGTCCTGGCTGGCCGGCCCCGCCAGCGCCGAGCACGCCGTCATCGGCCTGATGACCGGCCCGGGCGGGCAGCGGCTGCGGACGCGCGCCGGCGAGCAGTTCAAGCTGATCACCCTGATCGACGAGGCGGTCGAGCGCGCCGAGAAGGTCATCGCCGATCGCTACGACGACCCGGCGCAGCGCAGCCAGATCGCCGAGGCGGTGGGCATCGGCGCGCTGAAGTACGGCGACCTGTCAGTCGCCCGCGACTCCAGTTACACGCTCGATTTCGACCGGCTGCTCGCCCTGACCGGGAATACCGGGCCCTACCTGCAGTACGCGACCGCCCGGATCCGCTCGCTGTTCCAGAAGGCGGCCCGGCAGCCGGATGCCGCCGCCGGGCCGGTGCGGCTCACCGCTAGCGCGGAGCGCGCGCTCGCGCTGCGACTGCTCGGCTTCGGCGCCGCCGTCACCGAGGCGGCCAGGACCGCCGAGCCGCACAAGCTCGCTGGCTACCTGTTCGAGCTGGCCGCTGGCTTCACCTCGTTCTACGAGCAGTGCCCGGTGCTGCAGGCCGAGCCTGCTCTGCGCGACAGCCGGCTCGCACTCGCCGCGCTGACGCTGCGGGTGCTGCTGACCGGGCTGGGCCTGCTGGGCATCCCGGTGCCCGACCGGATGTGACCGCCGGGCCCGGACGCGCCTTCCGGTAATCTCCCAGGTTGTTCTCAGCCTCTGCTGGCTGTCATCCCGGGCCGGCGTCGCATGCTGGCGACATGGACAGCATGTACATGCCGCCGGACGGCGGCTCACAGGACTCCCGGCAGACCCGGGAGGCAGGCCCAGTCGGTGCGCGCCATCCGGGTGCCGGCCGGCCGGCACCTGCGGCAGCGGCTGGCAACGGGGGGAACGGA
>DATJZH010000123.1:0-2174 GCA_035499215.1 Streptosporangiaceae bacterium | reverse complement strand
CTCGCTGCCACGCTTGCCCTGCTGGTCGGGCTGATGTCGGTGGGCGCGGGGCTGCTGCGGCTGGGTCTCGCGGCGGACCTGCTGTCGCGGCCCGTGCTGGTCGGGTACCTGGCAGGCCTGGCGCTGATCATGATCGCCGATCAGCTGAGCCGGGTGACCGGCGTGCCGGTCACCGGGCAGGCCTTCTTCGCGCAGGTCAGCTCGTTTGCGCGCGGCATCGGCGAGATCCGGCCGGCCACGGTCGCGGTCGCGGCAGCGGTCCTGGCCTTTCTCTTCGGGCTGCGGTGGCGGTGGCCGCGCGCGCCCGGTCCGCTGCTGGCAGTGCTGCTGGCCACCGCTGCGGTAGCGGTGTTCGGCCTGGCCAGCCGCGGCGTCGGGGTCGCCGGGCCGATCCCGGCGGGCCTGCCGGTCCCGGCGCTGCCCGATGTCCGCCCCGATGACCTGCACGAATTGCTGCTGCCCGCGTTTACCGTGCTGATCGTGGGTTTCAGCGATGATGTGCTGACCGCGCGGTCGTTCGCGCGGCGCGGCGAGAAGATCGTGGCTAACCGGGAGCTGCTGGCGCTGGGCGCCGCCAACGCGGCCTCGAGCCTGCTGCGCGGATTTCCGGTCAGCAGCAGCGCGAGCAGGACGGCCATCGCCGTGACGGCAGGGAGCCGGACCCAGCTGTACTCGCTGACGGCGGCCGCATCAGTGCTCGCCGTCCTGCTCTTCCTCCGGCCGGTCCTGTCGCGCTTCCCGACGGCCGCGCTCGGCGCGATCGTCATCTACGCGGCGATCCGCCTGATCGACATCCCGGCATTCCGGCGGCTGCTGGCATTCCGCCGGGCCGAGCTCGCGATCGCCCTGGCCGCCAGCGTCGGCGTGCTGGCCTTCAACATCCTGTACGGGGTCCTGGTTGCGATCGGCCTGTCGGTAGCCGACCTGCTGGTCCGGGTGGCCCGGCCGCACGATGCGATCCAGGGCCTGGTCCCTGGCCTGGCGGGCATGCACGATGTGGACGACTATCCGCAGGCGCAGACGATGCCCGGGCTGGTGGTGTACCGGTACGACGCGCCGCTGTTCTTCGCCAACGCCGAGGATTTCCGGCGCCGGGCGCTCGCCGCCGCGGACCAGCAGCCCGGCCCGGTACGATGGTTCGTGCTCAACGTCGAGGCGAACGTCGAGGTGGATTTCACCGCGCTGGAGGCGGTGGATGCGGTCCGCGAGGAAATCACCCGCCGGGGGGCCGTCTTCGCTCTCGCCCGCGTCAAGCAGGACCTGCTGGCCAGGCTGGAAGCCTTCGGGCTGGCCGAGAAGATCGGCGCGGATCGGCTCTTCCCGACCCTGCCCACGGCGGTGGCCGCTTACGAGAACTCGACCCGGCAGCACCCGCCGGGCCCGGCCCGCGAAGAGGCCGACGGCGGCAGCTGAGCCGTGCCCGCGCCGCGGGCCGGCTGACCGGGCTGGCCGGCGCAGCATCGTGATCTTGCGATGCCGACGCGGACGGGCTCGCCGCAGGACTTCAAGTCTGTCTAATTTGCACCAGCACTCCCGTTTCGGGCTTACCAGTACAGGGCATGCGGTTACCGGAAATTTTCCAAGTTTTTGACTGGCCTTAGAACAGGCCGCCTAGCTGGTGCTATTACTATTTGTAATTAGTAATTAACGTAAATGGTGCAGGTCGTCCGTGTCAGTCATCCGCATATGTGATGTCCAGGATGACTGCTGGTGACGGGACCATGTCTGGCTGATGGGTCAGGCCGAGGTGTACGCCAGGCAGGGCCGCAAGCTGACGGTACGTCTGAAGGGGAACAACACGTCATGGACCTTGGCGCTCCGCCTCCGCGACCGGGCTGATCTTGCTGTGGCTGCTGATCGTCGTACTCGCGGCGCGCGAGTTCCCTAGGGTCTGCCCCCGGCCGCGCGCCTGATCCTGCCCGCCCGCGCCTCGCTGCCGCTGGTTGTGCTGGCGCCTGGGCGTAGTCGTCCTGCGGTTCGCGGGTTGTCATGACGGCGATGCGCCGGGGCAGCCGGGTGCGCGCCTGCGCTGACCGGCATTATCGGCCGCTATCCGTCCCGGCACCGCCCGGGCGGCCATCGGTGTCCGTTCCCGTGGACGCTCACGCCGCAGGCGGGCAGCAGCAGTTTCAACCACACCCAGGAAAGAGCGATGGGGCATGCGGAAGACGAAG